>MU158613.1:0-1458 GCA_015711895.1 Candidatus Solincola tengchongensis | reverse complement strand
GCGCGGCCTGGACGTGGGGGCGGGTGAGCCGAGCGTCGTCGGTGGCGCAGTCGTAGAACTGCCCCCCTCCCTTGAGGCGTTCCCGGTCCAGCTCCGGCTCCACCTCCAGGATGCGCTTGGACCCGTGCAACTGGTGGTTCTGCACGTTGCGGAAGAGGGCCAGGATGTCGTAGAGCCAGAGCCCCATAGCGATCATGAAAAGGGGGTTCTTGTCCCCCTTATACACGGGGAAGATGAAGGGTTGCGGCCAGACGACGTGGGGGGCGTTGAGCAGGAGGCGCCTTCTCTCGCGGCAGGCCTCGAAGACCAGCTTGAAGTCGAAGAGCTCCAGGTAACGCAAGCCGCCGTGCACCAGCTTCGAGGAACGGGAACTGGTGCCGAAGGCCCAGTCGTTCTTCTCCACCAGCACCGTGGAGAGGCCGCGGCGGGCCGCGTCGCGGGCCACGCACGCTCCGGTTATCCCTCCCCCGATGACCAGGACGTCGAAGGTCTCCGCCGACGCCGTTCTCAGGTTCTCCTCCCTACGCTGCTTTGAGAACATCTTCAACTCCTTCTCCCGACTCCGTCCTAGGATACATGATAGCCCATAGCGCCTACCGCGGGCCGGGAATCCGCTGTGTTCGGCCCGGGTATCCGGGAAGATTTGCACCATGCCTCGCGAATCGGCGGCCCGGGCCCTCGGGACCCGCGATCCGGCTCGTCCCGGGCACAGGAAGGAGGGATGCGGCGAAGAGGTCCTGGGACGCGCCGCCCGGGCTGCGGATTGACGGGCTGGGACGGCGGGGGGTACGCGGTAAGGGCCTTTCCCGTACGGAAAGTGTGGAGGGCGGGAATTGGTGAGAATCATGGGGATTTTCTCCTCACGGCATCGTTCGTGTGAAGAACAGCCGGGTTTGAGGCAGGCCTCAAAAAAGAAACCCCTTCTGACATCCTGATGGAAAAGCGAACCAAGAATGGGAAAAGTCCTCTCAACGCGACTGGTGAGCGGAAGCTGATGCTCGTTTCGGAGGCGCTTTCAGGGTTGAAAGAAGACCGGGAGGTCGGGGTGGCAGGAACATGCAGGGGGCGTAATGAGAAATGGTTTATAATAGACAAAAATAGAAAGGCAAGGGTAAAGGCATCTCGGCAGCACCGCCCGGGCGTTCGGATGAAGACATTTTACCAATAAATACCAGAACTTAAAGCCGCCGTAAGCGCGAGGCTGCGTGAGCGTTTGTGGTGAGGCGGCTATCCCGCGGGAGGCCGTTCGCAGGGATACCGGATTTCGAAAGGACGGGGGAACGGGTTGCGGCAGCAGATCATCCAGGAGATAGCCCGCTCCGTGGTCGCCGCGGGGGGCGTGGAGAACATCGTGCGTTCCCTGGTGGAGGCCACCGCACGGGGGACGGGCGCCAAGGGCTGCACGCTCTTCGCCCTGCGCGAGCAGGATGGGGCGCTGACCCCGCGTATGAGCTGCGG
>MU158612.1:6136-10944 GCA_015711895.1 Candidatus Solincola tengchongensis | reverse complement strand
GTCCACCCGCTTCGGCGGCCCCATTTCAAGCAGATATTATCATAGGAGGAAAAGATCCGTTGAAGGCGGGTGTCCTGGAGTCGGTAGAGAGACGGTTTGCCACGAGGGGCGCAAAGCCGGGGGCGATGGCTGCGCTCGGCGACTGGGATGGCGACCGGCTCACTCCGATCTTGCGGTGGCGAGATGCTGTGTTGTGGGGCGGTAAAGGGCTTGGATTCACGAGTGGCCGGGAAGCGGATGCCGGTGGCCTGCCCGGAGCCAGGACGAGCCATCTCCGCGGCACTGTTCTGCGGCGCCAGAAACTTTTTCGTCGGCGAGGCCGGTGGGGTTATCGCGTTGCGTTTCCGGGATGGCGCATATCATGGTTAGCGGGTGGCGGAAAAGGGGGATTTATATAGGTGCTCGCCGGTTTTCTGTGCCGATCGACCGATGTTTGCCGAGAGCATGTGGAAAACGGCATCTGGAAAGACCAGGCAAAGGCCTCGACAGGAAGGGAGGTGGAAGGTGGTGGTTGCGAGAAAAGGAGATGGAAAATTTACCAGATCCGATCACTATTTCCGGGTGGGCAGGCTGCGCTGCGCGGCCTGGCTCTACCTTCCTGAGGGAGTGCGGAGGCCGCCGGTGGTGGTCATGGCCCACGGATTCGGGGCCCAGAGGGACTTCGGCCTCCCGCCCTACGCGGAGAGGTTCGCCTCCGATGGCCTGGCCGTCTTCCTCTTCGATTACCGGAACTTCGGGGCCAGCGAGGGGCAACCGCGCAACCTGGTCAATCCCTGGCGCCACCTGAGGGACTGGAGACACGCCCTCTCCTACGTACGCTCCTTGAAGGAGGTGGACGGAAGCCGGGTGGGGCTCTGGGGCTCCTCCTACAGCGGCGGGCATGCCCTAGTGACCGCTTCCCGCGACGAAGGGGTGCGGGCGGTGGCCGTGCAAGTCCCCTTTGTGGACGGGTTCTCTTCCGCGGCCTACACGGGGCTCAGGCACGCCTGGCAGGCCACAGTGGCGGGGTTGAGGGACCTGGGGAGGGCCCTGACCTTCCGGGAGCCCTACTGCGTGCCCATCGTCTCCGATCCGGACACCTTCGGGATCATGAACACCCCGGAGAGCAAGCCGGGTTACCTGGCCCTCGTTCCCGAGGGGAGCGATTGGAAGAACGAGTGCCCGGCAAGGGCGGTGCTGGAGCTCCTTTTTTACCGACCGGCGAGGAGGGCGGGGAAAGTGATCTGTCCCGCGCTGGTCATACTCGGGGAGAAGGATTCCCTCATCAGGCCCCGCGCGGTGGAAAAGGCCGCCTCGCGCATGCGCGAGGTGACCATCGTGCACCTTCCGGTGGGGCACTTCGACGTCTACCACGGCGCGTGGTTCGAGAAGGTTTCCGCCATGCAGGCCGATTTCTTCCTCCGCCACCTGGGAACCTGAAGAAGACACCATTTCCGCGTTTCGGCGAGCTGGGCAGGATTTCGCCGCTCATGCGCTAGCGGTGCTTGTTCTCCGCGGTGTTTTATCGTTTTAAACCATGCGCCTTTGAGTTAAAGAGTGGTCGGAAGACAGCTCTCCCATTCGGACAGAACAAGCGGATCGAAGGGACAGAAGGGGTGATCTCTCGGATGTTCCGGAGTTGACGCCAGCGTAGAGAAAGATTTATAAAATATGGAATGACACGTCATTCAGTAAGGGGGATGCATGAACCTCACCCTAGCTGAACGCCGGCGGAGCGAGATAATAGAGGCGGCTCTGGAGGTCTTTTCCGAGAAGGGATACCACGCGGCCAAGATCGAGGACATAGCCTCACGCCTGAACATCGGCCACGGCACCTTCTACCGCTATTTCAAGAACAAGCTGGACATCTTCAACCACGTGGTGGAGGATATCATCTCGCGAGCCAGGGATTTCGTCTCGGACATCGATCCCATGGAACCCAACACCCTCGAGGAGTACCGCCGACAGCTGGGCACCATCGGAGACCGCCTCTTCGAGCTCTTCAAGAATTACCCGCAGATATCCCGTGTACTCTTCTACGAGGCCTTCGGCATCAACGATCAATATATGCAGAAGAGGATAAGGGAGATCTTCGACCTCTTCGGGAGCTTCACCGCCATGTACCTGGAGAACGGAGTGCGCAAGGGATATCTCAGGAAGGACCTGCACATAAGGGAGACGGCCTTTGCCGTAAACGCCGCCCTTTTCGAGGCCTGTCGGAGGGTGGTCTCCAGCGAGGATCCAGAGCGGGCTGTGGAGGTTTGGAAAGAGACCATCATAACCCTGATGCTCGATGGGATGAGGGCTTGAGCCGCGAGCCTCCTTCGCATCGTTTCCGGTTGGGGCAAAGGTGGCGATGGAGGCACGCAAAGCCGGTCACGGTGGAGGGAAAGCAGAGGACGAGGCGGCTGCAATCTGCCCCGGGGCTGGAGGGGGCCATTGCGATCCGCCAGAGGGGCAGCGGCGCAGGGGCGTACGAGGTCCGGGGCGAGAGCGATGCGTCTCGCGAGAAGGGCATGAAGGGATAGGGATACCGTTTGGAAGCGGAACAGGAGGTGGAGGATGGTACAGGTAGACGTGTTCTGGAGCTACGGCATCGGTTCCAGCTTCGCGCTGGCCGCCTTCAGGCAGTTGCGCAGGTTGAAGGTGGAGAACGAGGTGCGCCGCTGGAAACTGGGATGGAAAGGCAGTACCGGGGGCGAGATCGCCGGGCCTCCGACGGCGGAGACCGTCCCGGCGGGGCTCAGCGAGGAGAACCACATCGCCTTCCAGGAACTGGTAAGGGAACTCAAGGCCAACGGGCTGCGCCCCGGCAAGGTCACTTTCCGGGACCTGGGCAAGGTGGTGAAGGTGGTGAAGGCCTGGGCGGAGAAGTACAGCGACGCCTTCCACAACGAGTATTTCCTCAAGAATCTCCTCTTCCTCTCTCTGCTCTTCGTCCCCTCCGGGTCGGTCCTCCTGTGGTCCAACCCCAACTGGGAGACCATGCAGGTGGGCAGCTACGAGACCATACCCCAGTGGCTGGTGGGGATCTTCACCACCACCAACGTCACCCAGGGCATTCTGGGGTTCCTGGTCACCTATAACCTGCTCATGAAAGGTAAGTATTACCAGGCAGCCCTCCAGACCGTACTGGCCTACCTCGGGTTCTTCTTCATCCTGGCCAACGGGTGGGACAACCGCGGATACCAGCGTTTCTTCTCCAAGAACCGCGAGGCCTTCGAGAACTGGAAGTGGAGCAACGTCATCGGGTGGCTGGGCTCGGACGTGGTGGCCATCCTCCTGGTCTACGGCGCCGCCTTCCTTCCCCTGATGTATTACTGGATAACCAAGTGGATCATGGAGGGACAGGACCTGGAGAAGGGGATCGTGGGGGAGGCAGACGTGTTCGAGCGCCTGCCGGAGGCGGCGCGTCTTTTCGTCCTGGAGAACGCGGCCATCTTCGGAGGGACGCTGGGTCCGGCAGTCCTGTCCACCATCCTCATCCGAAGGTTGGGATGGGCGAAGGGCCTTTCGGCAACGGCGGCGGTGGTGGCGCTCATGCTCAGCAGGGTAGGGATAGGGCCGGCGCTGTGCAAGCGGCTCCTGGGTGTGGAGTCGCTGCGCGATGTCCCGGTGGAGGAGCTGGTACAGAAGGCCGTGGACGAGGAGAAGGCGGCGCTGGCGGTGAGGTCCTGAGGGCCTCCTTCTCGCAAAGCCCCATGGGGGAAGGGCGGTAAAGCCCTTCCCTTTGCTTATAACCGTCTTTTAATACGAGGGGTGAACGGTGTTCCAGATTTTTCTAGGTTGTACGCGAGTGGCGCACCCCTTTCCGGAAGCCGCATCGGATATGTAGTCGGTCTACTGGGGCGGACCCCGGGATCTTATGGAGCGCAAGATAAAAACCGCTGAAAAGCCGGCGAGCGAGGCAGTGGTTCCCTTGATCGGGGACGTTTGGATAAGGGCGGAGGTGAAAAGGGACCGGAGACGCGTCGCGGCTTCATGGACACATAACGGCTCGTTTTTCCGGAGTAAAGGTCATTTCGTATCGTCGGCTTGAAGAGGCTGAGGTCATGAAGGGGGGCTTGACCACGATCGATATCCGCCTCCTCAGTCTTGGAGGAAAGCGGGGCATCAAGGGTTAGAATTTAAGGAGAAGCGTGTTCCCGACTGAGGTCAGGGGGGCGGGAGAGGTGCCGGGCATGGCGGCATATCCTGAACATCATGGGTGGTTTGGGCTCACGTGGTCCCGGTTGATACCGCTCGCCCTGGCCCTGCCGGTCGCCTGCCTCCTGTTCATCCCCTCGCCTCCCGGTAAGGGTCCGGCCAATGCCCTTCGCCCGTCGCGCTGGATGGGAGAGTTCCCCGCCGCCGGGGCGCAGCCGGAAGGGGAGGCAGGCACGGCGTCCGACCCCGCTCGCCGGGACGAGGGGGGAAGGAAAGGCCGGATGGAGGAATACCTGCAACCCGGCGACATCCTCCTCGGGAGGTGCCGGCTCAGCCTGGTCCCCTCCCTGAACCCGCCCGGGGGATGGACGCACGCCGCCATCTACGTGGGCGGGGGGGACATCGTGGTGGCCGCCAATCCCTACCAGGGGACGGTGCGGGCATCCGCGAGCTCATGGGAATTTCCCAGGATGACCTGGGTGGCCTGCCTCCGTGTCACCTCGGCGACGGTGGAGGAGAGGGCCCTGGCGGCCAAACTGGCCGCGGAGGAGGTAGGCACATCATACGACATGAACTGGTTCGCGGAGCAGGAGAACGGCGATACCTGGTACTGCAGCGAGCTCCCCTGGGCCGTCTATCGGAGGGCCACCGGCGGGAGGGTGGACCTGGAGAACGGCCTGGGG
>MU158612.1:626-6126 GCA_015711895.1 Candidatus Solincola tengchongensis | reverse complement strand
CTGGGGGCCGTCTGGGTCTCGCCGGACGAC
The DNA here is from genome assembly GCA_015711895.1 of Candidatus Solincola tengchongensis. Classification (GTDB taxonomy): domain Bacteria; phylum Actinomycetota; class Geothermincolia; order Geothermincolales; family RBG-13-55-18; genus Solincola_A; species Solincola_A tengchongensis. The sequence continues at coordinate 6,096 of MU158612.1, read as the reverse complement.
CTCTACCTCCATCCGGAGACCGAGGTTATAGGGGGACATTACGAGCGCCGGCCGGATACCGCTCTTTCCCTGCTCTTCAAGGCCCTGACCCTCTGTGCCCTCTTCGGGGTGGCCTCTGTGATGTTCTGTTGATGCACGAGGAAAGGAGGACGGCTTGGGTGTTGAGGTGGAAAAGAATGGCAAGATATGGACGGTGATCATCAACCGGCCGGAGGTCAGGAACGCCATCGATTACGACACATCCCGGGAACTGGCAGATGCCTTCCGAGCCTTCGATGCCGACGGTGATGCCTGTGTAGCGGTGCTCTGGGGCGCGGGGGGCACCTTCTGCGCCGGGGCCGACCTCAAAGCCCTGGCCTCGAAGCCCCTTCACGAGGCGGCGCGCCTCAACGAGGACATGGCCGCGGACGGCCCTCTCGGGCCCACACGGATGCTCCTCGGCAAGCCGGTGATCGCCGCCATCTCCGGTTACGCCGTGGCCGGGGGGCTGGAGCTGGCGATATGGTGCGACCTCAGGGTGGCGGAAGAGGACGCCGTCCTGGGGATATTCGAGAGGCGTTTCGGCGTCCCCCTAATCGACGGGGGGACGCAGCGCCTGCCCCGCCTGATAGGCATGAGCCGGGCCCTGGACCTCATCCTCACCGGGCGCCCGGTGGGGGCGGAGGAGGCGCTGGCCATGGGCCTGGTGAACCGCGTGGTACCCAAGGGTAAGGCCAGGGAAGAAGCGGAGAAGCTGGCCGCCCAACTGGCCGGGTTTCCCCAGGTATGTATGCGCAACGACCGCCTGGCCCTCTACCGCGGGATGGGGAGGCCCTTCGGGGAGGGCATGGAGATCGAGTTCCGGCTGGGGATGGAGACCCTGGCCAGCGGGGAGGCGCTGAAGGGTGCCTCCCGCTTCGCTGAGGGGACGGGAAAACACGGCCGGTTCGAGCCCTGACGAATCCGGTCGGCGACCTTCCATCGGCTGCGGCAGTTGGTCCGCGGCGAGGGCCTTGGAGGCGCCGGGAAGACAAGCCCCGTCGTTCAATATGCGCCTTTCCGATAGGTGATGTTGTTTCGCCGTGGGTGGGTTTCTTTACCCCATGAGAACGCATATCCCGCGGAGCGGAGCCCTGCGAGGACGTCGAAAGCGGCAGGGCTCCAGTTCCGGATGAGTTAGGTGATAATTGTGAGATCTCCATAAAAGCGATAGATGGTGATTCTCTCCCGTAGGTGGTTTCGCTATTCCCAGAAACTACCTTTTTCATGATTGGGCAAACCCGTGAAGAGGGCGGGATATGTGATCGACTGTTGGTCAGGAGGGTTCAGGGGATGGTGGCGAGATCCCCGCGGATGGTGACCGGGGTACCTAGGCCCGCGCAGAGAGAGGAGATCTGTCCGAGCCAGGAGGCCGCCTCCTGCCCGCTCATGAGCACCGGCCTTCCGCTGACGATGCGTATGGGACGGATGGTCGCCGTGTCGAAGCGGCCGCACTCCATGGTCACGGAAAGGAGCGCGCTGTAGGTCCCCTGCACACTCCCGGGGTTGAAGACGAAATTGCCCAGGCTGTAGGCGATGAGCCTACCTTTATATATCTCCATTCCCTGCACGACATGCGGGTGATGGCCCAGGACGAGGTCCGCCCCGTGGTCCACGGCCAGGTGCGCCAGGTAGCGTTGGCGGGAAGTGGGGTCGTATTCCTTTTCCACGCCCCAGTGGAAGGAGACCACCACCAAATCGGAGCGCTCCCGGGCCGCGGAGACCTCGGCGGCTATGCGCCCGGCGTCGGAGGCGTCCGCCACTCCGGGATAACCCGGCCCCGCCGGCCAGCCGTAATAGTTCACGTCGTTATAGGCCAGGAAGGCCACCCGGAGACCGTTCGCGGTGAGATATGCGGGACGGCGGGCCTGGGTGATGTCGGCCCCCGAACCGCAGTGAGCTATCCCGTTGGCCTCCAGATGGAAGAGGGTGTCCACCAGGGCCTCCCCCCCGAAATCCCGGGCATGGTTGTTGGCATGGGAGACGACGTCGATGCCCGCCCCGCGCATGGCGGGTATGGAGGCCGGGCTTCCGCGGAAGGTGAAGCCCTTTCCGGGTACCGGGCTCCCCCGGTAGGAGACGGCGCACTCCAGGTTGGCGAAGGCAAGGTCCGCCGCCTGCAACAGGCCGGCGACGCCGGTCCACGGGTATTCGTAGCCGTAACCCAGGTCGAACTGGTCCAGGTCCAGGTTGACGTCACCGACACAGGCGAGGGAGCATCTGGAGAGGGGACGGTAGGCGAAGTAGAGAGGCCGTTCCGCTACTAACGGGAAGTCCGATTCCATGCGCACTGAGAACTCCCTGTCCGCGCCCACCGCCTCACGCGCGCTCAGGGTGAGGCGGCTCCTGGGGCGGAGGGCTAGCCGCCACTCGATATGGCGGCCGGAGGGTTCCATGAAGGTCGCCAGGAGCGTGGCCGGCTGCGGGTTGGGGTTCATCACGCATAAATAGGCGTCGAAGCCGCCCAGTGTGCAGCCCTCGGCGAAAAACAGCTCCCGGGCGAGTGAGGTGGCGCCCGCGGTGACGTGGCCGCCCGGTATGCGCCCGGCATAGGCGAAGTAGAGAGGCCGTTCCGCCACCACCGGGAGGGTCGAGGTTATCTCACAGGAGACGTCCCTGTCGGGGCCCACCACGTGGTTGACGAACACCGTTTGTCGGCGCCGTGGAGGGACGGTGACCTCCTGAGGACTCAGTTCCTCGGAGGCGGAGAGGAAAGAAAGGGTGACCTTCGCCGCCTCCTCCCCGGGGTTGAGCAGGCAGATCCACTCCTCAAACCCCTCCCGGGTGCATCCCTCGGCGAAATACCATTTATTGGAAGGTGATGTCGAGCCTAGGGCCACATGCCCGCCGTCCCATCCTCCCCGGTAGTCGAAATATACCGGCCTCTCCGCGACCACGGGTCGCGAGGAGGTCACCCGCATGGAGAGGTCCACGGACGGGGGGACGAAATCCCCTGCCCGCAGGGTAAGCCGGCTTCCCGGTGGCATGCGGAAATCGGCTGAGGCATTCTCTCCCTGGCCCGCTCCGAGCATGAAGTTCACCTCAACGGCGGTTTCCGCGGGGTTGGGGTTGGCCACGCACAACCAGGTCTCGAAGCCGGGATGGGTGCATCCCTCGGCGAAGAACCAGGTGTCGGAGGCGGAAGAGGCACCGTGTTCGCAGTGGCCGCCCGCCCATCCCCCTGGCCCGTATCGGAAGTATACGGAGCGTTCTGCGACCACCGGTATGTCCGATTCCAGGGCCACGGAGAGGTCCAGGCCCGTGCCGGCGACATGATTGACGGAGAGGGTGAAACGGCTTCCCGGCCCAACGGTAGCCATGTAAGGGGTGCTCTCCCCTTGGGGCAGCAGGAAGCGGAAGGAGAGCTCGCTCGGCCTGTCCGTGGGGTTCAGGACGCAAATCCATTCCTCGAAGCCGGGACGGGTGCAGCCCTCGGCGAAAAACCAGATGGAAGAGGTACCGGGCAGTGCTCCGGCACAATGCCCTCCTTCCCATTCCGCCCTGGGTGTTTCGATTCCCGGAAAGAAAAGAAGGATGAAGAAGGTGAGAATAGCGGTCAACACCGCCCTTCGGTGCCTGTGCCGCGTCTTGTTTGAGAAAACCATGCTCATAAAAGAAGGCCTTGCCATCCCCTCCCTGATTGGCGCCGGAAGGCGACAGCATGACCGTTCCGGCGTTATCAGCGGTACACCTGCGGTCTGGGGGCCGGATTCGACATCCCCGCTTGGGATTGAGAGCGTGGAAGTCCTCGGACCCCTTTCTTCATTAGCCCTTTGTCTTTCACTCCCGTGTTGCGCCATGGAAACTGCTGCCAACCCATTATATCCCAGAACCAGACAGGAGACCGAATGGGCGGATCGATCTCGGACATGCGAGGAGGAGCCGAGATTCCGCTGCAGATCGGTGTTGTGAACGGCAGTGCTGGGTTTGCCCCCTGCCCCACTCGTGCTCAATCGCTGAGACGAGTAACCCCATGCGGCACGATACCTGCCGGCCGTTTCGGACCAGCGGTTCCAGGGCAAGAGCTTCAGGCGGGGTCGAGGATCGCCGGGCGACAAACCGTCCGTCCGAACTGCAGGTGGATGGGGGTGCTCGCAGGTTTCAGGCGCAGGTTCGTGGCCCCTATATAGCCGGTTTCGCCCGCACCTGCCAGGGGGATGGACGGGCTCGCGGGTCTCGGATGCACGCCTGGTCTCTGGGCCTCCGGCGGGTATCGGGGTTCACGTGTACGGCCCGGAAAAGCGTTCCGCAAGCCGCCCGCCCTCGGAGTCCAGCGCGGGCGGCTCCTCTCCCCGGTAGACGGCGGCTATCCACCCGGCGATGCGCTCCATCTCCTCCCTTCCCATGCCCTGGCGGGTGATCTCCGCGGTGCCCAGCCTTCCCCAGGCGTCCACGAAGATGCCATGGGCTTCCAGGGCGCGGCACAGGCGCATCGCCTCTTCCTCTCCCAATCCCAGGAGGACCTGATGGGAAGCGGTGTAGCCCCTACCCGCGAAGCGCACCGGGACGCCCGCGGCGTGCAGGGCCCCGGCAAGAGCCCGGGCGTTTTCTATGACCCGGCGGCCGTAGCCTGGGTCCTGCCCGATTTCCTCCAGGGCCAGGCCCAGGGCCGCGATGCGGTTCAGGTGAGGGTTGTCCACCAGGCCGATGCCCTCCTGGAGGTCGAGTTCCAGGAATTGCCTGAGCCGTCCCGCCAGCTCCGCCCTGTCGGTGAGGATGAGCCCGCCCTGAGGTCCGAAGAGGGATTTGTGGGTGCTGCCTATGAGGATATCCGCCCCTTCGCGTAAGGGGTCCTGGAACTCGTCGCAGGCGATGAGGCCCAGCACGTGGGACCCGTCGTATACCAGCAGGCATTGGTATCCCTCCTCCTCCAGCCGGCGGCGTATGTCCCTCACCGGATGGGGAAAGGGGATGAAAGAGGCGCCCAGGAAGGCCACCTTCGCCCCTTCCCGGATCAGAGCCTCGACGGCGGCCCCGACGTCTATCTCCAGGGTCTCCGGGTCGGCGGGTATGGCGACTCGCCGCCGGTGGAATTTCTCCACGCCGAAGGGGTATCCGCCTGCGGTAAAGGGGATGAGTCCCACGGCATCCCCCGGGGAGGTGAAGGCGAAGAGGACGGCAAGGACGCAAAGGTTCCCGGATACGGGGGACACCAGGGCGTGCCCGGCCTTGAAGGTCTCGCGGGCCAGGCGCTCCGCCTCCTCCACGATGCGCCGGGCGTAGAGGGAACCGCCGTATCCCTCCGCCTGGTAGCGGCCGGCGAGGTCGCTTCCCAGGGCGCGCAGTACGGCGGGGGAGGGGCGGTTCTCCGAGGCCACCAGGTTTATCCCGGCGCGGCGGAGCCTTTCATGTGCTTCAAGAAGGGAAGCGAGGCGGGAATCGCCCTCTCCGCCCGCCATTCCCTCCAGGGCTGGCTCGAAGAGCGCCTCCAGGGCCTCCGCCACATCACGGA
>MU158612.1:0-616 GCA_015711895.1 Candidatus Solincola tengchongensis | reverse complement strand
GCACGTCCAGGCGGCGGTGGCCCGTATCCTGGAGGTAGCCTCCATCACCGTCGCCTGGAGGCTCTCGGCGATCTCCGCCACCTCCTGCTCCCGCTGCGCCTCGGCGGAGGCGTCCTCGCCCCTCCGCCTCCTGTCCCAGGTGGATAAGCGGCAATCGGCGTATCGTTCCAATATTTGCCTGCACAGCACGGGTAGGCGCCGGAACCCTTCCGGGAGAAGGGAGAGCCTCTCCAGCCCTTCGATTTCCTCCAGGCGCGAGTCGAAGGCTTCCGCGACATGGCTGTGCAGGTCCAGCCGTGGGGGCCACTCGGGCCGCGCCTCGCGGAGCACCGCTTCGGCGATTTTGGAAATCCCTTCCAGAGGCTTGGCGAAGAGGCGGTCCGCGTCCCCTTGGACTCTGCGGCGCACGGCCAGCTTGTGGCTCACGAGGACGGCGGTCACGCTCCCTCCCACCAGTAACCCCAGGATACCCAGGACAAGGTTTCCCCAACTCATCTACGCTCACCCTGACCGACATATAGACTCAAACGGAGGCGGGCTTCACCCAATGTTGTTTTCCTTGCTTTGGACGGACGGTTTAGGCCGCCAAGTTAAATATAGTCGATACCCCCGACAA
>JACVJH010000162.1 GCA_015711895.1 Candidatus Solincola tengchongensis | reverse complement strand
GCAGCAAGAAGACGGGTGACGGGGGGTTCTTCTGGACCCTGGAGCACGGTTGGGCAGGATGGAGCGGGCTCCCGGTGATGACCGACTGGAGGGCGGTGACCCGCTACAAGCTGCAACTGGTCACCGACAACACCTTCAACCCCCTGAACGGCACGGAGAGGATAGTCGACCTCAATATCACCAACCTCTATTACCGCTGGTTCTTCGAGCTGGGCGAGGACGCCGCCCTGCGCGCCTTCCAGATCAGTTCCACCACCGGCACCATCTCCGGGATAGTGTGGTACGACGCCAACGCCGACCAGGTCCGCGAGTGGCACGAGCCCGTCCAATCCGGCTGGACCATAGTCCTCACCGACCGCTACGGACGTAAGGTCGCCTCCACTAAGACCGACGCCCGCGGCTATTACCAGTTCCGCGGCCTCAAAGCGGGGACCTACAAGGTATGGGTCGCGGAACAGAGCGGGTGGAAGCAGGTCTATCCCTATTACAAACTCCTGACCATCCCGCCCTGGGGTTGTGAGAAGGGTCACCACACCATCAACGTCCAGGCCGGCAAGTACTACGTGAACAACGACTTCGGCATGCTGAGCATGAAGGAGTCCATCTGGGCCACCCTCTACTACGGCCTCTGGTGGATAGGGCTTCTCCAGTACCAGTTCCAGTAAGCCGGTAGAACGGGGGAGAAGAAGGGTCCCGCCCGCGGGGCCCTTCTTGTTTTACCGGAATATGCGGTTCACCAACCGGAGAGGGGGGCGCGAGGGAAGGGAGAGTGGCGATTGTTCGCCCTTAGTCATCCATATATGGAGACCTCCACCCCTAGCCGGACGAGATCCCGAACATTCCCGCGGTTCCGGACTCATTTTAAAAAGGAGTGTGTCCACGCCGAGGCCTCCGGGACCTGCCCCGATCCTACCGTAAGGCGCCATTCCTCCGGAGTGGGCACGGCTTCCCCTGCCCCCCACAATTCATAAAAGGAGTAGCCGGCTCCCACGGTTAGGGTGGGCCTCCCCTCCACGGGAGCGATAACGTAATATATGGTTGGCCTGCCCACCGCAAGCCGGAGCGCCGTCCCCTCCTCCTCGTCCCGGTAGACCTCAACGATGGCGGAGGGGTCGGGCACGATATACCCGCCGCCCTCCCCAGCGGGTACGGCAAGGAGCTCGAGGAGCGAATCGCCGAAGTCCTCGAGGGCACTGTATTCCTCGGCGCTTAATGGCTGGTTGGTGAGTTCCTTTTCGGCCATGGATTTAAGCCCCATCGCCAGCCGGTAAAAGGAATCCAGCTTCCTGGCCGAATCCTCGCTCAACAACCCGCGTTCCGCGAGACCACGCCGCAGCATGTCGGCATCCGCGGCCAGAAGGGCATAGACCTCGGGCCGCGGCTCCACGTAGCCTTTGCCAGGCGCGTTTCCGCCGCCCGCACCGGTGCCTCCATCGGAGGCCAAGCCGCCTACGACCTCCTTCCACTCCCGGTCCCGGGAGACGCCGTCCACCCAGGAGGCCAGGAACAGGTAGAGATCGCGATCCCTCCAGGCGTCGCTGCGCATGAAAGCCGGGTACCCCTCGCCCGGCGGCCTCAGCAGGGAGAGGCAGTTCCTGAACACGCTCCAGACCAGATTGGCCCGGGCCCGGGCAGGCTCGATGGACGAGCTCCGGCTGTGCAGTTCCCGGACCTTTTCCCTGTAACCAGGCAAGCCCGCCTCCCCGTAGAAATCGCTCAGCAACTGCAGAGCTCGATCGGAACCGAGGGAGGCGGGAAGGTCGAGGCCGCGCGGCTTCTCCCTGCCGGGAACGTCCCCGGGCGCCAGCTCACCGAAGACCGCGGCGCCGGGCTCGGTGAACGTCTCCAGGAGACGGAAGCCGGGACCCGCGGCGTCCCATGGATCCCTTTCCAAGCCCCCGCCCTTTTCTGCATCCCGCTCCAGCGTTTCCGCCAGACGCTCCAGTAGCGTGTCGTCCTCCAGGCGGGAAAGGGGAAACCTCTCCCCCAGGACCTCCTCCATGGCGCGGCTTACCGCGGCGACGTCCAAGCCCACGGTACTGCAGGAAAGGAAACGGGTCACCTGGTAGAGATGGTCCCACAAGAGAAGAGGGGGCTCTTCCTCCGCCGTACCCATATGCAATGCGCCCACCAGGACGGCCGTCCTCCTCGCCGCCTCCAGCCTGTCCGCCGGCGACCCCCAGCCATCCATGCCCGCCGGGAACACTACCCACCTTCCCAGCCAGGTCACGGCGCGGTAGAACTCCGCCAGTTCGGGCTCTCTCCGGTAATAACCGTGGGGTTGGAACACGCGGTAATCCTCCCGCAGCCCCAGGACCGGAGATGCGCGGCTCTCGGAAGCCCCTTCCACGAGCGCCAGCTCCTCCTCCACCGCGGAAGCGACCTCCGGAGGCAGTCCGGCCTCCAACCCCAGCAGTCCGGCCGCCACTCCCGCAAAACCCAGTACGGTTCTCGCCGCTTCGCGCACCGGACCCCGGGCCCGGCCGTAGATGCCTTTCGCCGCCTCCACGAACGAGGAGACCAGGGCCTCCATCTCCCGGCGCAGCTCTCCTCTTTCCAGCTCCATCCTTATACCCGCACACATCCCCAGGAAGGCCTGGCAGACGGCATCCACGGTGACGAACGGGCAACCCGGCTTTTCGCGGTACAGCTGGAACATATACTCGTACCTCCCGCCTTCCTTGACGGCGAAGCCGTTCTCGGCCAAGCCGGAGAGGACCTCAGGGGGGAGCGACCTCCTGTCCAGGCCGGCTACCCGGGAGAGGTCCACAGGGAGGGTATAGGAGGCCACCTGAGGCCTTGCCGTCACCGGCACAGGGATATAAACGGCAAGGCTCTCAGGCAGTACAGGCGAGTCCTTGAGGTCAACGACCCCGTAAGCGGAGGCCTCGGGACCACCGCAGGAAGAAACTGTTAATAACGCGGCCAGGAACAAGGATACGCACAGTAATCTCTCGATCCTTCCCATATGACCCCCTTGGAACGTAAAATTCCTCCCGCCGAGTCAAGGCAACCCCCGAGTTGCCCTATCGTGTATGGACCTCCACCACGGCCCGCGGCGCGCCAGCCCCGCCCCTCAATCCTTTCCTCGCGCGCGACCCGTAAATCTCCCCACCGTCAACCCGGTCCCCACATATAGGCTATTCCCTACGGCAGTGCGGTAGGCGTTCCCCCGAAGCCCTCCACATGCCCAACTGTGCCCCTCGCACCGCGCTCCTCTTCCAGGGTCATTATATACACCATGACCTGTGTGGCCCTTAATAGCGGTCCGGCGACGGATGTCATCATGATCGATCTATGAGAAGTGGACTCTCGTCCTGCACCACGGCCTGTAACCCTTGAAACGGTCCGGCGAGGGATATAATCGTTCTATGAGAACAGATCTCTTATCCCATACGGCTTCGAGGGGGAAACGCTCTCCACACGGTCGCTTTCCTCCACTCCTCCTTTGGATGCTGCTGTTACTTCTCTCTTTCTCCCTTCCTATCCTAGGGTGCGGCGAGAAGCAGGCCACGGTCGGGAGCACCGTTTCTCCCAATGAAAGGCCGGCTGTTGAGGGGCTGTCTCTCGACCAGAGCCGGGTGGTCGCCGAGTACGGGTACCCGGACCATTTTTTCATCTCCATAGATCCGGTCACGGAAGTCCGGGTGGAACGGTGGACATACTTCTCCCTGGGGAAGGCTCTGGATTTCGACAACGGCCGCCTCTTCGGGGAGGAGACGGTGGAGGACAGGTCCTCGGAATATCCGCCCACCACCCTCAAACCCCAGGACTTCGGCCTCCACCTCACACCCGAGGAGGCCTCGGCACTCCTGGGACCGCCCATCTTCACCCACGAGGCCAGGGGCGGCCTGCTGCCCGAGAACACCATTGTGGTCTACGAAAAAGCAGTCCTGCTGTTCCGTGACGGGCACCTC
>JACVJH010000161.1 GCA_015711895.1 Candidatus Solincola tengchongensis | reverse complement strand
AGCAGCTGGCGCAGGCCCTGGAGCGACAGAAGGAGACCGGGGCCAGCCTGGGCCGGGTGCTACTCGAGATGGGAATGGTCAAGGAGAACCAGTTGGCGGAGCTTATCGCCCGCGAACTGGGCCTGGAGTACGTTGACCTCCTGGAGTACAAGATAAACATCCAGGCCACCACCTCCATAGACGAATCCATGGCCAGGCGCTACAGTTGCATCCCCATCGACTTCGAGGACGGGAAGCTGGTGGTGGCCATGGCCGACCCCACCAACATCTACGCCCTGGACGACATCCGCCTGAGCACCGGGTACGAGGTCAAGCCGGTGGTGAGCGCGCGGGAGGACATCCTGAGCGCCATCCAGCGATACTACCACCTGGACACGGACGTGGTGGAGGAGGCCCTCCAAGACAAAGGCGAGGAGGAGGCCGAGGGCATCACCGGCGTGGTGGACGACACGCCTCTGGTAAGATTTACCACAACGATGATAACCGAGGCCATCAACCGGGGAGCCAGCGACATACACATCGACCCCCGCGAGAACGAGGTCCTCATCCGCTACCGCATAGACGGTGTTTGTCAGGAGATAAAGCGCCTTCCCAAGAACGTGCACGATGGGATAGTGTCACGCATCAAGATCATCTCCGACTTGAACATCGCCGAGCGGAGGGTCCCCCAGGACGGGCACTTCGGGTTGGTCACCAACGGTAAGGCCATCGACTTCCGGGTCGCCGTCCTCCCCACCGTCTACGGGGAGAAGGTGGTCATGCGTATCCTGGACAAATCGAGCATTCTCCTGCGGCTGGAGGACCTCGGCTTCCTGCCCGAAGCGCTGGAGAAGTACCGCCAGGCCTTCACCAAACCCCACGGGGCCCTCCTGGTCACCGGCCCCACCGGCAGCGGGAAGTCCACCTCCCTCTACGCCACCCTGAACGTGCTCAACACGGAGCACAAGAACATCACCACCGTGGAGGACCCCGTGGAGTACCGCCTGGCCGGTATCAACCAGGTACAGGTGAACCCCAAAGCCGGCCTCACCTTCGCCAACGCCCTGCGCAACATCCTGCGAACCTCTCCCGACATCTTGATGGTGGGCGAGATCCGCGACCGTGAGACGGCCAAGACGGCCATCGAGGCCGCCCTCACCGGCCACCTGGTATTATCCACCCTGCACACCAACGATGCACCCAGCGCCCTGCCCCGCCTCATCGAGATGGGGGTGGAGGCCTTCCTGGTCTCTTCCGCCGTCAACTGCGTGATGGCCCAGAGGCTGGTGCGCAAGCTCTGTCCCAACTGCAAGGTGCCCTATGAACCCGACATCGAGGTGCTCAAAGCCCTGGACTTCCCCTACCAGGACATGGATGACCTGATCCTCTACAAGGCCAACGAGAACGGTTGCGCCAAGTGCGGGGGCACGGGGTACAAGGGACGCATCGGCCTCTACGAGGTCATGCCCATGAGCGAGGAGATAAAGAAGCTCACCGTCAAGGAGGCCTCGGCCACGACGATCATGAAACAGGCCAAGGAAGAGGGCCTCATCACCATGCGCGACGACGGTTTCATCAAGGTCAAGATGGGCATCACCTCCATCGAGGAGGTCATGCGGGTGGTGGCCATCTGAACGCATGATTGCCCGCAAGTCATACTGATAACACCCGTTCACCGTCCATCGCGCTGCCGTGCTGCGTATGCGCGGTGCAAGCGGCTTTCACACCCGGATCATCCTGTGCCGCCAACCACGTATGCGCCGTCGAAAACCGCCTTTAACGCCCGGAGTGCGGCATCGTAAAGCCCGCTGCGGAAGTGTATGAGAATGACCTTGAAACGTGAGGTCGACAGGGCGTGAAGGCGGCAAGGTTTCAGAGCGCTTGGAGGGCTTCCTCCAGGGTGGAGAACAGGGGGATTATCCTCTCGATCTGGGCCACCCGGAAGAGATCGACCACCATATCCGAGGCGCGGGCGATGACCAGCCTCCCCCCTTCTCTTTCCGCCTTCTTGTAGGCGTCGACGATGACGGAGATACCTCCACTGGATAAGTAACTGGTGTTTTCCATGTCCAGCACCATGCGTTTCACGCCTTTTTTAAAGATGGAGTTGATGAAGGCGAAGAATTCCTCCACGTTGGTGGAGTCCACCACGCCTTCCACGCGCACCAGGGCCTTGGCCCCGCCGTCCAACATCTCCACTTCCCAGGCCATGGCCACTCTCCATTCGACGTCTCACTCGCGTACCGCCCGCCCGAACTGTAGGAAGATCTCGGGTATGGGTGGCATCCCGAAACCGATGATGAAGGCCAGGAGGGTGGGCATGATCATAATCCATATGAAGGCTCCCGGGAACATGGCCTCCATGGTATGGCGCATTACCTCCGCGCCGTGCTCCCAGATGAAACGGAAGGAGATGAGGTCGAAGAACACGGTACGCAGGGCCGCGTTCTTGGTGATGATCAGGAACCAGTGCAGGAACTCGCCCAGGAAGAGGGCGAAGAAGGTGACCAGCGCGGCCTGCACTGCCAGCTTGGTGCCGTGCTTCCTGCCCGCTTTCCACCAGAAAAGCAGGCCGAGGAGGATACCCAAGGCCACCGCATGGATGCCGTATTCCGTGTCCTTGGGCACCAGGTAGGCGTTGGGCACGGCCCAGAGGACAACGCCCAGGACCAACATGAGCAGGATGAACAGCGTGGCTTTCCACCAGCTGGAGGCGAGCTCCGTGTGCTCCGAGGCCCGGGGCTGGGCCAGGAAGGACCAACGCCTTTCCCTCTCCCCTCGCACCTTGCGGCGTTCCTCGGCCGAGCGACGAACCTCCCGGGATATACCCGGCGCCACCTCTTCAGCTGTGGAGGAGAGGGCCCGGGCATCCGCAAGCTTATCCCGGGGGACGGTCGCCGCTCCACCCCGTCCCGCTCCTGCCCTCCCCGGAACCTCGGCCTCCGGCCGCAGGAGCGCGGAAAGCACCTCCTCCACGCCATCTCCGGCAGCGGCTTGGGCTTTCCGGACTCCCCCCGCCGGTTCACCCGCTCTCCGGCCGCTTTCAGGCCGCAGGAGCCGTGAGACCACGACATCGAGCTCAGCTTCCTCGCCCCGAACCGCCGTTCCGGGATGGATCGGCCCCGGTTCCCGCGCCTCATCCGGCTCTCGTCCCGGCTTCGCCGGCGCGGCCGTACCTTTCCCCCCCGACCGGGATGCCGTGTCGGTCCGCTCCACTGGCTCCCGTGTTCCAGGTCTTACCGTCTCATCCCTCACGGCCACGGCCTCTCTTGGTCCCTGCTTTTCGCTTTCTTGCGAGGTCTCTTCCGGGAGGCCCTTCCCCGCCGAACGCCTTCTTCCAGGAAAACGGAACCTCCTCTTCTCCACGGCCCTAGACAGCTCGGTGAAGTCCTCATCGGGGCCCAGAGAGAGGAAATCCGCTTCCCCGACGGTACCGTGCTCGACAACGCCTGCGGTTCTCTCCGCGGAAAGGGCTTCCTCTACACCCTCCTTCCCCGACACCCTCCCCTTTCGTCCCGGCCTACCGCCTCGCCGGACTGTTTTCCACAATCTCCCAGCTTCTGCAGCCCGCTCCGAAACGGTTTCCGCCTCTTCGGCCTCTGCTCGCGCCGTCGGAGAGGGGCCCTCCGGCATCTCGGAACTCGGGGGAGGCGTGGCCGCCGGCACCGCAGTCCCGTAAAGGCGGGCGCCCCGTCCGGTTTCCGCCGCAGTCCGGGCTGCGGTACCTTCGACTTGCTCGTCCGGGGATGCGAACTCCCGGCTGAATTCGTCTATCCGCCTTCGGTGGCATTCCGGACACAGGGTAGTCTGGTCCGTCTCCCGCACGCACTCAATGCAGAAACCCGTCCCGCATTCACGGCAGGAGGCCACCGCTCGCTTGTGGGGATGGCGGGGACAGTTCAAGCGTTACACCTCCATTAAAATCCTGGTAAGCTGGATTGCATCTCCCTTCTGCGCCTTGAAGCTGGAGTTGACTTCCCCCTTCCGACTTCGATACTTCCCTTATCACCATTCACTTTCTAACATACTATAAACCATCCGCCAATGACTTTTCCCACACCTATCCCTTCCCTTTTCTTAACTTGTTTTAGCCGGGAGAGAGCTTGAGCTTCCCCTTTTAGATTTCTTCATCGCTCGAAAGAACTTGACATCCCCCATCTTGCCTTGTGAGAGGCCCACCGAACTGGCCTATCCCGGATAATTACCACTCTCGTAAAAACCCCTGCGTTCTGGAACGGCCAACCCCTTCTCCGCAGGGAAAGGAATCGAGCCGTTTTTGCCCTCAACAGCTGGGTAATACAGGCGTTTGCAATAGCTCAAGCCTATGAACCGCTCTCCATGTACAACCTGTTTATCTCCAATTCGATTTCCCCCAAGGAATGGTCGAGTGAAAATATCATCAACTTCCCTTTTAACCCCTCGACCAACGAGGGATAGGCATCGAGCAGTTCCTGGACCCGATTGAACTCCGCGCTGATTCCGATATCTTCCCTAATGTCCGCAAGGGGAAGACGGTCGATGATTTTGTCGACGACCTTCTCAAGCGCCGAGGATAGCTCCAAAAAATATGAGCGGTAGCTGGATAAGATGGGATCGACCGTCAACCCTCCGAGTGATTGAATCGTCATCTCCACGGCCCGCTTAAGCCTCTCCAGCCTCTCCCTCCATTCGGACTGGTTCTGGGGTATATCCAGTTGGGTGATGGTCGCCTCCTCCTCGAGAAGTGGCCTGACGGCCAGCAGGATCGCTTCCATATCTTGGTAAAAGATGGAAATCTCATCAAGTGCCTCGCGAGCATTGGGCACGAACTCGCTGACCAGTTCTCCGAGGCGCATGAGCTTGCCCCGATAATCGATGGAGGACAAATCCTCAAGCGCCTGCCCTGCCGCCTGAACCAAATCCTGGCCCGTCCTCACTGCACTCATGGCATCACTCAGAAAAGCGGTGTTCTCGAAATCGAAGCCGTTAAGCGCTTGTATGTATCCTATCGCTCCCTGCACCGAGTCGTCCAAGTTCTTCACGGACGCGTCCACTCTCTCGAGGGAACCGCCAAAGGAGCCGCCTCCACAACCGGCGAGGAAAAGAGTCATTGACAGGAGAAGTGTGAAAATGAGGGAAAAGAAGACTCCCGTGAATCGATTTACCTTCGCATCATGGGGAATACATTCACTCATCGGTTTTGAACCAGCCATAGGGCCCACATCCGGTGCGGGCATAAGGCTTCCTCTCCCTAGCCTGCCAAAACTCAAAAGGCCACGCTCTCAAATCTAACACCATACACGGACAACCGCGTGAATGGGCAAGAAAAAGAGGGCGGGCATGACGCCAGCCCTCTCACACACCGTACGACTACCAGTCTCCCCCATTGGCATCGTAGATGAACCCTTCGAGCTTACCCTCGATATGGTGCCCGAGACCCAAGATGTTCAGGTTGGTGTGGAGCATCAGGACGAACTGGTCGAAGAAGGTGATAGGCGCATCATCGTTATGATAATCGACGCCGGTTGCGTTTAGGGCATTGACCAGAGCCTGGGCTCGGGCCCCTGAGAGGTTGATGATCAGGTTGGTGAGGAAGGTCTGGCCATTGGTGGAGGCCAGCGCGCCGGCGATGACGTTGGTGTCCAGGGCGCCCAGCAGGTTCTGCAGGAAGGTCCCGTTGGCATTGATGGCTCCCGCGAGAACGCCGGCGTTCAGGTTGGAGATAAGCTGGGTCAGGAAAGTCTGGTTCGTGTTGATGGCCGCGGCGACCACCGAGGGGTTGAGGTTGGCGATCAGGTTGTTCAGGAAGGCCCCGTTGGCGTTGATGGCCGCCGCAAGTACCGAGGGGTTGAGCGCCCCGAGCAGATTGGTCAGGAAGGTCTGGTTGTTGTTGACGATATAGGCCACCTGTGTGGCGTTCAGCTTGGAGACCAGGGTCGCCAGCCAGTCCCGCACCGAGTTGGAGTTGAGCACGTTGGCCAACACGGTGGTGTCCAACCCGGTTATCAGACTGCTCATGAAAGTCTCGTTGGCGTTGATGGCTGTGGCCAGGACCGTCGGAGAAAGGTTGGTGACCATCCCGGTGACAAAGGTCTGGTTGGCGTTGACCGCGCCGGCTATGACCGCCGGGTTAAGATACCCTATCAGGTTGGTGACGAAGGTCTGGTTGGCGTTGACCGCGTTGGCCAGGACCTGCGGGTCGAGGGCTCCCAGCAGGTTGTTCACGAAGGTCTGGTTGCCGTTGATGGCCGCGGCCACCACGCTTGGGTTGAGGGCGCCGAGCAGGTTAGTCAGGAAGGTCCCGTTGGCGTTGATGGCGTTGGCCAGCACGGTTGGATTGAGTTTGCCGAGGAGCTGGCTGAGGAAGGTCCCGCTGGCGTTGATAACGTTTGCGAGCACGGTGGTGTCCAGGTTCTGAACCAGCGCGGTGACGAAGGCCTCGTTGGCGTTGACGGCTGCGGCGATGACCGAGCCGTCCAGGTTGGAGATGAGGTCGGACAGCCAAGTCCCGTTGTTGTTCACCACGTAAGCCAGCTTGGCCTCGTCGATCTGCGGCAGTAGTGCGGCCAGGAAATCCCTGGTGCTGTCGGCGTTGGCTATCCCGGCGATGGCAGCGGTGTCCAGACCGGGAATGAGCGTGTTGGTTATCCAGGTGGAGAGCCCGCTCACCATGCTGTTCACCGTGGCCGGGGTCACGTTGG
>MU158611.1:11973-15669 GCA_015711895.1 Candidatus Solincola tengchongensis | reverse complement strand
CTTAGCCCGGATTTGGGGGCCTTAGCTGGCGGTCTGGGCTGTTTCCCTCTCGACCATGGAGCTTATCCCCCACGGTCTGACTCCCGGGTTCTGGAGCCGTGGCATTCGGAGTTTGACTGGGTTTGGTAACCGGTGAAGGCCCCTAGTCCAATCAGTGCTCTACCACCACGGCTGAACACCCGAGGCTAGCCCAAAAGCTAT
Source organism: Candidatus Solincola tengchongensis (assembly GCA_015711895.1). Taxonomy (GTDB): domain Bacteria; phylum Actinomycetota; class Geothermincolia; order Geothermincolales; family RBG-13-55-18; genus Solincola_A; species Solincola_A tengchongensis. Next base: position 15,468 of record MU158611.1, on the reverse strand, counting down.
TTCGGGGAGAACCAGCTATCTCCGAGTTTGATTGGCCTTTCACCCCTACCCACAGGTCATCCCCTCCGTTTTCAACCGAAGTGGGTTCGGTCCTCCACGAGGTCTTACCCTCGCTTCAACCTGCCCATGGGTAGATCACTCGGCTTCGGGTTTACGGCACGCAACTAAACGCCCTGTTCAGACTCGCTTTCGCTACGGCTCCGGGTCTTCCCCTTAACCTCGCTGCGTACCGGTAACTCGCCGGCTCATTCTACAAAAAGCACGCCATCACGGCACGAAGCCGCTCTGACGGTTTGTAGGCATACGGTTTCAGGTTCTATTTCACTCCCCTCCCGGGGTGCTTTTCACCTTTCCCTCACGGTACTAGTCCACTATCGGTCGCCAGGGAGTATTTAGCCTTGCGGGGTGGTGCCCGCGGATTCCGACGGGATTTCCCCGGTCCCGCCGTACTCAGGATCACCGCCGGGAGACCCATCCCTTTCGCCTACGGGGCTGTTACCCTCTGTGGCGGGCCTTTCCAGAACCCTTCGACTAGAGACGGGTTTTGTAACTCCCTGGTGCCTCCGCAGCGACACCTGGCGGGTCCTACAACCCCCGACGGACAACGCCTGCGGGCTTATGCATCCGCCGGGTTTGGGCTGTTCCCGTTTCGCTCGCCGCTACTCAGGGAATCGCGGTTGCTTTCTTTTCCTCGGGGTACTTAGATGTTTCAGTTCCCCCGCTTGCCTCCACACGCCCTATGTGTTCAGGCGTGGGTACCGGCGCATTACCGCCGGTGGGTTCCCCCATTCGGAGATCTCCGGATCAAAGCCTGTTCGGCGGCTCCCCGGAGCTTATCGCAGCCTACCACGTCCTTCATCGGCTCCTGGCGCCTAGGCATCCACCGTATGCCCTTAGTAGCTTGGTTAAAACAACCTCTTCGATCACTGTGCAGTTTTCAAGGTGCGATCACCAGTTGCTTGGGCGCACCTCAACGGCGCGCCCAAAGTCGAATCCTATCTTAATTATACGCCTAAGGTCAATAGGTGTCAGGGAGGTTTTTCCCCTTTTTATCCCCACCCCCTAGCTGCTCTGCTGTACCTTCATGAATCCGCCTACGATGGGGATCAGGGAGATGATGATCATGATGATCCATATCGCCCAGTTCATCTTCACGTAGTCCCAGTCGCCGGGGCGGATGACGAAGGCCAGCAGGGTGAAGAAGGTCCCCGCTATGGACCAGATGAGGTAGATGGGCCCCAGCGGAAGGTTGATGTCCACGAAACCGGCCATCTCGTTGGCGGCGAAGAAGCCGGCGAAGATGAGCAGCAGGAGGTAGATGATCATGGGCCAGTTCTGATAGCCTCCCCTGCCCGAGGCCCCAATGCCGAAGCCGAAGATCTCCACCTTATACCAGTGGAGGAAGCTGAAGATCAGGGCCAGTAGCGAACCTCCGGCAACCACAATGTCGGGGATGGGCAGCTTGGAGGTGTCCAGCTGCGGCCTCGGCCTTCCCATGGGGGCCTGGGGTGGCATCCCCGGCGGCGGTGGAGGCGGCTGCATCCCTCCGGGCCGTCCAGGCGGTTGTTGTACCATTTTCACGCTCCTTTCTTCCGACTCTTCCAAATACTCATAGATTGGCGCCTAACCATCTAAATCCTTTATTCGACAGCCGCAACTGAATTCCTTATCTAGCCATGCCCTTTTCCGGGGCCCGCAGGATGGGGCAATCTCCGAATCCGGCACAACGGTCATACGGTCCAGCCCGCCGCCGACACCCGCTCGAACCCATCCGGCATCATTCACAGGCGTAGCTCCTGCGTCGCCGGCTCGTACCGCGAATCCTCATCTGGCCTCCCTCCGCCCACGATCCTCTGGGGCAGGTTGTGGCTTTTTCTATTCTTCCACTGCGAGGCCCGCAGCAAACCCTCGGCTGGCCCAGGGACCTGCCCCATCCCCGGGCATGCCGGAAACCGGCCGTCTCTAATCGGCGGTCGATCGATTATCACAACCGGCCTTCAGGGCCTGGACAAAAGAAACGGCGCCTATGCGCCGTTCCTTCAAAACTAAACAGCGCCAGGGGAGAGAGGGATACGTTTGTGTCTCGTGCCCCGGGTTCCACCCGGGTGGCACTCCCTAGAAAGGAGGTGATCCAGCCGCACCTTCCGGTACGGCTACCTTGTTACGACTTCACCCCAATCGCCGACCCCACCTTCGACGGCTGCCTCCCTTGCGGGTTAGCTCACCGGCTTCGGGTGTTGCCGACTTTCGTGGTGTGACGGGCGGTGTGTACAAGGCCCGGGAACGTATTCACCGCGGCATTGCTGATCCGCGATTACTAGCGACTCCGACTTCATGGAGGCGAGTTGCAGCCTCCAATCCGAACTGAGACCGGCTTTTTGGGATTCGCTCCGCCTCGCGGCATCGCAGCCCTCTGTACCGGCCATTGTAGCACGTGTGCAGCCCAGGGCATAAGGGGCATGATGACTTGACGTCATCCCCACCTTCCTCCGGTTTGACACCGGCAGTCTCGCATGAGTGCCCGGCATTACCCGCTGGCAACATGCGACAGGGGTTGCGCTCGTTGCGGGACTTAACCCAACATCTCACGACACGAGCTGACGACAGCCATGCACCACCTGTGCACCCGTCCCGAAGGAGGGCCGTGTTTCCACGGCTTTCGAGTGCATGTCAAGCCCTGGTAAGGTTCTTCGCGTTGCGTCGAATTAAGCCACATGCTCCGCCGCTTGTGCGGGCCCCCGTCAATTCCTTTGAGTTTTAACCTTGCGGCCGTACTCCCCAGGCGGGGCACTTAATGCGTTAGCTTCGGCACGGAGGGAGTTGGTAACCCCCCACACCTAGTGCCCATCGTTTACGGCTGGGACTACCAGGGTATCTAATCCTGTTCGCTCCCCCAGCTTTCGCTCCTCAGCGTCAGTCGTGGCCCAGGAGGCCGCCTTCGCCACCGGTGTTCCTCCCGATATCTGCGCATTTCACCGCTACACCGGGAATTCCACCTCCCTCTACCAGACTCTAGCCCGCCAGTATCGAGTGCAGTTCCTCGGTTGAGCCGAGGGCTTTCACACCCGACTTAACGGGCCGCCTACGAGCTCTTTACGCCCAGTAATTCCGGACAACGCTTGCCCCCTACGTCTTACCGCGGCTGCTGGCACGTAGTTAGCCGGGGCTTCCTACCGAGGTACCGTCACGGCACGAAGCCGCTTCGTCCCTCCTGACAGGACTTTACAACCCGAAGGCCTTCATCGTCCACGCGGCGTCGCTGCGTCAGGCTTTCGCCCATTGCGCAATATTCCTCACTGCTGCCTCCCGTAGGAGTCTGGGCCGTGTCTCAGTCCCAGTGTGGCCGGACACCCTCTCAGGCCGGCTACCCATCGTCGCCTTGGTGGGCCGTTACCCCACCAACTAGCTAATGGGCCGCGGGCCCATCCCGAAGCGGAAGGCCGAAGCCAACCTTTCTTCCCTCCACCATGCGGTGGTGGGAAGGTATCCGGTATT
>MU158611.1:8457-11963 GCA_015711895.1 Candidatus Solincola tengchongensis | reverse complement strand
CGGGACAGGTCCGCTCGACTTGCATGTGTTAGGCACGCCGCCAGCGTTCGTCCTGAGCCAGGATCAAACTCTCCGACCAAAATGCAGTCCTTGCGGACTTACATGCGTCGAAGAACGTATCCGGGCTCCTTACCGGCCGCAGTCCGTCCGAGGACGGACCGGAACGGAATTCATGGGAGCACTCTCTCTCCACCTGAAACGCTGTTTAGTTTTCAAGGAACATGGCTCAGCGCCGTTTCAACAAGGCTACAAGGTAGCACTCTCGATTATCCCTGTCAATAAATGCGGATTAAAAATACCGCTCTCGGAGCGGCATCCGGCCTACTTTCGCTTCTCTTCTCTTCAAGCGTCCGGATTACCGCCTCCTTCATTTCAATCGGGTTCGTCCCCCGACGGCTCTCGCCGCAATTCTCATATTAACACCGGGAGGGGGCGGTGTCAAACGGAATGCAGCTTCTTTTTACCGCTTTATCCTGCGAAAATGCCGCTTCCCTTTCTGGATGACCAGCCCGTCGAGATCCCTTGCCTGGACCTCGTATTCCTGGTCCAAGACCTCCCTCCCGTCCAGCTTCACGCCTCCCTGAACTATGAGCCTCCTCCCCTCGCTGGTGGAGGAGGCCAACCCGGCGAGGACCAGGAGGCGGGGCAGCCAGATCCGCCCTTCCACGAGCTCCCCGTCGGGGACGAAGACCTCGGGTATCTCCTCCGGCAACTCCCGCTCCACGAAGACGCGGTCGAAGGACCGCTCCGCCGCGTCGGCGGCTTCCTCCCCCCAGTACAGCCTCACCACCTCGCGGGCCAGGCGCCTCTTGGCCCTGGCCGGGTGGAGATCCCCGGATTCCAACTCGCGGAGGAGGGATTCCACCTCCGCGGGCTCGAGGGCGGTGGTGAGCCGGAAGTAATCCGGCATCAACCGGTCGTCAAGGGACATTAGCTTGCCGAACATCTCCTCCGGCGGATCGGTGAGGCCCACATGGTTGCCCAGGCTCTTGGACATCTTCTTCTCCCCATCCAGGCCCACCAGGATGGGGAGGGTGAGCACGCTCTGGGGCTCCTGGCCCAACGCCCTCTGCAGCTCTCTTCCCGCCAGGAGGTTGAAGATCTGGTCGGTTCCTCCGATCTCCACGTCCGCACAGAGGGCCACCGAATCGTAGGCCTGCATCACCGGGTAGAGGAACTCGTGCAGCCCTATGGAGACGTTGTCCGCATACCGTCTGGCGAAGTCGTCCCTCTCCAGGAGCCGCGCCACGGTGAAGTGGGAGGTGAGGCGTAAAAGCTCCTCGAAGGTCAGGGGGGCCAACCAACGGCTGTTGTACTCGAGGACCGTGCGTTCCCGGTCCAGGATGCGGAAGGCCTGTTGGGCATAGGTCTCGGCATTGGCGCGCACCTCCTCGGCGGAGAGCTGGGGGCGGGTGACGTCGCGCTCCGAGGGGTCCCCGACCCGAGCCGTGAAATCCCCGATGAGGAGTATGGCGGTATGCCCCAGGTCCTGGAACTGGCGGAGCTTGCGTAGAGGGACGGCATGGCCCAGGTGCAGGTCCGGCCGGGTGGGGTCCACCCCGAACTTCACGCGCAGAGGCCGTTCCTCGGCGATGGATCGCTCCACCTTGGCCCGCATATCCCCCTCCGGAAGGCAGTCCACCGCCCCGGAGAGGATGACCTCCATCTGGTAGTCCAGGTCCTTGACCAGTGCCATCACTCGCTCCTGTTTCCATCATCCGGGAACTCGTTCAGGACATAGAATATCAGCACCTCCTCCGCTTTGGGTAGTGCGCAAGCCACAACCGCGACCGCAGGGGAATGCCGAATATATCCCGTTCAAGCTCTCGCCGTGAACCGGATAAAGCATGGATCGACGGAGGCAACCCGAATGAAGGGGGCGAGGAATGAAGCAGATTGTCAAGAATGGCATGAACGCGGACCTCTCGAATCGCGGACCTCTCGATGGGGAGGCGATCACAGGTCTCGGAAGGTCGTCGGGAGACGAACGTGCTGTTTCGCCCACCAACTCCCAGGAATGAGGGATGCCCTCCCACCGCCGCGGAAGGGCCCTGAGGTTCCCGGACTCCCTTGGACGACGGAGGAAAACGGGCCGGCCTTCGGTTGGGGCAAGCGCACTCACCGGCTCGGAGGGCGTTGCATCTCCGACCCGTTACCGGGAAGGAGACCCCAAGCCTTCGTGACGACCGCGCTTGCGTGGCGCATCAGGAGTGCCAACACCCGCCTTTACCCGTCGGGGTCAAGAAGATCGACCTTGGTCGACACGGCCTTCCTCTCGCCGTGGGATGCGGCCAATGCAATGCCCTTCTCTCTCCTGAAGAGCGCCAGGAGAACGGTGACCGAAAGGAACGTCACGGCGAGGTAGATGAAATTGTCTCGGATAAAACCATAGAAATATCCCAGGTACGGGATGTGGAAGATGACCTTGTGCACCCTGTCGCCGTTTATGGAGAACTCGTTGGGGTCCTCCTCCTCGTTGGCGTCCCCCTTGGTGCGGAACATCATCGTGCCGTTCTCCTCCGCGACGCTTACCACGCGGTGGGTTATCTTCACGCCCTCGAGGTTGTTAAAGGCGATGATGTCCCCCACCTCTATCTCGCGCACGGGGACCATCTTACAAACGGTGATCCCCCCAACTTTCAGCGCAGGCTCCATGGACCCGGAGAGCACCGTGTAGGTCTGCAGCCCGAAGAGGGGGGCGACCATCAGGAAACTGGTGAGGAGGAGGATGCCGAACAGCGCCAGGGTGGCGGCCCATCCCAGCACCTTTGACAACTTCCGGACAAGCCTGTTCCGCGCCATCCCCTGCAACCTCGCCCATGCCTCGTTCACCATGCCCATCACCATCTTCCTCTGTGTCATCTTCCTCTGTGTCTTCCTCTGTGATTAGTATTGGTCTCCAACCCGGGTGGCGACCACCCGGGTTGGAGAGAGGGACAACGTGCCTTGCTAGGGTTCCTCAACCTCAGTCGGGGAGTTGCTGGAGCTGGAACTTCATGCTGAGCTTCACGACGTCGGTCATCGCCTGGCTGTCCGTGGCGGACTGCGGCCACCACCAGCCCTCGATTATGAAGTCGTAATCGTGCTGCGGAAGCATCTCGTCGACGTCATAGTGCGGCTGTATGTCCTTCAACAACCCCTCGTAGATGAGCTTCGGGCTCCCCCAGAGAGAGGACTTCAGCGTGAGCCTTATCTTGATGTGCTCGCCCAGCTCGCCCGCATCGGGGGTCGTGTCTCCTGCTTCCGCCTCGGGCTCGATGAGGCAATTCTCGTCCTCCGTGACCACTATGTCCGTCAGGTCGAGCTCGCCGCTCACGCCGCTGCGCCCTCCGCGGCCGATCCCCCTCGGCGGCAGCACCCAGGTCTGGGAGATCCGGATCGAGGATGCCGCAGGCCGCCTGGTCTGCATCAGCCGCATTACCCTGGCCGTGCTGCCCACACCACCCGGATGAGCAGGATGCAAACGCACTTGCAGCAGGCGCAGGAAGGCGCAGATTCCGCTGACG
>MU158611.1:5744-8447 GCA_015711895.1 Candidatus Solincola tengchongensis | reverse complement strand
CATTTATCGATCATGATGTCGATGGGCCTGTCTCCGCCGTTCACCTTGAGGTCGAGCTTACCGGCCTTCCAGGTGGTCGAGGCCGCCTCGGTGTCCTGGAACTGCGCGTGCACTCCCAGTCCCACCATGGTCGTCGCCAGGGCGATGACCACTCCGATCAGGAGTACCTTCTTCATCCTTTCCTCCTTTCCGCCGCTCGATGTATTCCCCCATGAATCGAGCGCTTTCCATCCTCTCGACAACCGCAACGGCGCCACGCTTTCTGCTGGGTCTTTCGTCTCATCACCTCCTTTCGCCACGCTACCGGCGCCGTGATGCGAAACGGCGTGGGATGTTCGACCTCTGGCCCCGAGGGGCCGTTAGCACAGCGCGTCGCCCCCTACCCACCTCTCCCACAAACCGTGTTCCAAAAAGGAAAGCGGGTACACGAAAGGCCTAGCCGGGCTCACCATGTGCTCTTCCTGCCTTGCTCACACCATGCGACGTGTACCCGCTTTCCGTCACCCCCTCTCCTCAGATCACCTTCACATACCCGATGCAATAAATGACGTGGTCCCGGTAATCGGTGATCTCGAGCTTGTAGACCCCGGGTGCGAGGTCCAGGAGGTTGAACCCACAACGCACTTGGGTTTCGGAAAGAACGGCAAAGGACACGCTCCAGGCGGTATATCCGCTTCTCGTCAGCCTGGCCTGCCAGCCGGTCCGGAAGACCCCTCCCTCGATCAGCAGCTCCACGGAGAGCGCCGCGTTGACCACGGAAGGGGTCACCTTGAAGCCCCCGATGCCACCCGGGGTCGGCTCGTCGCCGCGCGGCTTTTGGTCCTGCCCCCCGTTCGGCGGGCTCGCGTCGTCTCCAGGGCCTTCCCATGGGGGCCGGTCCGGTGACGCGGGGGTGCCGTTACCGCCTGACGGCGCAGTCCGTGCCGGGTCGCCGGGGGTGGGCGACACGGCGCCGCCCCCGCCCCCCTTCCCCTCCCTTCCCGGTGAGACCGCACCCCCACCTCCCGAGTCCGGCACGAGGACGGTGAGGCATGAGGGAAGGGACGCCTCTTTCCCTTCGGGCGTTCGCAGGGTCAGGGTGAAGACTCCCGCTCCCACATCCCTTAAATCGAAGGTGCAGAGAAACCGGCCGTCGCTCAGCGCCCTCATCTGCGAGGGCTGGAGCGAAGCCACCTCGTTCCACATGGAGATCGCGAAACCCTGACCCGGGTTGTTGCTGCAGGTAACGATAACCTCGGCGAAGGTTCCCGCGTAAAGCGTCGAGGGTTCCACGAAAAGCAGAACGGGTGCATCCTCATTCAAGACGCCGGGCATTTCCACGCCCTGGATGCTGATCACGGCCACGAGTTCCTCCGTGTCGCTCCAGAGGGCCATGGTGGGCGCCAGTCTCTCCGTATAGGCAAGGGATGCCGTCAAGGCGAAAAGCAGCGCCAGGAGGGTGCAACCGATCGTCTTGCGCCCGTTGAGGAACGTCTCCTCCCAGCCCACATCGGAAAACGTATGGCTCTTCTTCCGCCGCGCAAGCGTTTTTCCAGAGGAGGACTTCACGTCTTACCCCCTTCCCCTTTTGAGACGTATGTATTAAAATCAAAATGGGTGCACTAAAGGCCTAGCCGGGCTCATGGTGTGCCTAGGGGCAGTGGCAGCTGCCCCTCCTTTTTAATCGATCACCCCGAAGAATATCTCCCTTCTTTTCATCCCCACACCCTAACGCGATCTTTTAAAGCCTTTTCACCCCCATAAGCCGCTTAATAATTTATAAAACCGACCAGAACGTCTCCCGTTCAGGCCGGTTTCACCACTAGCTCCTCCCGGTTCAGGTGACCAGACTTCAAACCGGGGCTCACAGCTTCCCCAACGCTAACTGGTCAAGAAAGATGGAAGATGCTTTTCGTTGATACCCCTTTCGCCCGAAGTTCAGCCTACAATGGTGATGAATTTTTAACATATTTTCCATAAATTATCAAGCATAACAAGCATATGGGCATTTTCATACTTGGATTTCGATCTTCCTGAGCGGTGAAATTCCATCTCTTTTAACCCAGCGCGGCGACCGTAAGCCGGCACGGCTCGGGCAAGCCTCTCGTTCCATACCTCCCTTTTCTTCTTTTCGTCCTCGATTTACGAAGGATTCTCCATGCCATTTAAAAATATGTCTCGGGCGAGACCTCGCATGGTTCCGGAAATCCTGCTCCTGCCGGGCACCTCGCCTTTCGGTCGTCTCTTCCGCTGCTCGAGGGATGGTGCCCGGTCGGTGGCGTTTCCTGTCCCCTGGGAAGCGGGCTCCACACTGAGGCAGGTCGCCTCCGGGCAAGTCACGGAAGCGGTGAATGGGGCCGGGAACGGGAGGCGAACCGGATGCCCGTCTTTTTCCGGGTCGCCCCGGTTTACTTATCCCACTTGGAACCTAGAACCCTCCTCGCAGCACCTGCACCTCATTCCCCGCGATCGTCTCCCGGGAAGGGAAGGATAGAAAGGCGGCAGTGGAGAAGTCCGATTAGCGAAAAGAAGATGGCCGGGAACGCCTGAGAGCGCCGTGAGAGGGTGGAGGATGCGCCGACCTGGGAACCGCGGCCTGCTTCCCACTGTCTATTTATAAGGGTAGAATCGAGGCAGGACCGGGTCGTCAAGAGGTAGTGCCATGCGAGTATTCCTGCGCATATCGCTGATCGTCTTCCTGTGTCTGGTCCGGCTTGCCGGAGG
>MU158611.1:0-5734 GCA_015711895.1 Candidatus Solincola tengchongensis | reverse complement strand
TTTCCTGGCCTGGTTCTATACCGGCGTGGGCCTTCCCAGTCTCTCCCAGCTGGAGAAGCACCGCATGGACCAGACCTCCAAGATACTGGCCGCCGACGGCACGGTCATCGCCGAACTGCACGGGGAACAGCACCGCGAAAAGATATCCCTGGACCAGATATCGCCTTACCTGCGCCAGGCGGTCATCGCCATCGAGGACGAACGCTTCTACTCCCACAGCGGTGTGGACTGGAAGGCCATCGCCCGTGCCTTCTGGACCAACGTGGTACAGGGAAAGGTGGTGCAGGGTGCCTCCACCATCACCCAGCAGTACGTGAAGAACACCCTCACCGGTAAGGAGAGGACCTACTGGCGCAAGGTGGAGGAGGCCAGCCTGGCCAACAAGCTGGAGAGGAAGTACTCCAAGGACAAGATACTCGAGCTCTATCTCAACGACGTCTATTTCGGACAGGGATGCTACGGGGTGAAGACCGCCTCCCAGACCTTCTTCGGGAAGCAACCCTCGGAGCTCTCCTTGGATGAGGCCGCCCTCCTGGCGGCGGTGATCCGCATCCCCAACTATTACTCCCCCTACACCAACGCCGAAGGAGCTATGCGCCGGCGCAACCTGGTCCTGGACAAGATGGCCGAGCTGGGATTCATAACCCAGGAGGAGGCCGATCAGGCGAAGCAAAAACCGGTGGTCGTGCAGCCCATCCCCGAGGAAGCCCCCAGCCAGGTGGCTCCTTATTTTGTGGAATATGTAAAAAAATACCTCTACAACGTCTTCGCCTCCGACCATGAACTGCGCTCCCGATTCGGGGACCTCTCGCCGGACGACATAATCTTCCGGGGGGGGCTGCGGGTCTATACCACGCTGGACCTCAACATGCAGCGCTATGCCGAGGAGGCCATCGCCACCACGCTGGACCGCCCGGGCGACCCCAGCGCCGCCCTGTGTGCCGTGGACCCCCGCACGGGAGAGATCAAGGCCATGGTGGGCGGCAGAGACTTCACCAAGCTGCAGTACAACATCGCCGCCCAGGGAGGAAGGCAGCCCGGTTCGGCCTTCAAGGTATTCGTGCTCACCACGGCCATCAGCAACGGCATCTCCCCCTACAAGACCTACGACTCCTCTCCCACCACCCTGGTCTTCCCCGACGGGACGAAGTGGAAGGTGAACAACTGCGAGGGGTCAAGTTACGGGAGCATAAACGTCTACACCGCCACCGTTCGCTCGGTCAACGTGGTCTTCGCCAGGCTCATAAAGGATGTCGGGCCGCAGAGAGTGGCTCAGATGGCCAAGGCCATGGGTATAACCTCCCCGGTGGACCCTTATCCCGCCATTGCCCTGGGGGCGCTGACCAACGGGGTGAACCCCCTGGAGATGGCCAGCGCCTTCGGCACATTGGCCGCCAACGGGGTACACTACGAGCCCATCTGCGTGACCAAGGTCACCGACGCCGACGGGGAGGTCATCCTTGAGAACCGCCCCAAGGGCAAGCGGGTGGTGCGAGAGGACGTGGCCGCGGTGGTCAACTCCATCCTCCAGGATGCCGTGAAGCACGGGACGGGAAGGGCGGCACGCCTGGACCGCCCCCAGGCGGGCAAGACGGGGACCACGGACAACTACGCCGACGCCTGGTTCTGCGGGTACACACCCGATCTCTCCGCCGCGGTGTGGGTGGGTTATCCCCAGGGGCTCATCCCCATGCGCAGCGTCCACGGCATAACCGTGTACGGGGGTACCTTCCCGGCCCAGATCTGGAGGAAGTTCATGCTCAAGGCCCTGGAGGGAGTCCCCCCTACCGATTTCCCCAAAGCGGAGTTCGGCGAGGAGGACGAGGAGGAGATGGTCACGGTCACCGTGTGCACGGAGAGTCAGCTCCTGGCCACCCCCTATTGCCCGCACACGGAGACCAGGACCTACCGGCGCGGCGAACAGCCCACCGACTACTGCCACATCCACACCGAGGGCCAGAAGGTGGCCGTCCCGGCGGTGACGGGCATGGAGGAGAGCGAGGCGGCGGCCGCCATCCGTGGGGCGGGCCTGGTGCCCAACGTGACCTACGTCAACTCCACCGTCGTTCCTGCGGGGATGGTTGTGGGGCAGAACCCGCTGGCGGGGACCATGGTCAGCCCGGGCTCCACGGTGACCATATCCGTGAGCAGGGGTCCCTCTCCGCAGGGCGTGGTGCCGAACGTCCTGTACATGACCGAGACGGCAGCCAAGGAGAAACTGGTGTCCGCAGGGTTCACCTACAAGGTCGTGTATCAAACCGACCCCGAACACGTAGGGATCGTGACCTACCAGTTCCCCGCCGGGGGCTCATCGGCCCCCGCAGGTTCGCTGGTCATCATCACCGTTGGTAAGAGCGGCTGAATCGCCCTCCCCTTGGTAACTTTTACCATATTACCGTTCTCGCGAGGGGCCCCGTGCAAGCCAATCCGCTGAACCGCGAAAAGGTCCTCGGGGTAGGATTGGGAGTACGGGGCGGTTTCTTTATGTGGCCTCTCCCTCGAGCAGCTTCCTGAACGTCAGAGTGTGCCTCAGCCGGTCAAGGCAGGCATCCCGCGCGGCATCCTCACGTAGGGAGGGATCCAGCTCCAGCGCGCGGCGTAGATAACGCAGGGCCCGGTCGGTCTCCCCTATTGATCTGAAGAGACAGGAGAGGTTATAGTAAGGCCACGGGTAGGAGGGGTCCACCTCCAGCGCGCGGCGGAAGGACTCCTCGGCCTCCTCCATCCTCCCCAGCTCCATGAGGGCTGCCCCCTTGTTGCTCAGGGCGTACTTGTTCTCCGGGTTGATGGCCAGGCATTTGTCGATGTACTCCAGCTCCTTTTCCACCTCACCCAGGCAACCCAAGGCGTAGCCCTTCTCCAGGTAGGCGCTGTCGTTTTCCGGGTCCAGCCTAATGACGCGGTCGAAGTAGGCGGCCGCTCTATGGTAATCCCCCCGGTCCAGGTAAATGGAGCCCAGGCTGAGCAAGGCCTCCACATTGTCCGGGTCGAGCATGAGGATCTCGCCGTAGGTCTCCACAGCCCTCTCGTCATCCAGCATCTCCTCGTAGACCGCGGCGAGCTCGAAGAGCACGTCGATGAGCTTCTCCCGCTCGCCTTTGTAGAGGCTCACCGCCTTTTCCAGGCACTCCACCGCCTCTTCGAATTCACCCCTCCCCGCCAGGAGCCGAGCCCGGTTGTAGTAGGGATAGCCGAAGTTGGGATCGAGCTCCAAAGCTCTCTCGTACGCCTGCAGCGCCCGCTCCTCGTCGCCCAGTTCGTGGTAGGCGATGCCCAGCTCGTTGAGCAGGTCCGGGTTGTCCGGGTCGCGCTGCAGGGCCTCCAGGTAGTAAGTGACTGCGCGGGCGTAATCCCCCTTCTCCATCATCACCAGGGCCAGCCCGTCGTAGGAGCGTGGGTCGTCGGGATCCAGTTCGCCCACGCGCCGGAAGCGCAGCGCGGCTTCTTCCAGCTCTCCCTTCTCATAGAGGGCCAGGCCCAGTTGATACTGGCCCTCTATGTCCTCCGGGTAATCGTCCAGGAAGCGGCGGAAACGTTCGATGGCCTCATCGATCCTGCTCTCCGCGAGCAGGCGTTCCCCCTGTTCGAGCAACCGGTATCCCTCGCTCAATATCCCTCATCCTCCTCCGGCGGTAGGGAATACTACTAGGCCCCCACCATTTACGGAATTCTCTAAATCTCTCGAAAGGCCTTCAAGGCCCACCGGACTCATCCGCGCCAAGCCCCGCGACGAGTCGACAAGTCCTCTCTTCGTCGGAACACCTCCTGTACCATAGTGTATATGAAAAATCGGTCGCAGCGAACAAGCAGCAAACCCTTTCTCGACCTTTCTCGCCCAACATCCCCTCTCCTTCCGCGGCGCGCCCGTTCTCCCGACGCCGCTCCTCGCCGCCCGGGCGGGACGCGTTGTCTTTCCTCCCATCGCCTCAGGTACGCATTGTGTATGCCGCGAAAACGGGAGGAAAGGCCGGCGGCATATATGCCGCGGGCACGGGGGCGCTTCCGGGACGCGGCCCGGGAGACCCTGACCAGCCCGGAGACGGGGATGATGCGCACCCCCCTCTCCTCCAGCCGGTCCAGGATGAGGTTCATGCCCAGGGAATCGGAGACTATGTGCCCGGCGATGATCACGTTTATCTTCTGCTTCTCCGCCTCCTCGCGGTGTTTCTCCGAGTAATGCATGGCCACTATGGTACCCACGCCGGCGGCGGCCAGCTTCTCCAGGACCTCCTGGGGCCCTTCCGTACCCCCCGTCATGTCCACCATCACCTTGCCGGCGCGGTTCTCCTTCTTGCCTACTATGACCACCGGCCCCGCCTGGCTCTCCGCGGAGGCCTGGTATTCCGGTATCTCCAGGAGGATGTCCACCACATCGCCCACGGTGTGCGGCTTGCGCCGGGCGAAGAGCTCCCCAAGGTAGGAATGGACCTGGTTGTCGGCCACGGTGTGCATGCTCATGAAGGGGATGCCCAAAAGACGGGCGGCATCCAGGGCGCGCTCGTGGTTGCGGGGGAGAAAGGCGCGGTAGATCTCCTGCATGCGCTTGCCGATGAGGGCCTCGCCGATGTTGATGGGCACGCCGTGGCGGTACCACTCGTCGGCCTGCAGGGCCATCACCTTGTCCAGGTTCACCAGCCCCCTCCCCTCCGGGTGGTGGCTGATGATGAGGTCCACCGGCTCCCCCTTCTCCCGCAGGCGGTCGGCCAGAAGGACCTCGGGCACCTCCATGTCTATGCCCGCCAGGGCGCAGCGGACCTCCGTCTCCGGGTCCCCCACCAGGATGCGGGAGTCCGGGAAGGGGTTGTCCAGGCTCTCCAGGTCGAAGAACCTCTTCTCCTTCTCCGGCAGCTTTTCGTACTTCTCCCGGTTGGCGGCGAGTATCCTCTCGATCTCCTCCTTGCCGCGGGGGTCCTTCTCCACCCCCATCTTCACCGCCAGTTCGTGGATCTCCCTCAGCTTCAAGGCCAACCTCCTTGGTCGCGTTTCCCTTTACCGCTTACAGGAACAACGTTCCCTGGTCCGCTTCCCTCTCTTCCTCCCGGGACAGCACGCGCCGGATGCGCCCCACCAGGTCATCGATGTCCAGACCGCTCTCCTCTCGTATGCTCCTGCGGAGCATGGGCCCCACCCTCTCCATCTCGTGGAGTATCCTCTCCAGGAGCTCGAAGGCCATGGAGGCTTCCGCCTCCTCCCCGGACACGACCATGTCCCGGAGGATGGTCTCCTCGGTGCGCGAGGCTATGACCGGCTCCGGCCGACCCTCCACGTAGACATAGGTGCGGCGGGCAGGGCCGCGCTCCTCCTCTATGGGTTCCAGCCCCACGATCTTGTCCGCACGGTAATACTTGCCGTATCCCAGCGGTACGATGGCGTTTTTCCTTACCTCCATCTCCACCCCTTCCTCCCCGTACACGCTCGTCTCCAGATCTCCGGCGGTCACCGGCCCTACCCGGCCGGAAGTGGCCAAATCCTTCGAGATGATGGGGCTCGGGCAGGGGCCATGAACCCCTCTTTCCCCGAACTCGGCTCATCCGCCCGCTTCTCTCCGCCTCTCTCGCCCCGCCCACAGCCATCTTAAAAGCTCCTCCGGCTCCATGGCGTTGAGTACTTGTTCCGGGCCCAGCCACCCCCTGCGGGCGGTTGCCACCCCGTAGAACATGAAGGAGAGGTGCTCCCTGCGGTGGGCGTCGGTGCCCAAGGCTATCATCACCCCCCGGGAGCGCGCTTCCATGAG
>JACVJH010000156.1 GCA_015711895.1 Candidatus Solincola tengchongensis | reverse complement strand
GCACGGGTGTGTCGAACCTGGCGAGCCCGGAGCGAGCCTCCCCGTCCACGCGATCGAAACGCCCGCCCACGTAGAGGGTGGAACCTGTACAGGCCAGGGAATGGACATAACTATTTACCAACGGGTCCCAGGAGGTGGCGCTGTCCGTGGTTGTATCCACGGCGGCCAGGTAGTAGCGGTCCATACCTCCTATATATGTGAACTCACCGCTGGCGTAGAGGGTGTTTTCAGAGAGTACCAGTGCTCTTACGTAGCCGTCTGCATTCGGGTTCCAAGAGGTGGGTTCGCCGTAATCCGGGGAAGAGGGATCGGCGTTCACGGCGGCGATGTTGCTCCTGGGCTGCCCCCCAACGGCGCTGAACCCACCGCCGACGTAGAGCGTGTCGCCGGAAAATAGAAGCGGTTCACGTAGTCCCCCTCGGAGACGCCGGGGTCGAAGGCGGAGACGTTCCCGCCTGAGTCTATATGGGCGATGCTGCTGCGCTGCTCCTCCCCCACCCGGCTGAAACGGCCCCCTATGAACCAGCCCCCCTCTCCATCCGGCTCCACGCAATAGACGTCGCCGTTCACGCTGGGAAAGGCGCCCTTCGGTGCTCCGGTCGCCGCGTCCAGGGGCACCCCGTGGCCGTTGGGGGGCCCACGTAAGTGAACCAGCCCCCCTATGTAGACCACGTCACCCGCCGGGAGGACGCTGGTGACGGTCCCGTTGGTCACCCAGAAATCCGGGTCCGGAAGGGAGCTGACCTCGGCGTAGGCGATAGGCGGGGCGCCGGGAACAAAAAAGGCCCCAGCCGGTTAAGAGCGCCAACGCCAGCAGGTAGACGACGATCCTTGCCCGTGAGGGGGATATGAGCGTCCGGGATCCGGCACGTGCGGAACCTCTCATCTTTCCTCCTTTGGGGTTTATCCATGCACGGATCCCGTGTATGGATGAGGATTTTTCCGCTGACCTCTGACTTCCGGAAGGAGTTCCTCCTCCTTGAGTCCCGTTTCGCGATTTCCTTCACCATCACTATAGTTCAGTCGACCGCATCCCGAGCTTTAAGAAAGGCCGGGAGCCGAGCCGCGGCTCGCAGGCTCTCTCCGTCCCGCATGCCGGCACTAAGCCGACACGGCGCATAAGAGCACCGGCTTCGAGGATAAGTCGAGAGGCCATCAGCGGAGCCTCTTCTCCAAGAAGGATACGATCTCCGCGATGGGGGTGCCGGGGCCGAATATCTCCGCCACCCCCATGCGCCTGAGCTCCTCCGCGTCATCCGTGGGGATGATGCCACCCCCGAAGACCATGACGTTCCCGGCGCCCTTCTCCCGGAGGAGTTCCATCACCCGGGGAAATAGGGTCATATGGGCCCCGGAGAGTATGGAGAGGCCCACGGCGTCCACGTCTTCCTGGACGGCGGCCTCGGCTATCTGCTCCGGGGTCTGGTGGAGCCCGGTGTAGATGACCTCGAATCCGGCGTCGGCCAAGCCTCGGGCCACCACCTTGGCCCCCCGGTCGTGTCCGTCCAGCCCCGGCTTGGCTATGAGGATGCGCGGCTTCTTCATCTCCGTATCCACCCCTTCGACAGATCTTGATCCTTCTTCGGTTAATCTGACCTTCTCACAGCTTTACCTTTGAGAACCCATTGGCGCCATCACGTCACGTGTCCACCACCTGGTACCCAAGGGTCAGACCTCCTTATCGGGACGTAATGCCCGGAAAGCTTCCCCCTTCACGGGGGTCAGATCCTTAGAATATGGGCTTTTCCCGGTACTCCCCGAAGACCTCCTTGAGGGCCTTTATTATCTCCCCCTCCGTGCAGTAGGCGCGGGCGCAGTCGATGCTCAGGGGCATGAGGTTGGCGTCCCCCCTCGCCCCCTCCTTCAGCGCCGCAAGGGTCCTCTCCACCTCCGCGGCGGAGCGCTCCGCGCGCAGGCGGGAAAGCCTCTCCTTCTGCTTCCGCTCCACTTCGGGGTCGATCTTTAGTATCTCGATGCCCAGGTCCTCCTCGGGGTCCTGGAAGCGGTTCACGCCCACCACTATCCTCTCCCCGCGCTCCACCTCCATCTGGTAGCGGTAGGCGGCGTCGGCGATCTCCCGCTGGAAGAAGCCGTTGTCGATGCAGGCCAGCACCCCGCCCTGCTCCTCTATGCGCCGGAAGTACTCCTCGGCCTCCCTCTCCATGCGCTCGGTGAGGGCCTCGATGAAGTAGGAACCGCCGAGGGGGTCGATGACGTTGGTCACCCCCGTCTCGTGGGCGATGATCTGCTGAGTGCGCAGGGCGATCTGCACCGCCTTCTCCGTGGGCAGGGCCCAGGTCTCGTCCAGGGAGTTGGTGTGCAGGCTCTGCGTCCCTCCCAGGACGGCGGCCAGGGCCTCGAAGGCGGTGCGCACGATGTTGTTCTCCGGCTGCTGCGCGGTGAGGGAGCACCCCGCCGTCTGGGTGTGGAAGCGCAGCGTCCAGGAGCGGGGGTCCTTGGCCCCGTACCTCTCCCGCATGTGCCGGGCCCAGATGCGCCGGGCGGCGCGGAACTTGGCGATCTCCTCGAAGAAGTCCAGATGAGAGTTGAAGAAGAAGGAGAGGCGGGGGGCGAAGGAGTCCACGTCCAGCCCCGCGGCTATGCCCGCCTCCACGTAGGCGAAGCCGTCGGCCAGGGTGAAGGCCAGCTCCTGCACGGCGGTGGAGCCGGCCTCCCTTATGTGGTACCCGCTGATGCTGATGGTGTTCCAGCGGGGGACCTCCGCGGAGCAGAAGGCCAGGATGTCGGTGATGATGCGCATGGAGGGGC
>JACVJH010000155.1 GCA_015711895.1 Candidatus Solincola tengchongensis | reverse complement strand
GACGCGTCCCCACCGGAGGTCGGATGTCCACGGGGACCACGTCACTACTGGACCAGGCGGCGCAGCTCCCGCTTGAGGATCTTCCCGACGGAGCTCTTGGGGAGGGCTTCCAGGATGCGTATCTCCCTGGGTTGTTTGAAGGTCGGCAGGTTCTCCCGACAGAAGGAGAGGATATCCTCCGGGGAGGCCTCGGCCCCGAACTTCAGGGCCACGTAGGCCACGATCTCCTCCCCGTAAACGGGGTCGGGCACTCCGATGACCGCCGCCTCGGCCACCGCGGGGTGGCGGTAGATGACCTCCTCGATCTGGGTGGGCATGATGTTCTCGCCCCCCTTGATGATGATGTCCTTCTTGCGGTCGGTGAGGTAGAGGTAGCCGTCCTCGTCCAGGAAGCCCACGTCTCCGGTGTGCAGCCAGCCGCCGCGCAGGGCCTCCGCCGTCTCTTCCGGCAGCTTGTGGTACCCCTTCATGATCTGGGGACCGCGTATGACGATCTCCCCTATCTGGCCCGGAGGAAGGGGACGGTCCTGCTCGTCGAAGACGGCCAGTTCCGTGTTGTCGTAGGCCTTGCCCACCGCCCCGTCCCGCCACTCCTGGCTGGGCCTGAGGATGGCCCCCATGCCCGTGGACTCGGTCAGGCCGT
The DNA here is from genome assembly GCA_015711895.1 of Candidatus Solincola tengchongensis. Lineage (GTDB taxonomy): Bacteria > Actinomycetota > Geothermincolia > Geothermincolales > RBG-13-55-18 > Solincola_A > Solincola_A tengchongensis. The sequence continues at coordinate 8,691 of JACVJH010000155.1, read as the reverse complement.
AGAGCTGGCGCATGCGGCAGCCGAACTTCTCCATGAAGGCCCGGCGGAGCTCCAGGGGGAGAGGGGCAGCGCCGGCTATTGTGTCCTCCAGGGAGCTCAGGTCGTATTTGTCCACGTTGGGGTGGTTGAGGATGAGGGAGAACATGGTGGGGACGGCGGGAAAGAAGTTCACCCGGTACCTCTCGATGAGGCGCATGCACTCCTCCGGCTCGTACCAGCGCATGAGGACGGCCCGCGTCTCACGGTGTTCGGAGAGATTGCCGGCGTTCATGGCCCCCACTCCGTAGATGTGGGCCATGGGCAGGCACACCAGGCTCACCTGCGGTTTCTCCACCTCGTTGGCGTAATAAGCGCTCTCCGCGGAGGTGATGAGGTTGCGGTGGGTGAGCATGACCCCCTTCGGCTTGCCTGTGGTCCCCGCCGTGTACATGATCATGGCCACGTCGTCGGGGTCCCGGTCCTCGATGTCCAGGTGATGCGGGTTCTCCTCCAGGAGCCTCTCGTAGGAGAGGGGGCGCTCGGAGTCCTCCCCGCCCACCACGATCACGTGGCGCACGCTCTCCAATCCAGCGGACGCCTCGAGCACTTTGGGGGCGATGATGGTATCGGTGATCACCGCAGTGGCCTCCGCGTCGTCCAGGATGTATCGGAACTCGTCCGCTGTGAGGACGAAGAGTATGGGAAGGGCCACGCCTCCGATGCGGAACACGGCGCCGAAGGCCTCGAAGACCTGGGGGCAGTTGGACATGGTCACCGCCACCACGTCCCCCACGCCGATGCCCAGTTTCTTCAGCGCGTTCCCCAAGCGGTTGGCGTTCTTGATGGTCTCCAGGTTGGTTATCTCCCGGCCCTCGAAGACCATGGACACCGTCTCCCCCAACCGGCTGTAGTGTTCCTCCCCCAGCATGGCCACGTTCATCCCTGACCTCCCTCCCCGAGTTTGATGCCCAAAGCCCGCCTGCCTAAGCCTGAGAGTCCACTGTCCGACGCCGGACCTCGTGGGTCCCGCACGTTCTTGAAAGGAAACCCCAAAGCTACGCCGCCGGAAAAGAGTGCCCCACACGGGCCACGGACGACATCGCCAGCTTGAGCGCGCAAAAGACAGCGTCTGGACAAGTGCGTAAGGGCTCCGTCGGGTAGCGCTTTCCGTCCATTGACCGTGGCGACGCTATAAATCTCCCCCCTCTTAAGGGATTGTAAACCAAACGGCTCCGCTCATGGCGGTCCTCCTCGCCCGGGAACAGCCCAACCGTATCCTCTGGGATCCTTCCGCTGCAGCGCGGGGCAGGGATGACGACGGGAAAAGAGGGTCCCGCGAGGCATGATCAGGCCCATTGCGGGCAATCCGCCGAGCATCATCGTCCCTGCGTTTCCGTTCCGCGTAGGTCAACCCACGGCTTCTTTCCTCCACCCGAGGGCCATCCCGGGAGCCTTCCCCGGGGCTATGACCACCATTCCTTCCTTTACCGAAAGTGAACCATGTGCATGAATCCCCCATCCCCCTGACCAGGCATTTTACCGCCCAAGCGTGATCAAAGGGTTTTCTCTTCCCACGTGCGGGGTATAAAATTATACAAATCAGTCTGGGGGAATTGCTCAAAGCGTCAAAAGCGCTTTGCCACATGTTCTTGGGGGACGGTTGCCAGACGCGCGGATGAGGAAGGGGGGGACCATCATGCCTGCCGTATTCCCACAAGGCGAAAATGGGTTTCGGGTTCCACGCCGCCATATCCCCGGTGGCCCTCACGGCCCCGGAGATCGTCTCCGGGCCCGCGCCGCACGCGCAAGGGCAAGCGGCACGGCCGCTCTCTTCGGCAGGGCCTGGAGCGGCGGTACGGCCGTATGGGAAGCCGGGTACAGACGCCGCCGGCATGGACTCTCCCTGGCCCTAGCCCTCATCCTGGCGGCCTGCCTTTTCCTCTACGGCCCCGGCGTCGGGCCGGCAAAGGCTCAGGCCACGGCCACCTTCGACCTCTTCAGCATGTTCCCGCAGCAGGTCCTCGCGCCATCGGCGGGCAGGACCTTCACCTGGATGCCCCTGGACACCCGCAATATCGCCGACGTCACCGAGTGGACGTGGCTCTCGGTGAGTTCGGAGTCGCCCTACTTCACAGCCGTGGTATTGCCCTGCCTGGTCCGCCCGGCGGGAAGGGACGGAACGGCCAGGAGCTGGGTGCTGGTCTCCTGCTCCCCGCAGACCCCGGAGGGCACCGTGGGCTACATCAAGGCCACAGGCAAGAGGGGAGCGGAGACGCATCGCCTGTGGCTAAAGGTCACCGCCCTTTCCTCCGCACCACGCCTGGAGCTCTCTCGGGGGGACACGCTCCTGGGCCAGGGCTACCGCGACCCCGTGCGCCAGCCCTTCACGGGTCGCCCTTTGACCTGGAGCCTGGCGGCCACCAATCTCGGCGGCGGCGACGACACCTACGGCCTCTCCTTTCGCTGCGAACATCCCTGCCAGGTAAGGTTCCTCGGACCCTCCGGGGAGGAGATCAGCTCCGTGAGCCTTCCCGGGGTGACGCACAACTACCTCTATCCCCGGCCCGTGTACCTAAAGGCGGAGGTCATTCCCGGACCGGGACTGCCCAAGAACCGGGCAGTGCCCGTCACCCTCACGCTGGGTCCGGGCAAAAGGAGCGGATCGGTGAGCGAGGTGACCGTGGAGGTGCTCAACCCCGGGATGCTCTACTGCGCCAACGACCTGGAGGGACCGCGGCCTCACGCCCATCAGGTGATGCCCGGGGAGTCCACGACCTTCATGTTCCACGTCAGTGACCTGGAAGAAAAACCCATCGACGTGCGCCTCTCCTGGAACGGCGGCGCGACCGACTGGCGGGTCCTCCTGGACCGGGAAGCCATAAGCGGGCTGGAACCCGGTTCCACCGCCCAGGCGGTCCTCACCGCGACCGCACCCTCCCAGTCCACGGTGGGCGAACGCGTGGAGTTCACCGTACGCGCGGAGAGCGATTCCGGCCGGGTGGAGGAAGTGCGGGTGGCCGCAGAGGTGACCGACGTCCCCAACATCTACTACTTCGCCATCGACTCCATGGACCCCGAGTACCTCGACCTCAACCGCGCCGGAACGGGGCCGGGCTCGGAAGGTGACTGGCTCATGCCCAACCTGCGGAGCTTCATGAAGGAGGCCGTCCACTACCCCAACGCCCGGGTCTACCTCCCCTCGGCCACGGACATGAACCACACCAACGCCCTGGCGGGCACTTACACCGGTACTCAGGGCCTGTACATGGTGGGCGGGACCTGGCGGGGATTCACGGAGCACGACGAGGTGATCACCGGCCCCAACTCCATGGTCCTCATGCTCTACGGCCCGGAGGGGAAACCCCTCAAGCGCGTCTTCGAGGTGGCCAAGGAGGAGACGGGGGGTAAGGCCCTCTGCGGGTTCTGGTCCAACAAGAACTGGCTGGCGGACATCGAGGGGGAGCGGACGGTGGACATCGTGGGCCACAGCGAGCGCTTCCCTCTCTTCTTCCCGCCGCCGTACAAGTATTCCGCCGCCGGGGACCCGCGCAGCGATGGCGATCCGTCCGACCCGCTTTCCGGCCCCTTCTCCGCCTGCTTCTACTCCGACACCACCCGGGAGATACTCATCCCCGCCCTGCTGGGGCAGTTCAACCTCCTCCTGGGCCTGGGGCTCTACGTCATGCCGGTGAGCACTTTCGTGGGCATGGTGCCCGGCGGCCACTGCGAGGACCGTTACCTGATGGAGTCCTTCCTGCGCTCCATAGAGGAAGAGGACCCTGATGTCTGCTACATAAACATCGCCGACCTGGACAACACCGGTCACTTCACTGGTTCCTCCTGGGATACCGGGGAATGGGACGAAAAGGGCACCCCGGGCGCGGCGGACGATGAGAGCCGTTACAGCCCCTGGATGCGCCGGGACGAATGCCTGGACATCTTGCGCGAGGCGGACCTCCTGTTCGCCGACTTCCTGCGCACCCTGAAGGAAAGGGGTGTCTACGACAACAGCGTCATCGTATTCCTCTCCGATCACGGCATGGAGAATATGAAGGACCGGGCGCGCGGGTACCAGGTGTTGGACCTGCGGCTCATCCTCAGGTCCCACGGCCTGGTACTCAACGCGGACTACAGGGAGGGGGGCGGAACGGAGATAAATTTCATCTGGTGCCCGGACCCGGAGAGGCTGCGGAACATCGAGGAGATACTGGAAAACTTTACCGTTGAGGATCCGGAGCGCGGACCCGTGAAGCCGCTGGTGGTGGTGAATCGCGAGGAGATGCTCAACGGGGTGGACCTGGGCCTGTGGGGCAAGATACGCCCCCGCGAGCTGTATTCCGAGTTCTGGATAAACCATCCCGACCTGCCGGAGGGACACCTCTGGCCGGACCTGTTCGTCTTCCCCCTGTACAACTACAACGTGGCCGCCCACGGGGGGATCCTCTCCACGTCGGCCAACCCGGTGGGCATCAACCTGGGAAACGTGCCGGACAACGTGCAGCTCGGGTTCCCCGGCGCACACGGCGGTCCCCAGACCACCCGCATGCCCCTGCTCCTCAAAGCCCCCACCGGGTACCCCCTATACCTCCCGGGGGCCCGGGTGGGTGAGGAGGTGGGGAGCGGGGACATAGCACCCACCATCTGCCGCATCCTGGGGTGGGAGGCGCCGGACTGCGTGGACGGAGAGCCGCTGCCCTGGTGACGGACGGAGGGGTGGAGGGTCGGCCGGGCTCACGCCCCCTTGCCGGAGATTATCTCCAGGATGCGGGGGATGGAGAGCTCCAGCTGCAGGCGCCTCCCCGCGGATATCTCCGGGGCGAACTCCCGGATGAGCTCCACCTCCTCCCGTGTGGGGGGAGGGAGCTCCAACACCTCGTCCGCCACCTTGAGATCCCAGGGGACCTCCTTTTTTATCTCCTCCACGGTGTGGCCGGGAAAGACCCCGTGGAGGTATATCTCCCCGCTCTCCTCGTCGAAGCGGAAGGCACCACGTGGGCTGTAGACCACCTTGGGCCCGCTGCCCGGCGGGAACCCCGCCCTCTCCCTGGCGCCATGCCCACACAGATAGCCGGGCGAGGAGACGTAGTCCACCTTCTCCACGAACCTTCCGCCCCGCATGGTGAGCACCGCTTTGCGAGCGTAGCCGAAGAACTCCGGGGCTCCCCCCGCTCCCATCATGCGCATGCGGAAGTCGTCATAGTCCCCGAATACGGTGGAGTTCATGTTCCCGTAGCGGTCTATCTGTCCCACCCCGAGGAAGGTCACGTCCACCAGCCCACGGTTGACGATGGTGGCGAAGACGTCGATCATGTCGCAGGAATAGGTGTAGCCACGGGTGCAGGTGGGGTCGGCGATGTGCAGTGGGTTGCGGAAAGGGCGGATGTCCACCAGACCGGCCTCGGTGAGGATGACACAGTTGGGGGCATGGGTGGCCTTGGCCAGCACCCCGGCGGCCATGGGTATGCCCTGCCCGATGACCACGATGTCCCCGTCTTTTATCTCCTTGGCCGCGTGGGCCACGATGATCTCCGATTCCGTGTACCTAACCTTCGAGGCCATCGACGAACCCTCCCTTCTCCTCCAGGGCGCGCAGGAATTCCTCACGGGTCGTCCGGAAGCTGAAACTCACGCCTTCCTCGTCCCAGGCGCCGCGGCCGGTGGCCCCGTAATCGGCGGGGATGCTGGTGTAGGGCCTGGCCCGCAGCTCCTGCAGGAACCTCAAACCGAACCGCTCCGCGTAGTGCTGCAGGTACTCCCGGCGGTCGGTCACGCCGTACACCCACTCCTCCATCCAGGCCCGGGCCCCCTCCTCGCTCATGGTCTGCATGAAGAAGAGGCTGCGGAAGACCATGTCGTAGTCGTAGAAGCCGAGGAGTTCCGAGGGGTGAGCTCCCCAGGGTTCCTCCACCACGGCGCAGACCCGGAACCCCGGGACCACGGTGAGGTGGGGAGAGCGCAGGATGGTCTCCTCGTCCACCACCTGCTCACAGGAGACGATAACCCGGTGGGAGGCCAAACAGGCCCACTTGGAGTTGATCATGGCCCCCCAGAGCTGGGCGTTGCCGAACCTGTCCGCCCGCTGCACGTGCAGGACGGCCACGTCCGGGTTCCTTCCCCGCACCACCACCACCTTCTCCCCGGTGAAGGGACAGGTAACCTCACCGAACTTCTGGCCCCTGAAGGCCCGCTCCACGCGGTAGAGGTCCGTCTCCCGTATCCCGGACATGACCGGCAGGAAGGGGTAACCCATGGCTCCCGCCTGGAGCATGGTGAGCAGGGTGTAGTTGGAATAGTCCTCGATCTCTATCTCCCCCCGGCGCAGGGCGCGTTCCAGGACGGTCTGGATGCGCTCCCCAGCCACTCTGAAGTTGTAGGCCATGACCAGGGTCTTCACACACCCGCCCAGGATGAGCTGGTCCAGTTCGTCGATGCCCCCCTGCTGGAATACGGTGAGCCCCTTCTTGCCCTGGCGGATTATCTCGTGCAGCAGGGCGTAAGGCGTGGAATAAAGGCAGTTGGCGATGACCAGGGAGTCCCCGTCGGAGATGAACCTCTTCACCGCTTCCTTCGCCGTCATGCGCTTGTCCTTCTCCATGTACTTCTCGAGCACGGCGACCTCCTTTCCGAGCCGAAACCCAAGCAAGCGGCGGCCACGAGCTCCCCGCCGTTCATGCCGGCCCTTTCCCTGCGGATTCACAGCCCCTTAGAGACACGTCCTTCCTCATCGCTTCCGGAAACCGCTTCCAGGGATACTTCTGCCGGGCGCGAAGGTCACAGTCCCAGGAGCCGGGCGGCGTTGGCATAGAGCCACTTCTCCAGAACACCATCGCGCAGGGGCATCTGCTTTATCTCCTCCACCAGTTCCGGGACGGACATGCCCATGAAGAGCCAGGTGGAGCCGAAGACGATGCGGTCGGCCAGGATGGTGTTACCATATTCTACCAGGGGCTCCCAGCCCGTGTTGTGCCGCCCCACGTAGCGGGGGCGCATGGAGGCGAAGTCTATGTAGATGTTGGGATGCCTCCAGGCCACGGCCACCAGCTCCGCCGTCCAGGGCCATCCCCCGTGCCCGGCGATGATCTTGAGCTCCGGGAAGTCCAGGGCCACCTGGTCCAGGTGGGAGGGGTGTTCCACGTACATGGGGAGGGTGGCGAAGCTCACCGACTGATGCAGCCATACCGGGACACCCAGCTCCACGCACTTGGCGTAGACGGGGTAGAACCTACGGTGGTCGGCGGGAATCCCCTGCACGAAGGGGCGCATGGCCACGCCGTGCAGCCCCAGTTCCTTCACACACCTCTCCACCTCGCGCACCGCTTCCATGCCCTTGTGGGGGTCTACGCCGGCGAAGCAGCGCAGGCGGTGCGGGTAACGGGAGACCACCTCGGCGAAGTAGTCGTTGGAGAGGCCCTTCACCCCGGAGGCGGTCTCCTCGTCCATGTTGTAGAGGACCGCCACCTCGACTCCCCACTCGTCCAGGAGGCGGATGAAGTCCTCCTCGCTCATGGCCAGGGGCTCCACCCGGGGCTCCAGGAAGCGGTGGAGCTCCTCCTCGCTCATCTCCAACTTGGCCCGGTAGAGCTCCTCGGCGGTCAGCCCCAGCAGGGGAGCCACCCGGGGCCCGTATATGCGCAGGAGGTATTCCGCCATCTGCGGGGGGAGGCCGGTCACCTGGTCGATGATGGCCTCCTTCGTGGGCAGGTTGCACAGGCAGTCGATTACCCTCATCCCCCTCCCTCCTGTAGTGAGCTCAGCCGACCGTAGTGCAGATTTATGAAAAGGACGGGAAGAAACCGCCCATGGAAAGGAAAGCTGTCAGTGGGACCAGGAGGCCAGGGCTTCCCTCACCACCTCGCGGGCTAAGCGGGCGTCCTGGGCTGTGGTCCCTCCGGCCACGCCCACCGCTCCCAGTAGCTCCCCCTCCTCCCCAAGGATAGGAAGTCCTCCCGGCACGGGGCAGAAGCGTTCGTTCCAGCCGGAAGTGGGTATCCCGAACCCCGGGACCTCCTTCCGACCGAAGGAAGCGGCCTGTTCGCTGGGCCTGCGGAAGGCCGCCGCCGTCCAGGCCTTGTCCCGGGCCAGCTCCGCGGTGGGGTAGAGGGCCCCGTCCATGCGGTAGATGACCCGCGGCCAGCCCTCGGGGTCGCTCAGGCACACGGCCACCAGGAGCCCCATCCTCTCCGCACGTTCCAGAGCGGCCTCCACCGCTATGGTATATTTTTCCAAACAGCTCGGGGGCGGTTCCTCCACGTCGTACATGGCCGACCAGCAGCGCTGGCTGACGCTGTTGTCGTCCTGGGCGGAAGGGGTGCCGCTGGTCCCCACGCCGCCGATGACGGCCATGTCCCGGTCCCGGATGGGTATCCCGCCCATGATGGTGGTGAGCCTTCCCTTGTGCTTGAACTGGAGGCCCATACCGTGGTGGCCCAGGGGGAGCTGGTCCAGGGGGGCCAGTGCGGTGCGCGGGTCGGTCATCCTCCCCAGCATGAGGGTAGGGGCCAGGAAGGTGGCCGCCGTCCAGGCCTTCTCCACGGCGATGTCGAAGGTGGCCGGGGGCGCCCCCTCCATGCGGTGCCCGGCGATCACCGCTCCCGCCCTGTCCACCACCACGATGCTGCACGGCCAGCCGATGAGCTCCCCGGCCAGCCTCTCCGCCGCCCGCAGCCCCTTGCGGGCCAGCTCCAGGGTGACCCCGTCGATCTCGTTGCCGTC
>MU158610.1:1483-16477 GCA_015711895.1 Candidatus Solincola tengchongensis | reverse complement strand
AGTACCGCGGTGGTGCGCATGGCCCGGTTGTCGGAGCCCGCCTCGGGCTCGGTGATGGCGTAGCAGCCGATGACCTCGTTGCGCTCCAGCCTGGGAAGCCACCTGCGCCGCATGTCCTCCGGGCCCCGCTGCGCCAGGGCGGCGGGGCGGGGCAGGCCCACCAGGCCCGCGGCGCGGGGCCCCCCCCGGAACATCTCCTCGGCGAGTATGCCCACGCAGACGGGGTCGGACCCCAGCTCCCGCAGGCTGTCCAGGTCAAAACCCACGCCTACCTTGCGGAACCGCCTGAGCAGGTCCAGGGCCTCCTCCCGGTCCATGGGTCCTTTCTTCTCCTGGGCGTCCACCAGGGGGGCTATCTCCCCTTCCAGGAAATCCCGGAGGTTTTCCCGGAACATGCGCTGCGATTCGTCGAACCCGAAATCCAAGGCTCATTCCTCCTCTCTCATCCCAAAGGTGAGGGCGGCTCGGCGTCGCGCCCCTCCGCGGTCCGGTTCGCCGGACAGGAAAATCAGGTGCGGGTGGCAGGGATGATGTCCTCCGGCGAGCCCTGCGGGAGGGACCCCTCCCTGTCCCGCCCCGCGTGAGACCGGTCCTGTGACCGTTTAACTAATACCCCGCCGCGGCGGGTTTAAACCCTGCGGGTTCGGTGTCAGGAGGCGGGGAAGACGTTTCCTCCTCTTTGAGGGGCGTTCCCGTTAGCCCCGAAGAAAGCCGGGCATGCGGGGTCCTCACCCGGGACGTTTGTGCTTGTTCCCGGCGGAGGTTTATGGCCGTGCGGCATCGGTGGACACCGGGTGGGAAGGCCTTCCGGCGTCTGCCGGAGGTATTTTGCAGGAGGGATGGGACAAAGGACCTCGAGATCGAGGGTTTCCAGCGGGGGATTGGGCACGGAGGCAGAAGGGGAGAAGGTAAAGCTCGGGGTGGTCTCCGTTCCTTTCCGGCAATACCGCGGCGACATCTGTCCCCCGCCGGTAATATAGTCTTTAGAAAACCGGAGAGGAGCCATAAGGCCATGACAGACAAGAAGGAAACGGACATCCTGGAGGAGCTGAACCCGGAGCAGCGGGAGGCCGCGCTCCACTTTGACGGGCCCCTGCTCATCCTGGCCGGGGCGGGAAGCGGGAAGACCCGCGTGCTCACCTACCGGGTGGCCCTCCTGGTGGCCTCGGGCCGGGCGGCCCCGGAGAACATCCTGGCCATCACCTTCACCAACAAGGCCGCGGAGGAGATGCGGGGGAGGATACATCACCTGGTGGGTCAGAAGGCCTCCTCCATATGGATATCCACCTTCCACGCCGCTTGCGCCCGCATCCTGCGCCGCGAGGCGGAGAGGCTGGGGTTCAGGAAGAACTTCGTCATCTACGACGACGAGGACCAGCTGCGCCTGGTGGGCAGGGTGATGAGGGAGCACGACCTGGACGTGAAGCGCTTCCCGCCGCGCGTGGTGCGGGCGGTGATCGAGAAGGCCAAGATCGACATGCTGGACCCCGAGGGTTTCCGGAGCCGCGTCCATGACGACCTCACCCAGGTGGCCAGTGTCGTCTACCTCGCCTACCAGGAGGAACTGCGCCGCAACAACGCCATGGACTTCGACGACCTTTTGCTCAACACCATCGCCCTCTTCGAGCTCTTCCCCGCCGTCCTCGAGCACTACCAGAGGCGGTTCACGTACATCAACGTGGACGAGTATCAGGACACCAACCCGGCTCAGTACCGCCTGGTGCGCCTGCTCTCCGCCGCTCACCGCAACCTTTGCGTGGTGGGCGACGACGACCAGGGCATCTATTCCTGGAGGGGGGCCGACCTGCGCAACATCCTGGAGTTCGAGCGGGATTTCCCCGAGGCCAGGGTGGTGCGACTGGAGCGCAACTACCGCTCCACGCGGGTTATCCTGGAGGCTGCCAACCACGTCGTCTCGCGCATCGCCGGCCGCCGGGAGAAGCGCCTGTGGACGGAACGCGAGGAGGGGGAGCCCATCCGCTATCTCTTCGCCCCCTCAGGCTCGGAGGAGGCGGCCTTCGTGGCCGCGGAGGTGGACCGCCTGGTGGAGGAGAGAGGTTACCGCCACCGGGACATAGCCGTCTTCTACCGCACCAACGCCCAGTCACGCCCTTTCGAGGAGGTCTTCTTGCGCGCCGGCATACCTTACAAGATCGTGGGCGGCTTCAAGTTCTACGAGCGCAAAGAGGTCAAGGACGTCCTGGCCTACCTGAAGTTCATCCTCAACCCCGACGACGCCGTCAACCTGCGCCGCATCATCAACGAGCCCCGCCGGGGCATCGGCGAGACCACCCTCGCTCATCTGGAAGGTTTTGCCAGAAAGGAGGGCATATCCCTGTGGGAGGCGATACGCCGGGCGGATGAGGTGCCCGCGCTGGGACAGGCCGCGCGGCGCAAGCTGGGCGAGTTCGCGGAGCTGGTGGAGGAGCTGCGCGGCAGGTCGGCGGAGACCCCCCTCCCCGACTTCATGCGCCTGGTGCTGGAGCGCACCGGGTACCTGGAGGCCCTGCGCCGCGAGGGCACTTTCGAGGCGGAAGGAAGGCTCGAGAACCTGGAAGAGTTGTTAAACGCGGCCACGGATTTCCACGCCGTCCACCCCGGGGAGGGCCTGGAGGCCTTCCTGGAGCGCACCTCCCTGGTGGCGGAGATAGACCTCTACGACGAGGAGGAGGGAGCGGTCACCCTGATGACCCTGCACAACGCCAAGGGGCTGGAATTCCCCGTGGTCTTCATCGTGGGCATGGAGGACGGCGTCTTCCCCCACCTGCGCTGCATGGATAGCGAGGCGAGCATGGAAGAGGAGAGGCGGCTCTTCTATGTGGGGGTCACCAGGGCCAAAGACCTCCTCTATCTCACCGGGGCAGCCACCCGCTCCCAATACGGGGACCTGCGCTTCCTTCCCGAATCCCGCTTTATTAGGGACATCCCGACCCGCTGCCTGGAGGTGCTTTCCACCTTCCAGTGGGAGAGGGGGAAGGCTCTGGAGAACGCGGAGGAGCGACGCCTGGAATCCCTGGCCGCCTCCTACCGGGTGGGGGACCGGGTGGTGCACGAGGTGTGGGGCGAGGGCACGGTCATGGGGGTGTCCCGGGGGAGGAGCGGTCCGGAGATAACCGTCCATTTCCGGGGAGTGGGGGAAAAGCTCCTCCTCCTGCAGTATGCGCCCATCCGCAAGGTGGGCTGAGGCTCGGGGTGGTCGCATAAAGACGCGGGTCTTCTAAGCCGCTTCCTATGCACCCACTATGCATCGGGGGCCGAAGCTCGTGGGCCGCCCGCGGGGTTTAATCGTTGCCGGGCCCGCTGAACGCATACGTGTACGGCGGGGTTGAGGAGTGACGTTCACTTTATCATCTTCATGGTCTGCAGCAGGGATTCCACCGCCCGTGAGGCGGCCAGCCGCATGACCTCCATCTGCTCCTCGAGGGACACGTTGAAGTTCTCGTCGAGCACCGCCTCCGGAGGCCGGTAGAGCTCCAATCCCGACCCCGAACCCCTGCTGACGATGCGGTTCTCGCGGTTGTCCAGCAGGAAGGCGCTCAGGCGCACGAAGCCGAACCCGCTGTCCGGACCGGTGCCCGAAGTGTGCAGACGGGGGTAGCGGAAGAAGAAGTAATCTATCTCCGGCAGGAAGAGGTATTCCGGGTCGTAGCGGTTCTGGATGATGACGAAGAGCTCGGTGGGCACGTCCGCCGCCTCATCGGCTATCCGCTCCACCTCGTCCGGATCCGGCACTTCGTAGAAGACCATGGGCTCCAGGTAGCTCTTCACCAGCCGGGGGAGCATGCGTTCCGCCTCCCGGAAGTAGAACTCCTTCTGGCTGGCCATGAGCCGCGATCTTTCCAGGTCGCTCTGCATGTAGAGCTGGCACCCTATGGCCATGGCCGGGGAGAGCTCGCCGTCCCTTGAGACCAGCTCTCCGTATTCCCCGAGGTCCTCGGGCTCCTGGCCGCTCTCCACGAAGGGCATGATGACGATGCGCATGAGAGGGACCAGCTTGGCGCCGCAGGAGGTGCAGAACTCGGCGCCCGCTTCCCCGTAGGAAAGGCACTGGGGGCAGTAATACCTTTTCTCCGTCAATCTTCCTCCTTCAGTGGCCAGAAGGGGGCGCCATCGAGCGCCCGTCCCATCTCCGCCGTTTGCATCGCAAGGTCCATCCGCCGATTCCGCTCCATGTTATCGACTAGGCAACCGGCTCACTTGAGAAATGCCGGGGCGCGGAGGCGTCGGGGCTCTCCTGACGGGACTGGTCTCCTGGGCTCCGTGGCGTTGCCTCTTTCTCCGGCCATTGTCGGGCCGATGGGAGGACTTCGTTTCCTCGTTCTTCGGGTTTCGCGGGACTCCGGGGCATCACGGAAGCGGGCCGAAGCGCGTTTTGAGAAAGGACAAGCGTGGGGGGAGTCCCGGGGCGGACCACGGGTCGTCATGGCGGTTCGTGACGGTTCGTCGCCGCGTCGGGTATCCCTCCCTGCCAAGGGCGATCTTTCGTTCCTCGAAAAAGTAACGCCGTAGGTTTCACGGAGACACGGCGGAAGAGGGGAAGGGGATGAGAGGCGGCGGAGCAAGCGTTTAAACGGCGGTCGGGCGGATGTTATAATTACTTGTCGTTTTCCGGCCGGAAGATGGCGCGTTGCCGCTGGCGGACCGCCCGCGGCACGCGCGGAGGCGGGGCTCATGCGGATGAAAGGGAGGTAGACCCGATGCTCGTGCCCTACGGTGACAAGTCTCCACGGGTTTCTCCCGACGCCTTCCTGGCCGAGGGGGCCCGGCTCATCGGGGACGTGAAGGTGGGTTCTCATGCCAGCATCTGGTACAACGCCGTGCTGCGCGCCGATCGCGGGGAGATCGTGGTGGGAGAATATACCAGCATACAGGACTGCTGCGTGCTGCACGGCCCGGTGACGGTGGGGAACTACGTGACCTGCGGGCACGGGGCCATACTCCATGGGGCCACCGTGGAGGACAACTGCGTCATAGGCATGAACGCCGTGATCCTGGACGGCGCCGTGGTGGGCCACGGAAGCGTGGTGGCCGCGGGAGCGGTCATCCCGCAGGGAATGCAGATACCCCCTCGCTCCATGGTCATGGGGGTTCCGGCCAAGGTGACCAAGGAGCTTCCGGAGGAGAACGAGGAGAAACTGCGCCTCACGGCACAGGCCTACTTCGAGTTCGCCCGGCCCCACATGCGGTAACAGGGCAGTTTCCAAGAAGCAGGGTAGAGACATGGGGAGGTGATCCGGTCCTGATCTTCACGCATTCATACGCGCATGGATCCGCCGTGGGTCGGATTCCGTTCGCCGAAGGTAGATCTTGAAGGAGGGAGGTACGGATATGGAGGTGTTGAACAAGAAGAGAAGGGTTTTCGTCCTGGGAGGAGGGATATCCAAGTTCGCGGCGGAGCGGGTGGACGGCAACATGAGGGACTGGGTCAACGAGGCCGTCCTGGAAGCCTTGGAGGACGCCGGCGTGGACATCCAGGACATCGAGCACAGCACCACCAGCTATTTCAGCGACCATTTCGACAAGCAATTGAAGGCCGGCGCCATCTTCCACGACAACATCGGCATGTGTCCCAAGCCCAACGTTCGCGTGGAGGGCGGGGGAGCCACGGGGGGTCTGGCCATCCGCAACGCCTATGCCTATATAATGTCCGGGCTCTGCGACTCCATGATCGTCTTCGGGGCGGAGAACATGGGAAGGCACGTGCCCTCAGACGTGGCCCAGCAGTTCATCGCCCTGGCCTCGGACACCGACTGGGAGGTCCAGGTGGCCGGCTTCTACATCGCCTATTACGCCATGATGATGGTGGCCCACATGGAGAAGTACGGGACCAAGGAGGAGCAGTTCGCCCTGGTCAGCGTGAAGAACCACCGCAACGCCATGTACAACCCCAAGGCCCATTATCCCATGGACATAACCGTCGAGGACGTGATGAACTCGCGCATGATCACCTACCCCTACAAGCTCCTGGACAACTGCCTGCTCTCCGACGGCGCGGCGTGCCTCATCTTCGCCACCGAGGAATGGGCCAAGAAGCACTGCCGCACCTGGGAGAGGAAGCCCACCATCGAGATGACCGGCACGGGGTGCGGGACTGACTTCATGAGGATGGCCGACCGCCCGCATCCCTATCCCGGCATCACCCACTTCCGGGGCAAGCGGATGGCCGCGGAGCAGGCCTATAAGATGGCCGGGGTGAAGAATCCCCTCGAGGACTTCGACTGCTTCGAGGTCCACGACGCATATTCGGGCGTGGAGCTGGTGAGTTATGAGGACCTAGGCTTCTGCAAGGAGGGTGAGAGCGGGAAGCTCATGGAGAAGGGCGTCTTCGACCTGGGCGGCGAGCTCCCCACCAACACCTCCGGAGGACTGATAGGGTTCGGTCATCCGGTGGGGGCCACGGGTATCGCCCAGGGAGTGGAGATCCTGCGCCAGCTGCGCCAGGAGGCTCACCCCAAGCGGCAGGTGGAGCTCAACGCCAAGCGGGGCGGGATGGACAGCCACGGAGGTACGGGCACCTTCTGCGTGGTCAACATCTTCGAAAGGAGGGATTAGGATGGGTACGGAACTCATTTCCAACCTGCTCGAGATATTCACCGCCGAGGACCCCATGCCGTTCGACCACCCGGAGGGGGACCCTTGGAAGGACTTCCGCCAGATCATGCGCATAGAGTGGAAGATGGAGTTCACCTACCGGCATATTCTGGGAAAATATTCCAAGTTTTTCATAGAGCTGGCCAACAAGAGGTTCTTCACCACCGAGTGCCCCAAGTGCGGGAAGGTGTGGGGTATACCCCGACCGCTGTGCGCCGACTGCCTGACCATCACCAGGTGGAAGGAGCTTCCGGGAACCGGGGTGCTGTCCAGCTTCTCGGTCTCCTACTTCGTCCCCGCCTTCATGAAGGTGGAGACCCCCTACGTGCTCGCCCTGGTGAAGATGGACGGCGCGGACACCCTCTTCACCCACCAGCTGCGCAACTTCGGGAGGGTGGAGGACATCAAGGTGGGCATGCCCGTGAAAGTGGCCTACGCCACGGAGCCGGTGTCCCATCCCATGCTCCTCATGTGGTTCGAGCCGGCCTGAAGCCCGGAGAGGGTCGGGCGGCGCGGCGGCGGAGAGATGGACGAGAGGTTGTTGGCGGCGATGCGGTGCCTGGTCTGCGGCGCAGACGGGCTCACGGCTTCAAAGCAGACTGCCGAAGCCTTGGAGAAGACCACGATCGCCTGTGCTTCCTGTGGAAAGACCTACCAGGTGAGCAAGGGCATCGCCGATTTCCTGGTGGACCCGCCGCCGGAGTTGGTGAGGGAGCGGGAGGCCTTCCGGGCCTTCCAGCCGGGCGATTCCTCCACGCCGGAAGGGTGGGAAGAGCACCGCCGCACCATACTGGCCCTGCCCATGCTGGAGGGCCGTTCCCTCCCCTCCGCGGACTTGGATACCTGGAGGCGGCACGGCCGGGAGGCCTTCGGCATCTGCGAGGGGTTCGATTTCCGGGGCCTCCGGGTGCTGGAGCTGGGCGCCGGAAGGTGCTGGTATTCCGCGCACTTCGCGCGTCTGGGGGCGGAGGTGGTGGCCGTGGACATCCTCGAGGACGAGGTCATGGGCCTGGGTTGCGGCCGGTTCTTCGAGGAGGAGGAAGGGCTCCGCATCCACCGGGTGCTGTGCGACATGCACCGCCTTCCCTTCCGGGACGGGTCCTTCGACGTGGTGGCGGCCACGGCCACCTTGCACCATTCACCGGACCTCACCGCCCTTCTGGCCGAGGCGAGGAGGGTGCTGAAACCCGGTGGCTTGCTCCTAGCGGCCAACGAACCCCTTTACGTGCCCTGGCGGGAGGCTCCGGAGGAGGAGAGGAAGGGCGCCCACGAGGGGGCCTACCCGCTCTGGGCATGGGTTCGCTTCCTGCGTCGGGCGGGTTTCCGCCTCACGGAGATCAGGGCTGCGCAGGGACTGGTGGCCTCGCTGGCATTCAAGGCGGTAAAGGATGGAACCCGGTCAGGGAGCATCCCCGGTCTTTTACCGGGAATGGCGCGTTACGGGATACTTCTCGCCCTCTCCCCGCTGCAGGCCGTACGCCGGGAGGCCAGGGCCCGGGCGGCGGGCCGGCCCATGCTCCCGCTCCCGGAGCGAAAATCCGCCTACCTCAAGGCCCGGCTGTCCGGGAGGGGGCTGGAGGGGGAGGCGCGGGTCGAAAACCCCGCCCACTGGGGACCGGGATGGTACCCTCCCGAGCTTCCCGCGGGGGAGGAAGCGCCTTTCCGCTGGTCGGGCCCGCGCTCCCGGCTGCTCATGCCATCGCCCCGGGGGGCCGGGGCGCTGGTTCTCGAGCTGGCCACCTTCCACCCTTCCCCCTGGTCCCGGCCCGTGGATGTGGAAGTAAGCGTCGGCGGGAAAAAGGCTGGGGAGGCGAGGATAGAGCGCCACGGCTGGCACACCTTCCTATTTGCCTTGCCCAGCCTTGAGAGGGGCAGGTTCGTGAGCATCTATCTGAGGGTACGGAGAGGCTACTTCCGTCCTTCGGAAGTGGGAATCGCCGGGGATGCGCGCCTTTTGGGAGTGGCCTGCCGCTCCGCCCGCTGGGAGTGAGGGAGGGAGGGATTCTTATACCCGCCGTGTCGCCCGCGCCTGGTGAGGGACAAAGACGGCTTTGCTTTACCTCCAGGCGGAGGCCTAACACGGACGGAAATCCTCCCAATCATTGAGTGGCGCTTGGCGCCTCCGGCCCGGGCCGTATCTGGAGGAGGCCTTGCCGGACGGAAAGGCTCCTTCTAACGCGACTTTACGGCGCGGATATACGTTGTGACCCCTTTCATGTCGAACATGGTGCCGTATGGACCGGTCACCTCATGGTCCGCACGCCGCGAAGGCCGCGGAAAGCGCATTCCCGCCACCCCATGGTTGCATAGGCAGGCGCTGCCGGTTCTCGCGCCGGCGATTCGTCACGGAAGTGCGAGTGTGGCCGGGAATCGGGGAAAGAACAGTGATCTCATCGGGATGGAGAAGGCGACCATGGACAGGCGGTCACCCGCATCGGGAGAAGAACCCCGCTTCGCCGATCGTTGGATAAAGCCTGATGTTTACTATATAATCCCCACGGGATTCCATCCCTCCGGAGGATCTCCGCGGGAGCCGTGGCCTGCGACGGCCCTTCCGGCGGCTCCCGGAAGCGACGTGGCCTGCGGATGAGGTAAGGCAGGGAGCTGGAGAAGAGGCAGGTGATGAGTATGCTTTTCGAGCTGGACGAGGAAAAGCGGCTGTTTCGCCAGACGGTCCGCGACTTCGCAGAGCAGGAGATCCGCCCTCACGTTGAGCGCTTATGGGAGACCGGCGAGTTCCCCTACGATATCGTGCGCAAGATGGGGGAGCTCGGCCTTTTGGGCATCCCCTGGCCGGAGGAGTACGGCGGGGCGGGCGGGGACTACCTGGCCTATGCCATCGCCGTGGAGGAGCTGGCCAGGGTGGACGGTTCCTGCGCCATCACCGTGGAGGCGCACATCTCCCTGGGATCGGCGCCCTTCTACTACTACGGCACGGAGGAGCAGAAGAGGGAGTGGCTGGTCCCCCTGGCCCAGGGCAAGATGCTGGGGGCCTTCGGGCTCACCGAGCCGGAGGCCGGCTCGGACGCCGGGAACACCAAGACCCGCGCGGAGCTCAGGGACGGCCACTGGGTTATCAACGGCACCAAGTGCTTCATCACCAATCCGGGCACGGAGATGAGCGGGGTGGTGACCATAACCGCGGTGACCGGCATCCGCCCCAGCGGGAAGAAGGAGATCTCCAACATCTTCATCCCCAAGGGGACCCCCGGGTACAACATCGCCCCCAAGTACAGGAAGATGGGCTGGCACGCCTCGGACACCCGGGAGCTGAACTTCGTGGACTGCAAGGTGCCCGAATCCAACCTCATCGGGAAGCGGGGGGAGGGCTTCAAGCAGTTCCTGCACTGCCTGGACGGGGGGCGCATCGCCATCGCCGCCCTGGCCGTGGGCACGGCACAGGGGGCTTTCGAGGAGGCCCTGCGCTACGCCAAGGAGCGGGTGCAGTTCGGGCAGCCCATCGGCAAGTTCCAAGGGGTGTCCTTCAAGCTGGCGGACATGGCCACGGAGATAGAGCTGGCCCGCAACATGGCCTACAAGGCGGCGGCCATGCGCGACGCCGGCGTGCCCCACACCAAGGAGGCCTCCATGGCCAAGCTCTTCGCCTCGGAGATGTGCATGCGCGCCGCCACCCAGGCGGTGCAGATATTCGGGGGCTACGGCTTCATGGAGGAATACCCGGTTTCCAGGTTCTTCCGCGACGCCAAGATCCTGGAGATCGGGGAGGGCACCTCGGAGGTGCAGAGGATGGTCATCTCCCGCGAGCTGGGCCTGTAGCGGAGAGGGCGACGGCGAAGCGGGGGATGGAGAATAGGTATAGTGAGCGTGGATACCGGTTTGGAGCCGGGTTGTGGGATTAAGGAGAGCGGCATCGGTCGCGGCATCAGGGAGGTAGGAGATGAAGGAGACGGTCATAGTCAGCTCGGCGCGGACCCCCTTCGGCAGGCTGGCGGGGGCTCTGAAGGACTTCACCGCCCAGGAACTGGGAGGAATTGCCATCAGGGAGGCTTTGCGAAGGAGCGGCATCGACCCGGCATCCGTGGACTGCGTCATCGTGGGGCAGGTCCTCACCGGGGGCCAGGGGCAGATCCCCGCCCGCCAGGCGGCGGTAAAGGGCGGGATCCCCAAGGAGGTATGGTGCATCAACGTGAACAAGGTGTGCATCTCCTCCATGTCCGCCCTGGAGATGGCCGACCAGATGATAAAGCTGGGCGAGGCGGAGATCGTCGTGGTTGGAGGCCAGGAATCCATGACCAACGCCCCCTACCTCGTCCCCAAGGCCCGCCTGGGATACCGCATGGGCAACGGCACCCTGGTGGATGGCATGATCCATGACGGGCTGTGGGACGCCTTCGAGAACGTGCACATGGGCATGGGGTCCGACATCTGGGCCCGCAAGTACGGGATCACCCGGGAGCAGATGGACCTGGTGGGGGCCCGTTCCCACCAGAGGGCGGCGGCGGCCATGGAGAAGGGGCTCCTGGCGGAGGAGATCGTCCCGGTGGAGATCCCCCAGAAGAAAGGGGAGCCCCTCATCTTCGACCGCGACGAGGGGGTGCGCCCGGACACCACGGTGGAGAAGCTTGCCGCCCTTAAGCCGGCCTTCGACAAGGAGGGCTCCATAACCGCCGGCAACGCCTCCCAGATCAACGACGGGGCCTGCGCCGCCGTGGTCATGAGCTCGGACAAGGCCCGGGAGATGGGCCTGGAGCCCCTGTGCAGGATCGTCAGTTACGGGTGGAGCGCCGGGGAGTTCGCCGACCTGCATCCCCAACCGGCACTGGGCATACTCAGCGCCCTGAAGAAGGCCGGCCTGGAGGTCAAGGACCTGAAGCTGGTGGAGATAAACGAGGCCTTCGCCAGCGTCGTGTGGCGCTCCACGGAGCTCCTGGGACTGGACCCCGCGGAGATGGAGAACGTCAACGTCAACGGAGGGGCCATAGCCTTCGGGCACCCTATCGGGGTGAGCGGTCTGCGTATAGTAACCACCCTGGCCTACGAGCTGCGCCGCCGCGGGGGCGGCTACGGGGCCGCGGGGATATGCGGCGGCGGCGGCCAGGGGGACGGGATGGTCATCCGCGTGGGTTGAGGGCCTCCCCAAGGAGGCGCGGGAAGGAAAGCCAAACGGTCTTTCCGGAGGCGAGGGCGCCTGAGACGATTCACAGTCCTGGAGGGTCCATGATGGCCCATGGTCGCCATATAGGTTATAAAGATGCTTGACGGGCGATAGCCGGTGGCGCACCGGGACGGGTCCCGGTAAGGAAGGAGGAACGGAAGATGTACGAGCTGACCGAAGAGCAGAAGATGTTGCAGCAGACGGTCCGCCAGCTGGCCAAGGAGAAAGTGGAGCCGCGGGCGGCGGAGATCGATGCCAAGGGCGAGTACCCTTGGGACATGTTCGAGCTCCTGCGGGACAACGACCTTCTGGCCCTCTGTTTCCCAGAGGAGTACGACGGGGCGGGGGCCGACCTCCTCACGGTATGCATCGCCATCGAGGAGCTGGCCCGGGTGTGCGTGAACACCAGCCTCATCCTGGGGGTGAACAAGCTGGGTTCCACCCCCATCCTCCTGGCGGGGAACGAGGAACAGTTGAAGAAGTACATCCCGCCCCTGGCCCGGGGCGAGAAACAATGCGCCTTCGGCCTCACCGAGCCGGGAGCGGGTTCCGACGCCGCGGCCATGACCACCCGGGCGGTGCGCAAGGGCGACGTCTACGTGATCAACGGCCAGAAGTGCTTCATCACCAACGGCGGGATCGCCGATACCTATTCCATCTTCGCCAAGACGGACGAGAGCGCGGGGGTCAAGGGCATCTCCGCGTTCATCGTGGAAAAGGACTTCCCCGGCTTCGAGGTGGGTAAGATCGAGCACAAGATGGGCATCCGCGGCTCACAGACCACGGAGCTCATCTTCACGGACATGGAGGTCCCCGCGGAGAACCTGCTGGGGAAGGAGGGCGAGGGCTTCAAGATCGCCATGATGACCCTGGACCGCACCCGCCCCACCATCGGCGCCCAGGCGGTGGGGCTGGCCCAGGGGGCCCTGGATCACGCCGTGGCCTACGCCAAGGAGAGGGTGCAGTTCGGAGGACCCATCGCCCGCCTGCAGGGCATCCAGTTCATGCTGGCGGACATGGCCATGCAGATCGAGGCCGCTCGGCAGCTGGTCTATTATTCGGCGGCCCTCGTGGAGAGGGCGGGGCGCGAGGCCTCGGCGGTCTCGGCCATGGCCAAGTGCTTCGCCAGCGATGTGGCCATGAAGGTCACCGTGGATGCGGTGCAGGTGCTGGGCGGTTACGGCTACATGGTGGAGTACCCCCTGGAGCGCATGATGCGCGACGCCAAGATCACCCAGATCTACGAGGGCACCAACCAGATCCAGCGCGTGGTCATCGCCCGCCACCTCCTCGGCTGAGGGGTCAGGTCTTGAAATGTGATACCCCTCGGGGTATAAGAAGGAGACGATGGATAGATGTGCATCTCTCCGCATGACCAAGGAGGCTTTTAAGAGAGGCATTGCCGGATTGAGGAAGACCTTCTATTCACGGAGGGGGGACGCACGTCCCCCCTCATTTCATATCCCTCCGTGGAAGCGGACATACCTTCCAAAGATTTCCAGGGAACATAAGTAGTTCACCGGGGGAAACGGTATCATTCCGGAAGACAAGGGAGCATGATCAGGGAACGGGCATCCTTTCCGGGCTGCAGGAGTTTCAGCGGTGTGTAGGGGTATCTTCAAGAGATACAAAGGCACCACCGGGAGAGCTTGCATCCTTCCCGGAGATAAAAACTCACCGGGGGAACCGGCCTCCTTTCTGAAAACCCTCTAGCTTTCCTTCCCGGTCCCCAATCCCCTTGATAGCGGGTAAACCCCCTGTTTAAGAGGCGGTGGCGAAGCCTTGCGAAGTCGGAACATACCCCATTCGAAGCGAGGGGCCTTCCTCGCCGTGTGTCTGCCTCGGCTGGTCGAAATGGCCTATTGCTCATGTCATTGATGCCAGGAAAATGGCATCCGCAGCCGGATTGGAGGGCCGCAGGACGATAGAGGTCTGAAGCGGAGCGCTGCAGGGAAGGGGGGGATTCGATTGCTCTGCTTGATTTCGGCAGGCGGATTTGATTAAATATCGACCGGATGGTCGGTCGATATTGGTGGTGTCTTTTGCCTAAGAGGATCAACCCGTTCAAGGAACAGCGCGAGGGCCAGATCAAGGAGGCCGCCCTGAAGCTCTTCTCGCAGAAGGGTTTCCACAACACCACGGTGACCGAGATATCCGAAGCGGCCGGGCTGGGCAAGGGGACCATCTACTGGTACTGGAAGTCCAAGGAGGAACTGGCCTTTTCCCTGGTGGAGGACATGCTCTCCGCCTTCCTCCGCCTGCTCGAGGAGGCCGTGGGCTGGGAGGGAGCCTTCCGGGAGAAGTTCGACCGCCTCCTGGACGAGGTAATCGCCCTATACCGGGTGGAGAAGGAGCACTGCCGGCTCCTGTGGAAGTTCCGCGCCGACCGCCATTACATATTCGACCAGGAATACGTGCGCAAGGTCGCTTCCTATTATCTGGGAATGAGAAAAGCTATTGCCGCACTGGTAGAACAGGGGATGGAGGAGGGAGCGATACGGCGCGCGGACGCGGACAAGTTAGCCCTGGCCATGCTGGGAGCCGCCGAGGGCCTGGAGCTGGAGTGGCTGGAGAACGAGGAATACTTCGACATCGGGGAGGGGTTGAAGCTGGTCTTCGGGGCCCTCCTCGACGGCCTTGGCGGGGAGACGTGAACCTGGGGCGCGAGGGTTAGGTTACGGCGGGGATGAGGACAGGGTGAGGGAACACCCCTTGCGGGAAGGCCCCATAGGTACGCGAAACGACCGGGAGAGGTTCGGCGGGCTTCGGGGAAAAAGGGGTTCACGGCCGGGGCATCCCCGGACGATGAATGGTAATGATTACCAGATAACCATAGGGCGGCGCTTGTTCTGGGCAGAAGACGGCTAACGTCCATGGTGTCGGGATGGGCCGCGTGCGCGACACCGAAGGAAAGGCCGGGCATGGTCAAGGGGACTCCTCGCCGTAGGTGGCGAGGAGACGGCGGGTGAGGTCGGATGGCAAGAAATGCAGGTCGTAAAGGGAAGGAGGAGATGAGGATGAAGGTCATCGCCATCGGTGGGGCGGGCGCCATGGGCAGGCGCGCGGTGATGGACCTGGCGTCCACGGATGCGGTCACCCAGGTGACCATCGCCGACTACAACCTGGAGGCCGCCCAGCAGCTGGCGGCGGAGTTGGGCCCCAAGTGCAAAGCGGTGCGGGCCGACGCCGACGACCACTCCGGGCTGGTGGAGCTCATCCGGGGGCACGACGTGGCCCTGGGCACCGCGGGGCCCTTCTACAAATACGAGGCCAAGATGGCCAGGGCG
>MU158610.1:0-1473 GCA_015711895.1 Candidatus Solincola tengchongensis | reverse complement strand
GGAGGTGCTGGAGCTGGACGAGTCGGCAAAGAAGGCGGGAGTGACCGCCGTGACCGGGGTGGGTTGGACCCCGGGCATCACCAACGTCCTGGCCCGCAAGGCGGCGGACCAACTGGACGAGGTGGACGAGATCGCCACCTCTTGGGGATGCCACGCCTCGGATACGGTGGGCAAGGCGGTCACCCTGCATTACCTGCACGCCGTGACGGGGATGATTCCCAGCTACATCGATGGTCGCATCACCCTGATCCCCGCAGGTTCAGGGTTGGAGAAGATACGCTTCCCGGAGCCCGTGGGGGCCATAAACGTCTTCCACGCCGGGCACCCGGAGCCCATCACCATCCCCCGATACATCAACTGCCGCACGGTGACCCTAAAAGGCGGTCTTGTGGACACCTACCTGGTCCACCTCTGCAACGCCCTGGTGAAGCTGCGCCTCACGGATACGGTGCGCAAGAAGGACATCGTGGGCGGCATCTTCAACAAACTGCTCCCCTACCTGGAGGATGTGGGGCGTCCTCCGGAGCCCTGCTCCGCCTGCCGGGTGGACGTCACCGGCCGCAAGAAGGGGCGCTGGACGCACATCGTCTACGGCGCCGCGGCCCACATGGACGCCCTCACCGGCCTTCCCGCCTCGGTGGCCGTGCAGCTCATCGGGGAGGGCAAGGTGGAGGCCAAGGGGGTCATGGGGCCCGAGGCCTGCCTGCCTCCGGACGAGTTTATAGCTCGCCTCAAGGAGAAGGGAATCCGCTTCTACAAGGACGACGCCATGACCGAGCCCCTGTAAGGTTAGAGGAACATGAGGGAGGCGGGGCGCTCCGGAGACAGGGGCCATATCCCTCCGGCGGCGGGGGCGGGACACGAAAAGGCACGCCCCCGCCTTTTGTATCCGGAACCCGGTCCACGAGGGTATCCGGCAGGAGGGATATCCTTGAGGAGATTCGACGCTTTGGGTGCGGTGTCCTTGGCGATTCGGTTCAGGTGTGCAAAATGGCTTGCCTTGCGCCCTCGACACAATCGATGCGGCCGGGGCTCGTGTTGTCACCCCCGGGGATATGGGATAATATTTCTTCACGTAATGCAGGGAAAGGGACGTAGTCAGGACGGAGGAGATCATGGGCATCATAGAGGAGGCGCTGGCCCGGGGACAGAGAGCCCTGTCCGAATACCAGGCGAAGAGGTTCCTCGCCGAACACGGCATACCGGTGACCAGGGAGGAGCTGGTCCTGGGCGAGGAGGAGGCCCTGGAGGCTGCCGAGAGGATAGGTTATCCCGTGGTGCTCAAGGCCTGCGGCCCGGACATCACCCACAAGACGGAGCGCAACCTGGTGCAGGTGGGGCTGGACGGGCCGGAGGAGGTCAGGAAGGCTTACAAGGAGATAGTGGAGAACCTCGGCGGTGACCCCTACGACGGGGTGCTGGTCCAGGAGATGATCAAGGGGGAGAGGGAGCTGGAGGTGGGGGGGGTGGGGG
>JACVJH010000152.1 GCA_015711895.1 Candidatus Solincola tengchongensis | reverse complement strand
AAATGGTGCCCACTATTTCCGCGGGAGGCATCAGGGTCATGTCCGCCAACCTGCTGCTTGATAGGGAGGACGACGCCCTCATCTGGCGGGGCCCCATGGTCTCCAATGCCATAAAGCAGTTCTGGGCGGATACCGCGTGGGGAAGGCTGGATTACCTGCTTATCGACCTTCCTCCGGGGACCTCGGACGCGCCCCTGACCATCATGCAGATGCTTCCGGGAACCGACGTCCTCATGGTCACCTCGCCGCAGGCGCTGGCCTCCATGGTCGTGCGCAAGGCCGTCAACATGGCCCGAAGGGTCGGCGGGAGGATCATCGGCGTGGTGGAGAACATGGGCTCGGCCGTCTGCCCCCACTGCGGAGAGACCTTCCGGCTCTTCCATGGGGAGGGGACGGAGCAGATGACCAGGGAAACGGGTCTACCCCTGCTGGGAAGGATCCCCTACGACCAGCGCATAAGCGAACTTTGCGATGCGGGGGCCATAGAGGTCTACGAATCGGAGGCCGTAAACGCCGTGGTCGCGTCGGTCCTGGAGGTCACCGGTCACACGGGCGGATAAGCCGCCGCCGGCCGGGCAACGGAGAGGGAGCGGGTTTGAGCTTTTTTCTCCGGCCAGAGCCGTTAAGCGGCGCCATTTCGCGAGAGGGGGTGAGAAAATGGGTCCTTTGGGAAAAGGCGGGAGGAGAGGCGCCGGTCGACCCGCGGGAGGACGTGGGTTGGGTGGAAGCTCCCGCTGCACCTGCCCCAAGTGCGGATACAGCGAACCCCACCAGAGGGGTGTACCTTGCTCCAGCCGGATCTGCCCCAAATGCGGCACCCGCATGGTGGGGGCACGATGTTGAAATCGTAATACTTTCTTCGCCGTTACACGATGCGTCCCCGCGGGGACCGGCGTGAGTCGCATGAGTATAGCTTCGACAGGCGAACTATTTTTCTCAGTTCCCAGCGGCAGTGTGATTCAAGGTGGAACGGCAATGCGATCCAAGGAGATACGGATATGAAAATAGCAATCTCTTCCAGCGGACCCGATCTTGAGAGCACCGTCGATCCGCGCTTCGGACGATGCGCCTACATTGTCTTCCTGGAAACGGACACCATGGATTTCGAGGCGGTTCCCAACCCCAACGTCTCCGCCGGCGGCGGTGCTGGTATCGGCACTGCCCAGATGGTGGTGGACAGGGGCGCGAAAGCGGTGCTCACCGGCAACGTTGGGCCCAACGCCTTCGGGGTCCTGAACCAGGCCGGGATCGCCGTTTACACGGGAGTTGGGGGCACGGTGAGGCAGGCGGTGGAGGACTTCAGGGCCAGCAGGATGACCGCGGCCTCCGCTCCTACCGTGGGAGGTCACTTCGGCATGCAGGCGCCGACCGGTGGACCCGGGAAGCCCGGACCCGGACCTGCCGCCGGCTTCCGTGAAACGGACATGACTACTGGGGGCGTTTTTCCTGGAGCGGGCACGGAACCGGCCGCGGGTGTCTACATACCGGGAACCCTTCACCCGGGACCGAGAACCGCCCCAGGCAAGGGACGCGGTCGGGGCCGCGGGTGCTGCGGCGGCCGAGACAGAGGAGGCGGACCGCGTTGGTGATAGCCGTAGCCAGCGAGAAGGGCGGCACGGGAAAGACCACCGTGGCGGCAGCCCTGGCTGAGCTGGCGCGAACAGCGATGATCGCCGACTGCGACGTGGAGGCTCCCAATCTCCACCTGCTCCTGAAGCCCAGGGTCCTGAGATCCTACAGCTTGAACCTCTCCCGCAAGGCGCGCATAGATCCCGAGAAGTGCACGCAGTGCGGAGAGTGCGAGGAGAAGTGCCGTTTTGAGGCCATCCGGGGATTCCAAGTGGACCCACATGCCTGCGAGGGGTGCGGCCTGTGTTTCCGTCTATGCCCGGTCGGCGCCGTGAGCATGGAGCAACCCGAAGGGGCGGAGGTCTTCATCGGCGAAACCCCTTACGGGGAGATGGTGTGGGCGCGGCTGGCGGTGGGTGAAGAGGCCTCCGGGAAGGTCGTTTCCCAGGTCCGCATGGAGGCCCAGGCCACCGCCGTGGAAAAGGGATACGAACTCCTGATAATAGACGGGTCCCCGGGCATCGGGTGCCCGGTCATCGCTTCGGTGACCGGCGCCGACCTGGCCCTCTTGGTGGCCGAGCCCACCTTGTCCGGAAGGCACGACCTCCTGCGGGCCCTGCGGACCGCAGCCTTCTTTCGCATACCCTCGATGGTGTGCATCAACAAGTGCGACATCAACGAGGTGGAGGCGGAGCGCATCATTGCGGATTGCGCCTCCCTCGGTGTGCCTGTGGTGGCGGAAATCCCCTACCTGGAGGAGCTTGCCGAGGCGGCCAGGTTGTGCATGACCCCCATGGAGGTCGTGCAGGGCGAAGCCGCTCGCATTTTCCGACGGCTTCACGAGAGGGTCATGGAAAATCTCCGCCTGTCCCATTCACGGACGAATATTTGAGGTTGGCGTTCGTTTTCTATACGAAGCGGATATGTCGCGGGAAAGCGGGGCGGGGTAGAGAACACGTCTAACGTCTGGCGAAAATTTGACATATGTCCAATATTGCTACACCATGGATGTCAGGCGTCGCAACAGGTTCGTGATCGAAGGAAAGAATCATCTGTCCAGTCATATGGTAAAGGAGGAGGACGATGCTCATATGCATAGCCGCGGAGGGCGGGGAGGTCTGCCCTCACTTCGGTCACTGCGAGGAATTCGCGCTATACCATGCCGAAGGCGAGGAGTTAAGGCTGTTGAAACGCGTCCCCAATCCGGGGCACATGCCCGGAGCCCTTCCTCCTCTTCTCAAGGAATGGGGGGTCACTCACGTGATATCCGGGGGGATGGGCAACCGGGCGGTGGCCCTCTTCCGCTCCCTAGGCATCGAGGTCATCACGGGAGCCAGAGGAGGCCTGGAGGAAGCGGCCCGC
>JACVJH010000151.1 GCA_015711895.1 Candidatus Solincola tengchongensis | reverse complement strand
AGCATCCGCATCCGGGGTTTCCACGGATAAAATTCCGTGGCCCAATTGAAGCGTCTCGGTTTGAGAGGAGGTGATTGAGCAAGAAGAAAGAGTTTCCACGGATAAAATTCCGTGGCCCAATTGAAGTACTATGGGCCCCGTGTGGCACGAGCGGTGGGGGTGAGCGGTTTCCACGGATAAAATTCCGTGGCCCAATTGACGCTGATCCAGTAAACAGATGACGTAGTAAAGGGAGGTGTGTTTTCGCCTGCTGTTCAAATTGGGATTTTCTTTATAAATCCAGTTTTCTCTTTATTGGCCAGTACCTCCAATAAGGTACCACCTCCACGGTCCGGAGGCCGTCGTCGAACTTCCCCTCCGAGTCCAAGGAGATGAGGAGGCCTCGTTTGAGTCCGTACCGGGTCATGAACTTGAAAAGCGGCTTGACGTCTTTCGCTTTTATATCGGCTCGCATTTTTATCTCCACGGGCACTGCCTTTTCTCCTTGATGGAGTACAAGGTCCACCTCGTCTTTCTGCGGCGAGCGCCAGAAGAAACGCGCTTTGAGCATGTTGGCGCAATATTGCGCGGCGAGGACCGAGAAGTCGCTTTTCCCCGACAGGGCGGCCGTGAAGGCGGTGCTTGAAGGGTATATCTTTTTCATCTTCTTCTCGCTGCTCAAACGATTGGTGGAGTAGTTGTACAACTTGTTCACCAACATCGAATATTCCAGGTAGGAGACGTAATTGGCCACCGTTCTCTGGTCATACCCCAGATCGCTGCCAAGGTTCCTGTAATCGAGGATCATTCCCGGATGTTCCGCGAATATGGAGAGGAGGCGATGGGGAAGATCGATCGATTTCACGGTGAAATGCTCCGGTAGGTCCCTGTAGACGACCCGCTCGAGGAGGCTCTCGCGAAAGTATTTCCCCCTTTGAAGGTCATTGAGCTCCAGGGCTTCTATGAATCCTCCGGTAAGCGCGTGGTGGCGGATGCTCCTTTTTATCTCCAATTCGTAGATCCTCTCCCGCCTACGATCCACTACCAGGTCCATGAATTCCAGGTATTCGTCAAGATCCAGCGGTTCGACCAGGAATTCGAAGAAGCGGCCGGCAAGGCTTTCCTTGCTTTCTTTGGCCAAGGCGATGGATGCGGAGCCCGAGAGAAAAATCTTTACTTGAGGATGGAGGTCGTACAGCATTTTCACCTTTTCCGGCCAGCCGTGGAGCTTCTGAATCTCGTCCAGGAAAAGGAATAGGCGTCTCGCTTCGGAAAGGCGGCACCCGAGCACATCCGTTTCATAAGACCTGAGCAAGTCGTCGAAGTCGATTCTTTGCTCGTCGAAGGAGAAGTAAAGAATATGTAGGGGATTGACTTTCTTCCTCCTCAGCAGGTCGTCGATGACTTGGAACATCAAGGTGGTCTTTCCGGCCCTGCGCAATCCGTAAAGGACACACATCTGCCGGAGGTCTAAATAGGAGACGACGTCTTTAAAAAGCCTACGTCTTTTTCCGGTAAGATTTGCGGGCAACCGTCCCGTTCTCCACCATGGATTGAAATCGTATATTTCCATGCGGCGCCTCCTCGGCCCTCAAGCTCCCGCCCCGAAGGCGGTATTTTTTCTTATAAATTAATTACATTATGATGTAATTATAATTATAAAACAATTACATTATAATGCTATTATTTTAAATAGATAGGTTGGACTCCGATGCATCGGTCCGATCTCTCGTCCCGTGCGGGGCTCAGCTCACATCGGCGTAGCTCTCCACGCGGCGGAGGAACTCGTTCATCATGAGGTCGCCGTCGGCCACTTCCACCTTGATGGCCTCCTTGGGGCATACGGAGGCGCAGATGCCGCATCCCTTGCACCCCTCCCCGATGACGGCGCGCTTTCCCTCCAGGCGTACGGCCCCGGTGAAGCAGGCCTTCACGCACTTGCCGCACCCGTTGCACTCCTCAGTCACATCGATGCGCAAGCCCTCCAGGCGGTGGATGCGTTTCCTTATATCCGGGTCCCAGTTGTGTATGTTGCGCATGGCTATGCAGCAGCAGGGACAGCAGAAGCACAGGGTGAGGAAGCGCCCCCAGTCCCTCATGGGGATCCCCAGCATGAAGGGGTCGGGGTCCACGCGCCCGATCTGGATGACCAGCCCGGCGTCCACAGCCCTCTCCACGTGGGCCAGGGCCTCATCGACGGAGACCGGCCTCCCGATGCTGGGATCTATCTGCCGCGTGGCCTCGCCCATGAAGATGCAGCCGATCTCCATGGGATATTCCTGGCAGCGGCAGCCCACCCTGCACAGGCAAAGGGGGAGTAAAACGCGGTGGCAGGAGCGGCGGATGATCTCCTCCACGGCCTGGCGGGGAACCACCGTGGAGCCCGCTTCCAGCTCCCGGTTGACGGGGATGAGGGTGACGTCGTAGTGGTCGCGGTTCACTATCCACCCGGTGAGCCGCCCCACCACGGGCCAGGCGGTGGTCCTGGTCCAGAGGTCGGTCACCGGCTGCCAGACCGCAGCCACCTTGAGGAAAGTCTTCCAGTTCCTGGGAATAAACTTCCGGCTCATCCCGTCCTCCTCCGACGGCCTGCTTTCTTCCTGCTCACAACCTGTTCCACGAAGGTCTCCACCTCGCGCTGGAAGATCTCCATGGGCGTCTGGCGCTTGTCGAAGACGTCGCCGATGAGGACCAAGGTGGGGATGCCCAGGCGCTTCATGAGCTCGCGGCGGAAGAAGGAGATGGTGCCCAGGGTGTGCTTGCAGGCGTGCACCCCCCCGAAGACGCAGGCGTCGGCCCCCAGGTCCTGCACGGCCCAGGCGACGTCGTCCACCCAGCGCAGGGAGATGGACTCCGCGCCCATCTGCCTGGTCATGGGGTAGTCGAAGGCGATGTCCGCGTAGGCCCGCAGCATGCTCTCCTTGGAGGAGAAGTCGATGGGCGGGAAGTAGTGGATGGCCAGGATATCCCCCAGGATGGATATGCCCTTCTTCTCCATCCAGGTGAAGTAGTTGTAGAAGTCGAAGAGCCAGTAGATGTAGCTCACGTAGATGCGGGCCACCTCCTCCGGTGCCGTGAACTCGCCCTTGCGCAGCCTCTCCTTGGAGATGTCCACCATGCGCCGCAGGACTTCCACGCACTCCTCACGGCCCCACATCTGGCTGCGCAGGACCAAAAGGGTCATGCTGAAGATGTTGGGCACCGGGCAGGGGCGGGCCTTCTTCAGCTCCCAGTACTCGTTGTAGAGGTCCACGGCCCGGTAGGCGCGCTGCATGACCTCGCGCAGGCGCTCCTCCTTGAGTTCCTCGCCCGTCCACTCCTCGAGCTCGCGCACGAAGCGCAGGAGGTACTTGTAGTACTGCTCGCGCCCCCGGGGGGACTCGTCCACCGGCTTTTCCAGGATGAACTGGGGGACGCCCAGGTAGTCGGCGGCGAAGGCGTGGATCTTGGCGTTGGGGTTGCAGCTCCCCGGGGTGTTGTAGACGATGGCGTCCGGCTTCAAGCCCGGCCCGGCGAGGATGGAGGCGATGCCGATGGTGTTCCCGGAGCACATGGAGTCGGGGAGCCCCAGGCTCATGGCGTAGTCCCAGAAGCGCTCCCCCTGGCCGTAGCAGATGTTGACGATGAGCCCGGAGACGATCTCCGTGCACAGGGGGAAGAGGGAGTCGAAGGCCCAGAAGAGCTCCGGGGGAAAGGTGAAGGGGATGAAGATGAGCTTCTTGCCCTCCGACTGAGCCCGCTGCGCCTCCCAGAGGAGCTCCAGGAGCCTCTGGAAGAAGAAGATCTCCAGGTCCCGGTTGGCAGGAAGCTCCAGAAGCCCCAGGACGGTGTTCCGGAGCTCGGGGAAGACGAAGTTTGCCGCCCCCTCCACCGCCTCGTCGCTCACGTTCGCCCCGAATTTGTACACCATCTCCAGGATGCCCACGGCCCGCTCGAAGCCGTTCTCGCCTGGCCGCATGACGTAACCCTTCTCCATCACCGCTCACCTCCAATGCGCGCCTCGCCGCTTCGCTCGTACGTCGTCGGCATCGTAAGTGATCTTTTTTCGGGAAAAACTACGGTGATGTATGTCCTATCCATCACCGCTCACCTCCGCAATGACAATCTCTCCGCAATGCAGAGGTGCCTTCTAGGGGATGTGCACCCTGCACATCACCACTCACCTCCGACACGGCGCTCTTTCCGCAGCGGGTAGATGCCTTCGAGGGGACGTGCGCGTTGCAGATCACCGTCCACCCCCGATCCTCTCCAGGAAGGCCTGCACGCGTGTCTTTATCCGCCCCAGGTCGGCGGCGGCGCTGTACTCCTTCTCCAGGACCAGAACCGGGATGCCCGCCTTCTCGAGGTCGCGGCGCACGAGCACGGAGTCCGTCCCGTGCAGGTCGCAGAACTTGTTGTAGAGGTAAATGGCGCCGTCCACCCTTGCCCTCTCCGCCGTCTCCAGCATGTAGGTCCGGCGCCTGTCGTACTCCTTGTACATACGGGGACAGAAGATGCTGTCCAAGTAACCCTCCGCCAGCTCGTCCAGGGGGTCGCCGGCGGTGCCCGGCCGGTGCAGGAAGGCGCGGGAGCCGAAGCACAGGGTGTCCGCCACCACCACCGCGCCCAGGTTCTCCATCTCTTCCATCCAGGCCACCTCGTCAGTGGCCGGCCCGCAGAGCATGAGGCGCGCTCCGGGCCTCCTGCCGGGAGCGCTCCGCCTCTCCTCGATGAAGGAGGATAGGAGCGCGGCGAAGTCCTTCCCGGTCATGCGCGAACCGGCCAGTTCGAGGGCCAGGGCCTCGCTCCCCGTCACGCGCGGTTC
The DNA here is from genome assembly GCA_015711895.1 of Candidatus Solincola tengchongensis. Classification (GTDB taxonomy): domain Bacteria; phylum Actinomycetota; class Geothermincolia; order Geothermincolales; family RBG-13-55-18; genus Solincola_A; species Solincola_A tengchongensis. The sequence continues at coordinate 3,734 of JACVJH010000151.1, read as the reverse complement.
CGGGAGCTCCCGCAGCTCGCAGAGCTCGCGCCACTTCTCCCGCACCAGGTTCCAGTCCTGCATGGACCGCCGCAGGGAATCATCGTCCGCTTGGGCCGAGAAGTGCGAGGCCAGGTGCTGGCGCAGGAGCTCCAGCTCTCCCCGGAAGTACTCCAGGGAGTCGTCGCGGAAGAAGTGGGGGACCTTCAGGTAGTGGAAGAAGGGCAGGTTCTTGTTGTGCTGCCAGTTCTCGAACATGGCCCGCAGGTGGTCGCATCCGTTGGTCTCGATGAGCCCGTCCAGGAAATCATAGGTGCCGTCCAGGGCCAGCTGCAGGCAGGAGCGGCAAAAGGAGCAGTTGAAGAGGGACATCTCCCCGTCGGCCATGTCGGTCCGGGGGTTACCCAGGGCCTTGATGCGGTAGGGGAGCAGGCCAGCGGCCTCGATGAGCTCCACGGGGGTGGCGAGGCATGAGTAGCCCACCACCCCTCCGCCTTTCTCCTTCCACCCACGTACGTAGGGGTCGTATATCTCTCGTATTTCCAGGGCGGTCCCTGAAACGGCCATCTCTATCACCTCCTACGGCCTCTCCTGCCGGCGCGCAGGCTGGACAGGTAACCACGAAATCCTTGGTAAATAATGGTTATTAAGCCTTTGGCCATCAATCTCGCCGTTTCGGGTCGGGCGGCGAGGGTCTCCCGCAGGCGGGTGCCCGATTGGCGTAAGAGGCTCTCCAACTCCGAACGGTCGAGCGAATCCAGCAGGGCGGCCGCGTAACCCTCGCCGGCCGGGACTTCACGAAGGCGGCGGTTCACGGCCCGCAGTAGGTCGTTGACCCTCTTTGCGACCTCCCGCGGGCCGAGCCGCCCCAGCGTCTCAGCGCGCAGGGGTTCCACCACCTCCCGCCAGGCGATGGCGGGACGCTCCTCCGCCGCAGGGGGCCGGCCGGATTCTCCGGCAAGGCGGGCGCCTCGCAGGAGCGAGGCCAGGGAACGCGAAAGCCGTGTGAGTTCCTCCACGTCCAGGTTTCGGGCGAAGGCTTCTCGCATCCTGGACCGCACTTCCATGGGGATGGCGGAATAGCTTTCCACGAGCCCGGCGAGGGCGCGGAGGGAGGAGGTGGCCAGAGAGGCGGCGGCCTCCAGCAGGGAGGAGGCCAGGTCGGCGTCCCTCAGCGCCTGTTCGACCAGTGAGGTGAGCAGGGCCTCGCCTTCCTCCCCCAGGGCGGCCAGGGCCTCGGCCAGGAGCGGACCGTCGATACCCTCGGCGAGGTCGGAGGCGATTCGGGAGAAGGGGGCCGTGGAGTAGAGGCTCCCGTCACCCAGGATGTAGCTCCCGCGGTGGAGGTTGACCAGGAAGGCGGCCGCTCCGTTTATAACCTCCGCGGCCTCCTTCCAGTCCACCTCCTCCAGGATGTTGAAGAGGGCGTAGGTCATGGCCTCGGCGGGAAGGTCCAATACCTTGAAGAGGGTCTTCAGCACCTGCAGTGCCTGGTTCGCCGCCGGGGCCGCCACGCTGAAGAGGTTCACCAGGGCCACGGGGTTGTCTCCCAGGACCTCGATCTCGCGCCGCAGCCCCTCCAGGCGGTCCTCCGCCCGGTAGCTGAGGACCTTGCGCAGCTTCCCGAAGTCCACCGCTTGAGTAGCCCGCGAGAAGAAATCCACCTGTTCCTCCACCAGCAGCTCCGGGCGCTCCTCGTGCAGGCGGATGAGCAGGCGGGAGAAAGAGTTGATGAGCTCTCCGAGGAGGCTCCCGTCGGCGCCCGGCAGGGCGCGAGCCAGGATGCCCGCCGCCCTCTCCGGGGGGAGGCTCTCCATCCTCTCCAGAACCGCACGGGCCGCCTCCAGGAGGGCCTGGGACAGGACGGGAAGGGACTCCAGGAGGGCCTTGGATAGACGCCCGTCACCGTCCAGGAGCTCCCGCGCCAGCTCCCGCGGGTCCCTCTCCCTGATGGTCTCCAGGATGTTCACCAGTCCGCTTCGTAAAGCTTGCACCCCGACCGTTTTCCCCTCTCCGACGGCACCCATGCTCACCACCTCACATGAAACGTCTCGCTACGCCTTCCCTCAGCTTCCTCCTCAAGCCCACCTCGCATGACAATTTTGCAAGGCTGTGAAACAGGATCCGACATCTTGTGCTCCCATGCCCGTCGTCTAAAGCCGCGGTCCTCCGCCCCTACCTTGCGGTTCCCGTCCATGTCAGGGTTTCCCCTAGGCCCCTTATACCCTTAACCTTAACCCTCCTCCCAAGCTATCCCCGGTTCTTCCTGCCCATTCCCGAGGCCTCGGTCACGCCGGAAAGCTCCTTTCCCGGCCCCACCGGGCTCGCCTTGCGGACGATGTTTCCTCCACCCCGGGAAAGATTGGAAAGCATACCTTTTTGTCTAGGCCCCGAGCTCGCCATCCCCAAAGGTTTTCTCTTCCCCGTGCCCGCCGCATGACACGTTTTCCATGCCTGTTCCTCTCCTCGGACACCCTCTGGGAGCCCCGGCGGACCGCCGCGTCGGTCGCTCCCATATCGCCCGGTCTCCGCGTGCCCCCGACAGGGGAGGCGCCCTTCCGGAGATGGCGCCGAGGGCTGGAAGTGGCCGCTTTCACCCCCCGCTTTCCGGGAGCCGTGGAGCGTATTTCTTTCGTCGCCTGGAGATTGTTTCTCGTTCGATGGTTGTCGTGTATGCCGCATGCGATATGCGTGCTCTAAGGCGTTGTTCTCTCCCTTCCCGAGGTCGGCGGTGGTAGACAGCCGGAAGATACGTGGTTTTGAAAATCTGCTCGATGTGGGTATGGACGTTGCAGCGAATGAGCTTCGTGTAAGTGGAGTGGATTGCTACCGCATTTTTTCTCTTCACGCGGTTCAGGGACAGCCAGCGCTTTCGTTTTCGGCCGCCTCGGGAAGCGACACCCGACTTCCCGTTTCTTGTGACTTTAGGGCAACACCACCTCCCCGTGCCGAGATTCCACCCGGTATGTTACTTGCTCGCTTTCCAGGGCGCGGTTCCCGCGAGCATGGCGATGTAGGCCACGAAGAACCAGAGGATGAGCCGCAGGCCCCAGGGCTCCACCTCTTTCTTGCGCAGCTCTTTGGCCAGCAGGGCGCAGGTCATGGTCTTGTAAAGCATCTGGACCAGAAATAGAGGGAGGAACCTCTCCTGGGCCTCCTCGCTGCGCAGGGCGGCGGCGGAGCAGGCCCCCACGGAGGTGACGATGGTCCCGTAGATGCCCATCATCACCGGGTCCTCATATGGCCACTTGAGGATAGCCCGTGGCAGTTTCTGGAAGAGGATCATGGGAGGGCCCAGGCTTAAACACATGGCCGTGTTGTAGGCGTACATGAATCTCCGCCACCTCTTCAGCTTCTCGCCGGCTCCGGTTACTCCTGACACTTTTCATCCCTCCCGCCGCTCGCGCTCATCCGAGCGATGTCTTTTGCGCTGTGACCTCGTCCGGGGGCCGTCCGGCTGCGCTATGGAAACCCGAACACAGGATTTGGCGCTTTGTGGTGCCTTTCTCCCCACATGGGGCTCCTCCCGACAACCGCGCCTGGGCAAACGAGGTTCTTCACATCTCGCTCTCGTGTAAGCCGTCTGACCCCGAGAATCTTTTCTCCAACCGCGGGTTTGTGCGCCCGCGAGGGGCATATACCATCCGAGACCTTGCGCTGCATAACCCATATCCTCTTGCCGGTTTCCTTTTTCCCGCTGTTTTCCGTTTTCACGGGTTTATCGGAATGTCTCCACCGTAGGACCCTCTCGGCGC
>JACVJH010000150.1 GCA_015711895.1 Candidatus Solincola tengchongensis | reverse complement strand
TGCCATTCTCATCCAGCCACTGGTCGAAGGAGCGGTTGTCCCAGGCGCGGAAGTCACCCTCCTCCATAGCCGCCACGCCCTTCATGACCTCGATGAAGAGCGATTTTTCCTCTTCGGTGAGGCGGATGAAGGTCTGCATGTCCCGCCACTCCCCGTCCTGGTAGAGGTCCAGGGTGTTGGAGAAGGCGGCCCACTCGAACTCCACGCCCACCCGGGCGCCAAGTTCGTGGCAGAAACCCTTATCGCCCATCTCGATGAGGTGCAGACCGGTGTCCACCCGGTAACCCCCGGGAAGCTCGTAGGACTGCATCCGTCCTCCCGGTCGGGGATACATCTCCAGGAGGAGGGTCCTCTTTCCGGCCTGCTGCAGCTGGGCGGCTACCCCCAGGCCGGCGATGCCCGCACCCACCACGATGGCGTCGTAATCGTTCATCCCACTCCCTCCCTTTTCGACGGTTCTCTTAGAGGAATGCCGGTCCCCAATAACGGCATTACCACTCGCCCTTTCCTCCCGCGCCGCCGGCTTTGCGGAACACCGTCACCCACCGGCCATCCGGGAGAGGAGGAAGACCTCGTCCCCGTCACGCAGGGGGGTGTCCTCGCCGGATGAGGGCTCCCCCTTGCGCATGGCCACAACCAGGGGATGGAACCTCTCCTCCTCCGCGTCCCACATCTGGGCCGGCATGCGGGAGGCATATTCCCTGCCCACCGCCTTCAGGAGGTCTCCCAGGCGGGAGCCCTCCGGGAGCTCGAAATCCCTCTCCTTATCTCCGAGATGATGGCGTATCAACCCCGTAAAACGCACTTTCACGCGCATGGCCCGTCCTAGACCGCCTTTCTTTCCGCGGCGCCGCACCTCTCTTTCGAGGAGGGTGCGAGCGGCGCAGTCTTGTATTACCCGCACTTCGGAGCGAGACGGAGCCGGGCTCAGCCCTTTCCCGGACCCCGGGAAATCCTTTTATCCCCGGGAGACGTGGGACCTTCCTCCGCCCTCCCCGGTTCGCGGCATCCGGGAGAGCCTCCGTTGAGAACTCCGACCGGACCATTCATCCGCTCTCCCGTCGGCCAAACGGTCGTTTTCTTGAGGATAACCCTAAAGGAAACCCGGCCGCAATCCGGGCAGAAAGGCAGCAGATCCGCCAAAGCGCCCACGACGAGACAGGAGCCGAAGGATGCCGGACGAACCGGGACACGAGAAGATCTGCGGTCCTTAAAGCGCAAGGGAAGCCATACCCTCAGGCAACTCACCCTCCTCATCACCTCCGTTTACATCCTTGCCGGCCTGGCCGGATACCTAATCCTCAGCGGCTCCCAGGGGAGGCTCGTGGAAAAGACCAGGCAGAAACTGCTCCTGATGCATGCCTCCACGGTAAGCGGGAACACGGCTTGTGCCACAGACTTCCTGCTCGACCTGGGCGGGGAAAGACTCCGGCATCTGGACGCCGAACAGCTCCTCGATCTCGACCACGGGAATGACCCCTTCGGAGGGAAGGCCTACCTCGAGGAGGCGCCGGCGGCCATGATCGGCGCCCGTTTTTCGGGACTGGAGGGAGCAGCTCTTATGCTCCCCTCTCCTTACGATGACGGCTGCTACATCGCCGTCGCCGCCGCTGGAACCGCCTCGCTTCGTGAGCCCCCTCCGGATCTCATCCGGGCCGCCGAGGCGGGGAGGCCATGGGTGTGGACGGGAGAGGACTATTCGGAAACGCGGGATGGCACGAACCTCGTGGTCGCCAAGCGGGTGGACCTCAACGGAAACGGACCGACGGCCTATCTTCTGGCCACGAGGTCCATGGAGGGGGAGATCGCCGACATCGACCGCTTCTGCGACCGGAAGAAGGCACAGCCCGCTAGGAACCTTGCTTTTCCTGGGACTCTCCTTCCGGTATACGCCCCTGGTGGCGCTGTTCCTGGCCCTTTTCTTCCTCCTCGCCTTCCTGGGATTCAGGTTGCTGCTGCGGAAGAACATCACCCGCCCCGTGGAGGAGCTCTCCGCGGTCGTGGAGAGGGTCATGGAGGGCGACCTGGAGGAGACCGTCCCCGTGCGCGAGGGCGAGGATATCGAGGCACTGCAGCGCGTCTTCAGGGATTTCGTGGACAGTTCCCACAGGATCATCTCGCGCTCCCTCGAAGGGGAGTGAGCTCGTGCTCCCGGCATACATGGCGGGCGAGACCGTGAAAAGTCTCCCTTGCCGATAAAAAAGGGCCGGCGGAAGTCGCCGGCCCCCACGGGATCTCGCCGCTCAGAGCTTGCCCAGGAGGAGACGGCTGATGATCAGTTTCTGTATCTCCGAGGTGCCCGCTCCGATGGTCCCCAGCTTGGCATCCCGCAGGGTCCTCTCCACCGGGTACTCCCGGATATACCCATAGCCGCCGAAGATCTGTACCGCCTCGCTGGCCACTTGGAAGGCGGCCTCGGTGACGAAGAGCTTGCACACGCAGGCCTCCATCATGGCCGGGATGCCCTGGTCCTTCATCCAGGCCACGCGGTAGACCAGCAGGCGCGAGGCGTCCAGCAGGCATTTCATCTCCGCTATCTTGAAGGCCACGGCTTGGAACTTCCCGATGGGCTTGCCGAACTGCTTGCGCTCCCTGGCGTACTGCACGCAGCGCTCGATGTTCGCCGCCATGGTCCCCACCGCGGGGGCCACCATGATGGCACGCTCCCACTCCAGGGTGGCCTTTCCCACCCCATA
>JACVJH010000149.1 GCA_015711895.1 Candidatus Solincola tengchongensis | reverse complement strand
TCCACCTCCTGGGTGGAGATTCCCCTCACCAGGACGGTCTTGTTGCGCGAGGCCGTCCCGCGTATCAGTTCCAGTTCGGATACCGCCTTACCCAGCATCTTGGCGAGGAGCCGCAAGGCCTCGCGGGTTGCCTCGCCCCTCGCCGGAGTCGCGTGAAGGGCGAGGCCCAGCCGTCCGTCCCGCACCTCCAGCGGACCGCTGCGGGAGGAACCGGGACGTACCCTCAGCTCGATGAGCACCCCGTCGTCACAGGGCCTGAGAGGGGAGGCATTTCCTTCCATGAGGACGATTATAGGCCATTCAACGCTTCCGGTCGGCTAATTTCGCCGGACCGCATGTCAGCCGGCGCACGGCAGGGGTAGCGAGGCCACCCTCACTCGCCCGTAGGCGCCTCCCACCTTAGATGACCGCGGACCTTCCCCGGAGGAAGGGACTCCGCATGGGGGCACAGTTCCGGAACGTGGATGCCGTTCCCCACCGCGCACACCGCGGCGTTTCTGTTGCGCCCCGCCGGTCCGCGTGATAATAATGGAGCAAAATAGCCGGAGGATACGGAGTGAGGACGGTATGGACTACCGATCGACGCTGAACCTGCCGCGTACGGAATTCCCCATGAAGGCCGACCTGCCGCGCCGCGAACCGGAGATACAGCGCTTCTGGAAGGAAATGGATATCTACCGCCGGGTCCTGGACAAGAACCGGGGGCGGCCTTCCTTCATCCTCCATGACGGGCCTCCTTACGCCAACGGTGATATCCACCTGGGTACGGCCCTGAACAAGATACTCAAGGACATCATCGTCAAGTACAAGAGTATGCGGGGCTACTTCTGCCCCTACGTGCCGGGCTGGGATTGCCACGGACAGCCCATCGAACACGAGGTGGAGAAGAGGCTGGGAGAGGATAGGGGAAAGCTGGACGTCATGGAAGTCCGTAAGCGCTGCCGTGAGTACGCCCTGCATTTCGTGGAGCGGCAGTCCTCCCAGTTCCAGCGCCTGGGGGTGCGGGGGGATTTCGAGAACCCCTACCTTACATTGAGGCCCGCCTACGAGGCGGTGAACATACGCGTGCTGGGCGAGCTGGCCCGCAGGGGCCTGGTATACCGCAGCCGTAAGCCCATTCACTGGTGCCCACGATGCATGACCGCCCTGGCCGAGGCGGAGCTCGAATATCGCGAAAAGACCTCCCCCTCCATATACGTGAGGTTCCCCCTCCTGGACCCCGTCCCGGGTCACGAGGGCCGAGAAGCGGCCGTGGTTATCTGGACCACCACCCCCTGGACCCTCCCGGCCAACGTGGCCGTGGCTCTGCACCCGGAGATGGAGTACGTGCTCTTGGAGGCCGGAGGCTCGGTCCTGCTGGTGGGGGAGCCACTCCTGGAGGGGGCACTGCGGGACATGGGGCTGGAGGAATACCGGGAACTGGGGCGGCTTCCCGGTAAGAGGCTGGAAGGCCTCAAAGCGAGGCATCCCTGGAGGGAGAGGCCTTCCCTCTTGGTGGTATCCGAGTTCGTGACCACGGAGCAGGGGACCGGGGCGGTGCATATAGCCCCGGGTCATGGTGAGGAGGACTATCAGGTGGGGTTGGAATACGGCCTCCCCCTGCCCATGCCCGTAGACGACAGAGGCCGTTTCACCTCCGAGACCCCGGAGTTCGAGGGGCTGTACATCGATGATGCCAACCCGAGGATAACCGCGGACCTGCGCAAAAGAGGCCTGCTCCTGGGGGAGGGTGAGTTGAGCCATCCCTATCCCCACTGCTGGCGGTGCAAGGGCCCGGTAATCTTCCGCGCCACCCCTCAGTGGTTCGTGGGGGTGGACCGTGAATACGAGGGTTCCACCCTGCGCAAGAGGTGCCTGGAGGCTGTGGAGGGGGTGAAGTGGATTCCCGGCTGGAACATCCGCCGCATGGTGGGGATGCTGGAGAGCAGGCCCGACTGGTGCATATCCCGGCAGAGGGCCTGGGGGGTCCCCATCCCGGCCTTCTATTGCCTGAACTGCGGCCGGGAGCTTATGACCCCGGAGACGCTGCGGAAGGCGGAGGAGCTTCTGGCCGCCGAGGGGTCCGACGCCTGGTTCCTTCGGGAAGCGGAGGAGATCCTGGGGCCTGGTTTCCGCTGTCCGGAATGCGGCGGGACGGAATGGCGCAAGGAGACGGACATCCTGGACGTATGGTTCGAGTCCGGGGTCAGCCACGAGGCCGTGCTCCTGCAGTGGGAGGACCACTACTGGCCCTGCGACATGTACCTGGAGGGGAGCGACCAGCACCGGGGGTGGTTCCAGACCTCGCTCCTCACCGCGGTGGGGACGCGGGGGGAACCGCCTTACCGCTCCGTGCTCACCCACGGCTTCGTGGTGGACGGGGAGGGCCGCAAGATGTCCAAGTCCCTGGGCAACGTCATAAGCCCCCTGGAGATATGCGACAGGCTGGGCGCGGACATCCTGCGCCTGTGGGTGGCGGCGGCGGATTACACGGTGGACATCCCCGCATCGGGAGAGATCTTCGACCGGCTTGTGGAGGCCTACCGACGCATTCGGAACACCCTGCGCTTCCTTCTGGGGAACCTCTACGATTTCCGTCCCGGCGAGGACGACGTCCCCCCGGGGGAGATGGAGGAGCTGGACCGCTGGGTCCTCTCCCGGCTGCAGAGGCTGGTGAGCAGGTGCACCCAGGCCATGGACTCCTATCAGCTGCATGTGCTCTTCCATTCCCTCCACAACTTCTGCGCCGTGGACTTGAGTGCCCTGTACCTGGACATGCGCAAGGATTGCCTGTATACCTTCGCTGCCGGTTCGCGGGCCCGACGCTCCGCCCAGACGGCGCTGTACAGGCTGTTGAGGGCCATAACCCTGCTCATGGCCCCCGTCCTCTGTCACACGGCGGAAGAGGTGTGGCAGGCCATGCGCGCGGAGGGGGATCCGGAGAGCGTGCAGCTCGCCGACTGGCCGGAGGTGGACGAGGGGTTGCAGGACCCCGCCCTGGAGGACGTCTTCGAGGGACTGCTGCGGTTGCGCGAGCAGGTGACCAAGGCCATCGAGGAGAAGAGAGGCACCAAAGAACTTGGCACCTCGCTGGAGGCCATGGTGAGGCTCACCCTGCCCCGCTCGTGGGAGGAAGTGGTGGAGCCCAGGAAAGACCTGCTGCCCACCCTCTTCATAGTCTCCCATGTGGAGGTGCGCTACGGGTCGGGGGAGGAGATTAAGGTGGAGGTCGAGCGGGCACCGGGTCGGAGGTGCTCACGGTGCTGGAACTACCGTCCCTCGGTGGGAAGCGATTCCGCCCATCCGGAGATCTGCGACCGCTGCCTCCCGGTGGTGAAGGCGGCAGAAGGGTGAGGGTTCACGGCGGGAAGGGACTTCGCCAGGCGCGAGAGAGCACCGTTTCGGGGTTGTCGGCTCACGAAAATGGTGCATAATATTAGGGATAAACCGTTGGGTCGGACCGGAGGACAACGATCGACTTATGAACAAGAAGAAGATGGCCGCCTTCAAGAAGATCCTGCTCCGCGAGAAGGAGATGCTGGAGAAGCAGTACCGCGACCTGGAACAGGGCAACCTGCTCGCCTCCCAGTCGGACTTCTCGGGCGAGATGCCCTTCGAGGAGGAATACGCGGCCAGCGGCACCAGCACCTTCGAGCGGGAGAGGGACCTATCCCTCTCCGAGAACGTGAAGGACCTCCTCCAGAAGGTCAACGAGGCGCTGGAGCGCATCGAGAACGGGACCTACGGGATCTGCGAGATGTGCGGCCTCCCCATACCCGAAGAGCGCCTCGAGGCGCTTCCCTACGCCAACCTCTGCATATCTTGCAAGCAGAAGGAAGAACAGGCTATGCGCTGATGGCGGCCACGGCCGCCGCCGCCCTGGCCGCGGATCAGGCCAGCAAGGCGCTGGTACGCCGATTCCTTCCCCCGGGAAAGAGCCTGGATTGGGGACCCTTCTCCCTGCGGCAGGTTCGCAACCCGGGAACCGCCTTCGGGTTGATACGGGGACAGTCCCTACCGTTCTTCCTGGGCAGCGTGGCCCTGCTTCTGGTGCTCCTCCTGGTTCTCTGGAGGTTCCGAGGCACGGAGGGGAGAGCCTTCACCGCGGCCCTGGGCTTGATAATCGGGGGGGCCCTGGGTAACATCATCGACAGGATGTTCCTGGGGGCGGTGGTCGCCGTCGCAGTCAACCGTTTCTGGCCGGTATTCAACCTGGCGGATACGGCCATAGTCCTGGGGGTGGGAACGGCCCTCGCGCTGGTGATCCGGGACGTGTGGAGGGAGGGGAAGGACGCGGCGCGGGGTTGAGGTCCAAGGCTCAGTTGTGGCGCCACACACCGGCATAGGCGAACCGAAGGAGAAACATTGCGTCCCGAACTCTTCAAGATAGGCCCCCTGACCGTCCATTCCTACGGCTTTTTCCTCGCCCTGGCCTTCATCGTGGGCATGCTGGTGAGTTTTATGTACCTGCGGCGTAAGTTCCTCGACGCCTACGTGGTCTTCGAGCTGGTCCTGGCCGCCGCCGTGGGAGGGATAGTGGGGGCCCGGCTCTTCTACGTCTTGGGCCACTGGAGAGAGTTCTCCGACCGTTGGTGGGAGGCCTTCAAGTTCTGGAACGTGCAGGGGCTGGTGTTTTACGGCGGCTTCATCCTGGGCATACTGGCCGCCGTGGCCGTGGTCAGGCTGAGGGGCGTCTCCGTGGGACAGGTCCTGGATTCGGGTGGGCTGGCCGTCCCCGCCGCCCTGGCCGTCGCCCGCGTGGGATGCTACCTAAACGGGTGCTGTTTCGGGAAGAGCTCCGGCCTCCCCTGGGCGGTGACCTTTCCCCTGCGTACCCAGATGGAGATGGGCATGCCCCGCAATCCCGTCCACCCCACCCAGATCTACGAACTGCTCATGGACCTGGGCATCTTCGTCATACTCCTCGCCGTACACCGGCGTTTCCGCTACCGCGGCGAGATAATGCTCTCCTTCATCATGCTCTACGCTGTGGCGCGGTTCTCCAACGAGTTCTTCCGCTATCACACCCAGTCCGGGGCCAACCTCTTCTTCCAGGCGCTGAGCGCCGCGGCCTTCCTGGCCGCTGGACTGGTCCTGGTTTTCCGGAGAAGGCTGCTTGCCGAGGACAGGTGACTTGCGCGTCTTCAACTTCACCGTAGACCCGGGAGATGCCGGCAAGAGGCTGGACGTATTCCTCACCGAGCGGACCGGCCTCACCAGGAGCAGGGTCCAGGAGCTCATCGCCGGTGGGAAGGCCAGGGCGGGAGGCGAGGCCAGGGATAAACATTATCGGGTACGCTGCGGCGAGGAGGTCGTCCTGGAGCTCCCGCCGCCCGAACCTGCAGGGCCGAGGCCGCAGGACTTGGACATCCGGATACTCCATGAGGACAGCCACCTCGCGGTGGTCTCCAAACCGGCGGGCATGGTGGTCCATCCCGCCGCCGGACACCGGGAGGGGACCCTGGTAAACGCCGCCCTCTTCTCGCTGCGCGGGCTCTCGGGGGTCGGCGGCGTGGAACGCCCGGGCATCGTCCATCGCTTGGACCGCGACACCTCGGGCCTTCTGGTGGTGGCCAAGGACGACCGTGCCCACCTGCTCCTGCAGGAGTTGGTGAGAGAGCGTAACCTGAAACGCCTCTACCTTGCCCTGGTGCACGGAGTGCCTGCCTCCCCGCTGGGAACGGTGGAAGCCCCGGTGGGCAGGGATCCCCGGGACCGCAAGAGGATGGCCGTCACCTCGCGCGGAAGGCCCTCGGTGACCCATTTTCGGGTGCTGGAGGACTTAAGAGTGGCATCGTTACTGGAGGTGGAGCTGGTCACGGGGAGGACGCACCAGATAAGGGTGCACATGTCCTATATCGGACACCCGGTGGTGGGGGACGAAACCTACGGCAGAAAAGGGAGGCTGGAGAGGGAGCTGGGGCTCTCCCGGCAGTTCCTGCACGCCTACCGCCTGCGTTTCAACCACCCCTTCACCGGGGAGGAAATGGAATTCGAGGACCCACTGCCTGGGGACCTGGCCGGAGCCCTGGAACGATTGCGCGACATGACCTCCTGAATGCTTCCCCCGTCACTGCCGTTCCGGCCGCGGCTCACCTTTGGGACTTCGGGCAAAAGGAGCCTGCATCTTCGCGGATATCGAGTACCCGCGGGTAACCTTTTACGGCCCACGCGGCACCGTTCGCCCCCCGAAAGGTCACGTTCTCGGGGAACGTCTCAACCTCCATGTGGATTGTGAGGATAGTTTATGTAGAAAGGAGGCGAAATGTGCCGGCGTCCCGCGAAGAGCAAGGCAGCCATATATAACGGCACATCAGGAAGCCTGGTAAGGATCCAGCTGCTGACCCTCTTCCACCGCAACCCCGGGATGAAGGGCACCGCCGTCGAGCTGGCGGAGGCCATAGGGAGGGACCCGGATGCGGTGGAAGAACAGGCGCGCAAGCTAGCCCAGCTGAGGATCCTTGAGGAAGTGAACGAGGAAGGAGGCTCGTCCTACCGTTATCTCCCTCCCCGGAGCATCCCCGGCGTCAGTGGCCTCCGGCGCTCCGGTGCCCTGGAGTACAACTGACGGGCGAAGGGAAGGCCCAGGAGGAGGAAGGCCGGCGGGCCCTCATTCCCCGTCCTCTCGGGAGAGAAATTCGGGATCCAGCTCCAGGAGCTGTCTTTCCAGTTCCTGGATGAGACGGTCCAGGTTCCGGCGTCGCTCGAGCAGCGCCCGGCGCCGGGATTCCAACTCCTCGCGCAGGTCTCCGGCGCTCGTCCGGGTGGGGCAGACGTCCGTGAAGGGGCACGGGGGACGGAGGGGGTTGGGGTTGGGCGGGAACTTTCCCGCTCGGATACCCTCCGCCACGCGGGAGAGTCGCGCTCGCACGTCCAGAAGCGAGTCCTCGTCCCGCGGGGAGGTGGTGAACCTCTGGTTGATCAGGAGGTAATAGAAAGTGAGCTTGGCGGGGGTTATCCCCCATAGCTCGCGGCAAGCCATCTGGTAGATGGGAAGCTGGAGGTCCTCGCGCAGGCGCCTCAACTCGGGGAGCCTCCGGTTGGTCTTGTAGTCGATGACCTCGTAACTTCCGTCGGGATGACGGTCCACCCGGTCGATGACCCCGGTGAGCAGGTATCCGTCCATGGGTATCTCGAAGCGCTGTTCCACGGCCACCGGGAGGCGGAAATGGTCCCGGTTGCGGAGGTAGAAGGACTCCAGGACCTCCCTGGCGTGGGACAAGAAGCTCCTCTCCTCCTCCTCGTCGGCGTATCCCTCGCTCTCCCAGCATTCCTCGAGGCGGGTCAGGAGTTCCTCCAGGGAAGGGGGTTCGGGGACGTCGCGCCCGTAAAACCATTCCAGGGCGGCATGAAGGCTCCTCCCGAAGGAGAGGTAGGGCGACGGCGGGACCTCCAGTCCGTCCACGTACTGGAAACGGTAAGCGAGGGGGCACCTCTCATAGGTGCTCGCGGCCGTGTAGCTCAGCCTTAACTCCACTCTTGTCCTCCGTGCTCCCTCGGGCTCAGGTGCGGCAATGTCCCGCCCTCTTTGGCTTCCCTTACCCGCACTCCGTCATCAATCTTCGCGGCGACCGCTCCACGCCCCTTTCCCTTCCGGGCAAGGGGTGTGTCGTAGGCGAAGGTTATAATAACCTAAGCCCGGGGCGAGCCGGAAATCCGCCGCGCGGGCGGCGAGGTCGGAGGTAGAAGACCCCCGGGGCTCCAGGAGGGCTGGGTGCCCGTCATATCCCCAGCGCTGCAGGCAGTGGGCGACCGGGAGGCGGGAGGTGAAGGTTGGGAGTACCCTTCGCGCATCTGCATAACCACACCGAGTATTCCATGCTCGACGGCGCAGCCCGCATCCCCGAGATGCTGGAGGCCGCCGTGGAGATGGGCTATGAGGCCCTAGCCATCACCGACCACGGTGGGATGTACGGGGTCATACCCTTTTACCGCAAGGCGCTGCAGATGGGCGTCAAGCCCATCCTGGGGGTGGAGGCCTACCTGACCGCCGGATCCCGCTTCGACCGCCGGCCGGCCAAAGAGGACCCCAACTATCACCTACTGTTGCTGGCCGAGGACCGGGAAGGATACCGCAACCTCATGAAACTGGTCACCCTCTCCTTCATGGACGGCTATTATTACAAGCCGCGCATGGACAAGGAGATCCTGCGGGAGTACCGGGGTGGCGTCATAGCCCTGTCCGCATGCATCAAGGGAGAGATAGCCGCCCGTCTTCTGGAGGACGACTACGAGGGGGCGAAGAGGGCGGCGCGCGAATACCTCTCCATCTTCGGGGATGGCAATTTCTACCTGGAGCTCATGGACCATGGCCTGCCCGAGGAGAAGAAGGTCAACCCCGGCCTGGTGCAGCTGGGGGAGGAGCTGGGCATAGGCCTGGTGGCCTCCAACGACCTGCACTACGTGCGCCGGCAGGACCACCTCCACCACGATGTGCTCCTGTGCATCCAGACCAACTCCACCCTGGACCAGGAGGACCGCCTCAGGTTCTCCAGCGACCAGTTCTATCTCAAGAGCTACGAGGAGATGCGCGCTTTGTTCGCCGACCGGCCCGAAGCCCTCTCCAACGCCGCGGAGATAGCCGAGCGCTGCAACGTGGAGCTGGAGTTCGGGAGATACCTGCTCCCCAAGTACAAGGTCCCGGAGGGATACGACCTGGGCGGTTACCTGGAGAAGCTGGCCTGGGAAGGCCTGCGGAAGAGGTATCCGGAGGTCACGCCGGAGCTGGAAGAGAGGCTGCGCCACGAGCTCTCGGTGATAAAAGACATGGGTTTTTCCGGTTATTTCCTCATCGTCTGGGACTTCATCAGGTTCGCCAAGGAGCAGGGCATAATCGTGGGGCCGGGAAGAGGCTCGGCCGCCGGGTCGCTGGTCTCCTACTGCCTGGGGATCACCACCGTGGACCCCATACGTTACGACCTCCTCTTCGAGCGCTTCCTCAACCCCGACCGCCGGACCATGCCGGACATCGACATCGATTTCTGCTACAAGCGCCGCCCGGAGGTCATCGAGTATGTGGCCCGGAAGTACGGTAAGGACCGCGTAGCCCAGATAGTGACCTTCTCCACCATGGCGGCGCGTGCGGCCATCCGCGACGCGGGAAGGGTGTACAACCTGGAATACGGCAAGGTGGACCGCCTGGCCAAGATGGTCCCCGAGCAGCAGAACATCACCATCGACAGGGCCCTGGAGCTCTCTCCCGAGCTGAGGGAGGCCTATGAGGGAGACGAGTTGGCCAGGAAGATCATCGACACCGCCCGCAAGCTGGAGGGCATCACCAGGCAGGACTCCATCCACGCCGCGGGGGTGGTGATAGCCGACGACGAGCTCTCCAGCTACACTCCCCTCCAGAGGCGCGGCCCCGAGGAGGAGGTGGTGACGCAGTACGACATGGAGGCCATCCAGGCCATCGGCCTCCTGAAAGTGGACTTCCTGGGATTGCGCACCCTCACCGTCATCAGCGACACCCTGGACAACATCCAGAGGCGACGGGGCATCCGCCTGGACCTGGACGAGCTCCCCCTGGACGACCCGCGCACCTTCGAACTCCTGCAGAAAGGGGATACCGTGGGTGTGTTCCAGCTGGAGAGCCCAGGCATGCGTTCCCTGCTTCAGGACCTTAAGCCGGAGCGCTTCGAGGACCTCATCGCCGTCCTGGCCCTCTACCGCCCCGGCCCCCTGCGCAGCGGGATGGTCAAGGATTACGTCGACCGCAGGCACGGAAGGGTCCCGGTGACTTACCTGCACCCGGACCTCGAGCCCATCCTCGAGCAGACCCGGGGAATCTTCATCTATCAGGAACAGGTCATGCGCCTGGCGGTGGAGCTGGCCGGGTACTCCATGGCTGAGGCGGACGGGCTGCGGGCGGTGGTGGCCAAGAGCAAAGCGGAGGAGATGAAGTTCCACCGCGACAAGTTCATAGGCGGGATGGTCTCCAAGGGCTATCCGCGTTCCCTGGCCGAGAAACTCTTCGACCTCATAAGCCATTTCGGCGAATACGGGTTCAACAAGAGCCATTCCACGGCCTACGCGGTCATCTCCTACCAGACCGCCTTCCTCAAGGCCCACTATCCCCAGGAGTTCATGGCCGCCCTGCTCTCCAGCGTCACCGGGAACAAGGACAAGGTGCAGGTCTTCGTCAACGAATGCCGCAAGATGGGCATACGCGTCCTCCCGCCGGATATCAACGAGAGTTACAAGGAGTTCACACCGGTGGACGAGGGAATCCGCTTCGGGCTGGCCGCCATCCGCAACCAGGGAGAGGCTCCCGCCGAGCGCATTATCGCCGTGCGCCGGGAGGGAGGGCCCTTCCGTTCCCTCATGGATTTCTGTCTACGCGTGGGACAGGGCGTGGTGAACAAGAGGGCCTTGGAGAGCCTGATAAAGAGCGGGGCCTTCGACTTCCTGGGCTATTCGCGCAACCATCTCCTGAAGACCTATGAGAGGGTGGCGGACCTGGCGGCGGAGAAGCTCCGCCACCGGGAGGAAGGGCAGCACAGCCTCTTCGAAGCGGCGGGAGGAGAGGAGGAACCCGACCCCGTCGAGACCCAGCCCCCGCTGGAGGAACTGCCCCGGGACCAGCTTTTGGCCTACGAGAAGGAGATGCTGGGGATATACGTCACCGATCATCCTCTCATGCAGTACAGGGAGGCCCTGGAGCGCCAGGTGGAGAGCGAGATCGCCGACCTGGCAGGACTGGGTGACGGTGCCGTGAAGTGGATAGGGGGTATCATCACCAGCAAGACGCAGCGCATCACCCGCAAGGGAGAGCTGATGGCCAGCCTGGCCCTCGAGGACCTCACCGGAAGGGTGGAGGTGACCGTCTTCCCGGCCCTTTACCTGCAGCACCGCGAGGCGCTCCGGGAGGACAACATCATATGCGTGAGGGCCAGGGTGGAGTCCAGGTCGCGGACGGAGTCCAGGGAAGGCGAGGAGGAGGCGGCTACCCTCCGGGTGGTGGCCCTGGAGATCGCCGAGCCGCGTTTGAAGGCACCCGAGGAATGCGACCTCTTCATCCGCCTGGAGGACGGCCACGTGGAACCGGAGACCATGGACCGCCTGAAGGACATACTCTCCCGCCATCCGGGCGGAACCCCGGTGAAACTGGAGCTGCGCTGTGGGGATTCCCTCCGGGTCTTCAAGCTCCCCGAGGGCCTGTGCGTCAATCCCGACGGCTCTCTATACGCGGAGGTTCTCTCTCTGCTGGGCGAGGGATGCATAACCCTGCGCTGAGGATGATGCCGGGATGCACGCTCCCGTGTACAATTATCTATACCCGTGGACTGAGGGCACTGCGGGTGAGTGTAAGGCGGAAGCGAACGGAGAGGGCGGGATGAAAGTCTGGAACAGCGAGGACTACGGGAACCTGGAGGAGCTCCGGAGGGCCCTGGGCTGGGACTACTGGTTGGAGGGGGGCCCTCTCGAGGAGGTCCGTTCCATCATCGACAGGGTGAGGCATGAAGGCGACGCCGCGCTTGTGGACCTCACCGCGAAACACGACGGCGTGGACCTGGCCAAGGTCGGCTTGAGGGTCACCGAGTCGGAATTGCTGGCCTCGCGGGAAAAGGTGGAGCCTGGCTTCGTGGACGCCCTGCGCGTGGCCGCGAGGACCATCACCGCTTTCCACCGTCGCCAGGCCTGGGAATCCCAGTTTTGGGATTCCGAGGAGGGTGCACGGGTGGGACAGATGTACCGTCCCCTCCGCCGGGTAGGGGTCTACGTGCCCGGCGGGAACGCCTCCTACCCCAGCACGGCCCTGATGACCGTCATCCCCGCTCAGGTGGCCGGCGTGGGGGAGATCGCGGTGTGCGTGCCCCCGGGAAAGGGGGGTGAGATCAATCCCTACACCCTCTACACCCTGCATCACCTGGGGGTCAAGGAGGTCTACAGGGTCGGCGGCGCGCAGGCGGTGGCCGCCCTGGCCCTGGGCACGGAGAGCATCGGACGGGTGGAGAAGATCGTCGGTCCCGGGAACATCTACGTGACCCTGGCCAAGCGCGAGCTCTTCGGGCTGGTGGGAATCGACATGCTGGCCGGGCCCAGCGAGCTGGTCATACTGGCCGACGATAGCGCCCGCCCGGAACTGGCGGCGAGGGAGATGGCCGCCCAGTTGGAACACGGGGGAGGCGCGAGGGCCTGCCTGGTGAGCCCCAGCCGGAAGGTCATAGAGGAGGCGGAGAGGGAACTGGAGGTGTGCCTACGCAGGGATGCAGGATGGACCGAGCCGCAGGCGGTGTTGGTGAGGGACCTGGAGGAGGGAACACGCCTGGTGGATGTCCTGGCTCCCGAGCACTTGCTCATCGACACACAGGACCTCACCGGGACCCTCAGCCACATCCACAACGCGGGAGCGGTCTTTCTGGGACACGACTCCACAGTGGCCATGGGGGATTACGCCGTGGGGACCAATCACGTGCTTCCTACCAAGGGAGCGGCGAGATACGCTTCGCCGCTGGGAGTCTACGACTTCATCAAGCGTACCAACATCGTCTTCTCCAACCCCCGGGCGAACAGGAACCTGGCCTGGGTAGTGGAGACCCTGGCCCGGGTGGAAGGCCTGACGGAACACGCGGAGGCCATGCGGCGAAGGCTGGAGAAGGAGGGGGCATGAGCGAACGCAGCTCCGTGGTGGAGCGGATCACGGGCGAGACGCGGGTGAGCGTGAACCTCCGCCTGGACGGAACCGGGGAGGTCGACGTATCCACGGGGATCGCCTTCTTCGACCACATGTTGACCCTCTTCGCCTTCCACGCGGGATTCGACCTCCGGCTGCAGGCGCGGGGTGACCTGGAGGTCGACCAGCACCACACCGTGGAGGACGTGGGCCTTTGCCTCGGGTCCGCCATCCGGGAGGCCCTGGGAGATAAACGAGGCATCCGGAGATACGGCTGGGCCCTCCTGCCCATGGATGAGGCCCTCTGCCTCACGGCGCTGGACATCAGCGGGAGGCCGCACCTCAGCTATGGCGTGGACCTGCCCGTGCAGCTCATATCGGACTTCGACCCCACATGCGTGCGAGAGTTCCTCCAGGCCCTGGTGAACCAGGGCGGCTTCACCCTGCACGTGCGGGGGATGGCCGGGGAAAACCCTCACCATATCCTGGAAGCGGTCTTCAAGGGTTTGGGGAGGGCTCTCCGCGAAGCTGTGCTGAGGGACGCGGGCATGGAGGTACCCTCCACCAAGGGATCGCTCTGAGCCCATCCCGGCAACCTTTCGACAAAGGGGCGGTAGTGCCGGCCCCCTCCTCGCGGAGGCGGACAAAGCGTGAACCTTCCCGAGGTTGTATGTCATAATCGGAGCGGCACCTTTCTCGTACCGCGGCCCTCTTCCGGGAGGTATGCATGATCGCCGTCGTGGATTACGGCATGGGAAACCTGCGCAGCGTGGAAAAGGCCTTCGCCTTCCTGGGGCACCGGGTCAAGGTCACCGGCGATCCCCGTGAGGTGGCCGCCGCCGAGGGCGTGGTGTTGCCCGGGGTGGGGGCCTTCGGGGATGCCGTGCGCGAGCTGGAGGAGAGAGGCCTGACCGGTGCCCTCATGGAGGTCCTCGAGGAGGACCGCCCCTTCCTGGGGATATGCCTCGGCTACCAGTTACTGTGCGGGGAGAGCGAGGAGAGCCCCGGAGCGAGGGGGTTGGGTTTCCTGCCCGGACGCGTGGTCCGCTTCGGGGAAGGCCTCAAGGTTCCCCATATGGGATGGAACGACGTGCATGTCCTGAGGCCTCATCCCCTTCTCGAGGGCATCGAGGACGGGACCTTCTTCTACTTCGTCCATTCCTATTACGTTCTCCCGGATAGGGAGGAGGACATCCTCATGCGCACCGAATACGGGGTGAGCTTCGCCTCCGGTGCGGCGGTGGGTAAGGTGGCCGCCTTCCAGTTCCATCCCGAAAAGAGCTCCACGGCCGGGCTGCGCATCCTGGACAACTTCGCCCGCTTTTGCCGGGAGGGATGGCCGGAGAGTGGTTATCCCCGGGAGTGGTGAGGGTTGTTCCGCATCTATCCCGCGGTGGACATCAAGGGTGGCAGGTGCGTCCGCCTGGTGCGCGGAGACATGGAGAAGGAGAGGGTCTTTTCCGACCGCCCCTCGGAGATGGCCGTGCGGTGGCAGGAGGAAGGGGCCTCCTTCATCCACGTTGTGGACCTGGACGGTGCGGTGCAGGGCCGCCCGGTGAACCTGGAGAGCATCCGGGAGATATTGCACAGGGTGCGGATCCCCGTTCAAGTGGGAGGCGGGGTGCGTACCCTGGACGATGCGCGGAGGCTGCTGGACATGGGAGCGGCCCGGGTGATAATGGGGACCCGCGCCCTGGCGGACCCCGCCTTTCTGCGCCGCGCTGCGGAAGACCTGGGCGAGATGCTGGTGGTGAGCCTTGACATGCGGGGGAAGAGGGCGGCGGTGGGGGGCTGGACCAGAGAGCTGGAGCGACCGCTGGAGGAGCTGGTGGAGGAGCTGGCGAGCGGAGGCGTGACGAGGGTCCTGTACACGGACATACTCCGGGACGGCACTCTCGAGGGATATGCCGGGCACGTCCCCCGTGAACTGCTGGGTCGCGGTCTCGGCGTCATCGTCGCCGGAGGTATCTCCACGCGCCAAGACATCCAGCGCCTCAAGGAGCTCTCTTCCCTCGGGGTCGAGGGAGCGGTTGTGGGACGTGCCCTGTACGAAGGGAGAGTCTCCCTCCCGGAGATCCTGGACCTCGAGGAGGGGAACGGGAGATGATGGAGTGGGGGAAAAGGAGGCCCGGTGCCGTATGACCAGCCCCTCCTAGGGGCGGAGTGCGCTACCCATCCTAGAGGATGGCTCTGATTCGCGCCGGGCTGTGCATGGGCAGCAGCCCTGACGTGGACGACGTGGAGGGAGTAAAAGCAGGGAATCCCCGAGCTCCCGGCTGGGGCGAGGGGGGCTTGCCGTGAACCGGAGGAGAGGCGGACGTGCATACCAAGCGCATCATACCCTGCCTGGACGTGGACAAGGGAAGAGTGGTCAAAGGGATAAACTTCGTCCGGTTGAGGGATGCCGGCGATCCCGTGGAGCTGGGGGAGATATACGACCGCGAGGGGGCGGATGAGTTGGTGTTCCTGGACATCACCGCTTCCCACGAGGGCCGGGAACTGGTCTTTGACATGGCGGCCAGGGTGGCGGAAAAGGTCTTCATCCCCTTCACCGTGGGCGGGGGGATAAGGAACCTCGACGACATCAGGCGCATGCTGGCCACGGGTGCGGACAAGGTCTCGCTCAACACCGCAGCGGTGGAGAATCCCTCCCTGGTGGAGGCAGCCGCCGGCAGGTTCGGCTCCCAGTGCGTGGTGGTGGCCATCGACGCCAAGAGAAGAGATGGAAATTCCTGGGAGGTATACGTGCATGGGGGAAGGACCCCGACCGGCCTTGACGTCCTGAATGGGCACGCCGCGTCGAATCGCTCGGGGCGGGAGAGATACTCCTCACCAGCATGGACCGCGACGGGACCAGGTCGGGTTACGACCTGGAACTCACCCGCGCGGTGGCCGAGGCGGTGCGCATACCGGTCATCGCATCCGGGGGAGCGGGCAGCCTGGAGCATCTGGCGGAGGTGATCATCGAGGCGGGAGCGGACGCCGTTCTGGCCGCCTCCATATTCCATTACGGTGAATACAGCATACGGGAGGCCAAGGAATTTCTCCGCCGGCGCGGGATTCCCGTTCGCCTGTGAAGGAAAGGGGCGCCACGGAAGCGGTTTACATGCGCGGAAGGCATGTGGTAGAAATAACATCTAAAGCGGCCTCTCGGGCTTTAACAGGCTGGAATGAGGCTCTTGAAGGCGGGAAGGCCTCGCTGGAGGCCGGAAAGAGGTAAGGGGGGTCGAATGAGATTTATGAAGGTCAGGACGTTCTTGATCCTTCTGGCGGTGGCCGCGCTGGCGGGTTCCTTGCTCGCCCTCGCGGGCTGCGGCGGCCAGGAGGGCGCCACGACGAAGGAACCCATAAGGATCGGGGTGGTTCTCTCCGAGAGCGGGGCCAATGAACCGCTGGGAAAGCCGGAACGCAACGCCATAGAACTCTTCGTGGAGAGGCTCAACGCGAGCGGGGGCATTAAGGGTCACCCGGTGGAGGTGATCATCAAGGACGACCAGAGCGATTCCAACAAGGCACAGCAGGCGGTCATAGAGCTCCTGGAGCAGGAAGACGTTGTGGCGGTCATCGGCTCCAGCGGAACCGGCCCCACTCTGGCCATGAAGCAGGAGTGCACCAAGAGGCATATCCCTCAGGTATGCATGGCCGCCGGGGCGAACATCATGGAGGGGGATATAACCTGGATATTCCGCACCCCTCCCACCGCCACCGAGGCGGGCAAGAAGGCTCTCGAGTACATAAGCGAGGTCCTCAAAGTACAGCGGGTGGCGCTGCTCTATGACACCAATGCCTTCGGGACTGACGGCAAGAACGTGGTGGAGAAGGAGGCATCCTCCTTCGGCCTGGAGGTGGTGGCCTCCGAGGGATACCAGACCAACGACACCGAGGAGACCATAGACACACATCTTACCAACGTTATGACCGCGAAGCCGGAGGTGATTCTGGTCTGGGGGACCAACCCGGGACCGGCCATCATCGCCAAGCGCATGCGTGACAAGGGCATCAACATCCCCTACGTGGGCAGCCATGGTATCGCCAACCAGCAGTTCATCCAGCTGGCGGGCGAGGCGGCCAACGGCGTGGTCTTCCCGGCCGGCAAGATGCTCATCTATCAAAAGGTCCTGGAACCCGGTTCCCCGGAGTATGAGTTCATAAAAGACTTCGACGAGGCCTACCGGGAGGCGTACGGGCAGCCCATCAACACCTTCGCCGGGCACGGCTGGGACGCCATACTCATCATCACCGAGGCGCTGAAGAGGGTGGGTCCGAGCGCCACCCCGGAGGAGCTTCGCGATGAGATCGAGAGGACTGAAGGCCTGGTGGGCACAGCAGGCATCTTCAATTACTCGGCTCAGGACCATAACGGCCTCTCGCCGGACGACCTTGTGATGGTGGAGATCGTGAACTCCCAGTGGGAGCCGGCCGGGCGTTAAGCCTAAGCCCATAGCGAGAAAGCGGCGGCGGGGAGGCTGGTTGGGAAGCCGGCCTCCCCTTTTTGGGACGCCGGCGCTGGGAAACCCGTTACTTTACCCCAGGGAACGGGGGTAAGGCCGGGGGAAAGGGTTTTTCGCCGATGCTCGATTTTTTCAGGAATTGCCCCCAGTACCTGGCCAACGGCATGGCCAACGGATGCCTCTACATCCTGGTGGCCATGGGCTTCAACATCATCTACACCTCCACGGGGATCATCAACTTCGCCCAGGGAGAATTCTCCATGTTCGGGGGCCTCTTCGCCTACGCGCTGGCGGTCTCGGCCGGCCTTCCCATCCCCCTGGCCGCCGTGCTGGCCGTGCTGGCCACAGCGGCGATAGGGGGGGCCATGGAGAGGGTGATGATCTATCCGTTGCGCAGGGCGGGGGTCCTGACGGCCATCATCGCCACCATTGGAGCTTCCATATTCTTCAAGTCACTGGGGCGGGTCTTCTGGCCCAGTGAGGCCTATAAGGTCCCCGAGTTCACCCCGGGCACCTTCCGGCTTCCGGGAGCCACCGTCTCCAGGCAGTTCCTATGGGTGGTGGGGCTCACCGTAACCTGTGTCGTGCTGCTCTATTTCTTCTTCAACCGCACCAAGGCGGGGAGGGCCATGCGGGCATGTTCGGTCAACCGGCAGGCGGCCACCCTGGTGGGGATCAACGTATCCCGCATGTCCCTCTACTCCTTCATCCTGGCCGCGGCCCTGGGCGGGGCAGCGGGCCTTATAAGCTCCCCTTATGCCAGCTACGGCATGGGCCTGGAGATGGGGGTTAAGGGTTTCACGGCCTCTGTGGTGGGAGGTTTGGGCAACACCTTCGGGGCCGTGGTGGGAGGGTTGGTGCTGGGGCTCCTCGAGGAGCTCATTCCGGGGTTCCTCACCGTGGTGCTGGGCGTTTCCACGGGGTACAAGGGGGCGGTGGCGGCCGTGTTGCTCATCGTCGTGCTCCTCTTCCGGCCGCAAGGCCTCCTGGGGAGGGGTATGGTGGAGAAGGTTTGATGCCGGCTACGACGACTTGACGGCATGAAAAAAGGTCGGGCTTTCGGCGTGTTGGGATGAGGCGAGATGGTGAAGGGTTCGCGGGACGGCGGTGAATCCCTTAAAGGAGTATGGGCGGGGCGCGCGCTGGCATCCGCCGTGGAGGCCGCGCGATCCCTCGTCCGCTCCTACTCCGTGTTTCTTGGGCTGGCCATCTTTTTGGGCCTCCTCCCCCTCTGGGCGGACCGTCTTTCCAAGCCCCTGGGCATACCCATCCTCATGGTCATGCGCCTGGTGGGGATATATACCATCGCCGCCGTGGGGCTGAACCTGCTCATGGGGTACGCCGGCCAGGTCTCCCTGGGACACGGGGCATTCTTCGGCATCGGTGCCTATACCTCGGCGCTGCTGTGCCTGAAGGCCAAGTTCCCGCCCTGGTTGGGAATCCCCGCGGCCGTTGTGGCCGCCGCCCTCATCGGCTTCGCCGTTGCGCCGGTGTTGAGATTGAAGGGCCATTACCTGGCCATGGCCACGCTGGGGCTGGGCATGGTGTTCTTCGTCTTCATGCGCGAGATGACCTGGCTCACGGGAGGGAACGACGGCCTACGGAACATACCCGCCCTCTCCCTGCCCGGACTGGCCGTGGGAGAGGGCAGGAACTACCTGCGCTCCGAGTACTGCTTCATTTGGGCGACCGCGCTTCTTGTGCTGCTCTTCTGCTTCAACCTGGTGCGCTCCCGTTCCGGGAGGGCCATGCGCGCCCTGCACCAGTCGGAGGTGGCGGCGGAGGTCATGGGCGTGGACGTCTCCTGGGAGAAGATAAAGGTCTTCGCCCTCTCCGCGGCCCTGGCCGGGCTGGCGGGCGGGATCTTCGCCCACATCCAGGGGTACATCGATCCCAACCTCTTCACTATCCTTCTCTCCATTCAGTTGGTGACCATGGTGGTGGTCGGGGGGTTGGAGAGCA
>MU158609.1:9337-17849 GCA_015711895.1 Candidatus Solincola tengchongensis | reverse complement strand
CACGCTCCCCTGGCCATCAAGGGGTGCGGGGTGTCCTGCGTCATCGCCTCCTCCTTCGCGCGTATCTTCTACCGCAACGCCATCAACGTGGGGCTTCCTATCCTGGAGTGCCCGGAGGCAGTGGAGGACGTGGAGACCGGTCACCGGCTGCGGGTTGACCTCGAGGCGGGGACGGTGGAAAACCTTGACACTGGAAATAAATTCCAGGCACAAGCCTTCCCCGACTTCATGCGCCAGATCATCTCCCGGGGAGGGCTGGTGGAATACGTGCGGGAGCGCCTGCGTGAGAGGAGGGCGGGCGACACCTGAGAGGAAGCGGAGGAAGGGACAGCGAGGACATGTATAAAATAGCGGTTATCCCGGGGGACGGCACCGGACCGGAGGTGGTCCGTGAGGGCGTCAAGGCCCTGGAGGCGGCGGCGGAGGCGGCCGGCTTCGACTTCCAGACCACCTTCTTCGATTACGGTGGAGAGCGCTACCTGCGCACCGGCCTCACCCTGACCGATGAGGAACTGGAGGGCCTGCGCTCCTTCGACGCCATCTTCCTGGGGGCCATAGGGCACCCGGACGTGAAGCCGGGCATCTTGGAACAGGGCATCCTCCTCAAGATACGCTTCGGACTGGACCAGTACATAAACCTACGGCCGGTGAAGCTCTATCCGGGCGTGGACTGCCCCCTCAAGGACAAGGGACCCGAAGACATAGACTTCGTGGTGGTGCGGGAGAACACCGAGGGACTCTACGCCGGGACGGGGGGGTTTCTGCGCAAGGGGACCCCGGACGAGGTCGCCGTGCAGGAGAGCGTGAACACCCGTAAGGGCGTCGAACGTTGCATCCGTTTCGCCTTCGAGTACTGCCGGCGCCGCGACAGGGAGCGCAAGCTCACCCTGTGCGGGAAGACCAACGTGCTCACCTACGCCTGGGACCTCTGGGAGCGGACCTTCAACGAAGTGGCCGCGGAGTACCCGGACATCGCCACGGACTACGCCCACGTGGACGCCATCTGCATGTGGTTCGTGAAGAACCCTGAATGGTTCGACGTGGTGGTCACGGACAACATGTTCGGGGACATCATCACCGACCTGGGGGCCATGATCCAGGGAGGCATGGGCATCGCCGCCGGCGGGAACATCAACCCGGAGGGGGTGTCCATGTTCGAACCCATCGGAGGCTCGGCACCCAAGTACACGGGGAAGAACGTCATCAACCCCCTGGCGGCCATCTGCGCCGTGCAGATGATGCTCGACCACCTGGGGGAGAAGGAGGCCGCGGAGAGGGTGGAACGCGCCGTGATGCGGGTCTGCGAGCGGGACATCCTCTCCCTCTCCGCGGGCAAGATGGGCAAGTCCACCTCGGAGGTCGGGGATCTTGTCGTAAAATACATCCGTGAAGGTTGATTCCTCGGGACATGTCCCGTGCCCCAGCCCCGCGGCGGAGGGGAAGGAGGCCGGAAAGGACGCGCCGCAGGGCGGGCAGAAAAGGTGTCACAATCTGGTAACGGAAGGAGTAGCCTATGCCCATCCCGGAAGTGGAGAAGATCTGGATGGACGGGGAGCTGGTGGACTGGAAGGAGGCCAAGGTCCACCTTCTCTCCCATTCCCTGCATTACGGCTCGGGGGTCTTCGAGGGCATCCGCGCCTACGAGACCTCGCGCGGCGCTGCGGTTTTCCGCCTCACCGACCACCTGAAGAGGCTCTTCCGTTCCGCCGCCATCTACCGCATGCCCATACCCTATTCCCTGGAGGAGCTGGTGGAGGCCACCAAGGTGGTCATCAGGGCCAACGGCCTCAAGAGCTGCTACATCCGCCCCATCGCCTTCCGGGGCTACGGGGAGATGGGGCTCCATCCGCACGGGTCACCGGTGAACGTGGCCATCGCCGTGTGGCCCTGGGGGGCCTATCTGGGCGAGGAGGGGATAAAGAACGGCGTGCGGGCCAAGATCTCCTCCTTCCGGCGCAACGACCCCAATGCCATCCCCCCGGCGGCCAAGGCCACCGGGCAGTACCTCAACTCCATACTGGCCAAGATGGAAGTCACAGAGGCCGGGTACGACGAGGCTATCCTCCTCAACCAGCACGGTTACGTGGCCGACGGGGCGGGGGAGAACGTCTTCGTGGTGCGCAACGGCTACCTCTACACGCCACCCATCTCCTCGGGAGCCCTGGAGGGAATTACCCGCGATTCGGTCATCCGTATTGCCGAGGACTTCGAGATACCCTTCCGGGAGAGGGAGCTGGTGAGGACGGACCTCTACCACGCCGACGAGGCCTTCTTCACCGGGACGGCGGCGGAGATCGTGCCCATCCGCGAGGTCGACGACCGGCCCATCGGGGAGCCGGGTCCCATCACCCGACGGATACAGGAGAAGTTCTTCGCCATCGTCAAGGGGCAGGACGGGGAGTACGAGCACTGGCTGGAATACGTGGACTGAGAAGGCCGTCGAGCGTTGCCGCTGGGATGTCGGCCCATCCCGTGGAGGGCGCGAGCGCTGGTTGAAAGACGCGGGCCGAGGGAATGCCGCCGTGGAGGAACCTATTGGGCGTCGTTCACCGTCCGCGGCGGAGAACCCGTTCCGTTGGCGGCTCCGGCTTCTCCCCCAAGGCTCGTCCGGAAGCGGAGGGGCGGGGGAGGCGACGAAGACCGAGCCGGCGGCCGCGGCGTTGGCCGTGGCACATGAACCGAGGAAGGCCATGACGGAGAGGACGGTAAAGCTGTACGACACCACCCTGAGGGACGGTGCCCAGATGGAGGGGGTATCCCTCTCCGTGGAGGACAAGTTGAAGATCCTGCACCGCCTGGACGAGTTCGGGGTGCACTACGTGGAATGCGGGTACCCGGGATCCAATCCCAAGGACGAGGAACTCTTCAAGCGCCTCAAGGAGGTAAACCTCCGCCACGCCGTCCCGGTAGCCTTCGGCTCCACGCGCAAGGCCATGATCGGCGCGGACAAGGACCGGCAGCTGGATCAATTACTGCGCGCCGATACCCCGGCGGTGTGCATAGTGGGGAAGACCTGGGAACTGCACGTGCGCACCGCCCTGCGCACCGGCCTGGACGAGAACCTCTTCATGATCGCCGACTCCGTGGAGTACGCCAAACGCCATGGCCGGGAGGTGATATACGACGCGGAGCATTTCTTCGACGCCTACAAGGGCAACCCCCGCTACGCCATGGACACCGTGCGGGCGGCGGTGGAGGCCGGGGCGGACTGGGTGTGCCTCTGCGACACCAACGGGGGTACCCTACCCTGGGAGGTGCAGCGCATCATCTCCGAGGTCAGGGACCGCATACCTGTACCCATCGGCATCCATGCCCACAACGACAGTGAGTGCGCCGTGGCCGTTAGCCTCACGGCGGTCATGGAAGGGGTTTCCATGGTCCAGGGGACGGTGAACGGTTACGGTGAGCGCTGCGGGAACGCCAACCTCTGTTCCATAATCCCCGCCCTGATCCTCAAGATGGGCATCCCTGTGGTCTCCATGGAGAGCCTGGCCGGCTTGACCGAGCTCTCCCACTACGTGAGCGAGATAGCCAACATCAAGCCCGACTCCCACCAGCCCTACGTGGGCCAGAAGGCCTTCGCCCACAAGGGCGGGTTGCACGTGAGCGCGGTGATGCGCGACCCGGGGACCTACGAGCACATACGCCCCGAGCTGGTGGGCAACATGCAGCGCATAGAGGTCTCCGAGCTCTCCGGGAGGTCCACCATCATCATCAAGGGGAAAGAGCTGGGCTACGACCTCAGCCGCCACCCGGAGAAGGTGCAGGAGATCCTGGACATGATCAAGGAGATGGAGCACCGCGGCTACCACTTCGAGGCCGCCGACGGCTCATTCGAGCTCCTCATGCGCCGGGCCCTGGGCATGCACCGGGTCTTCTTCCGACTGGAGAGCTTCCGGGTGATCATGGAGAAGAGGGAGGACGGGAAGGTGGTCACCGAGGCCACCATCAAGGTACACGTACGCGGCAAGCGCATCATCGCCACCGCGGAGGGGAACGGCCCGGTCAACGCCCTGGACAACGCCCTGCGCCTGGCCATAGGGCGGGCCTACCCGGAGCTGGAGAACATCGACCTCCAGGACTACAAGGTCATCATCCTCAACCCGGAGAAGGCCACCGCCGCTGTCACCCGGGTGCTCATCGAGACCGGGGACGGGGAGAAGACCTGGGGCACCATCGGCGTCTCCGAGAACATCATCGAGGCCTCCTGGCAGGCCCTGGTGGACTCCATCGAGTACGGCCTCCTGCACATGAAGGGGTCAGGTCTTGAATCATGATACCCTATGGGGTATTTTATACCCTTACCGGCTCCGATACCTCTTATCCGACGAAAGGCCAAGCGTGACGAGGCGGCACCTCTCGTAAGCGGATAGATTACCGGATCATACAAAGTTAGACTCCTTATGGAGGGGGAGGGATACCTTTCGTTAACCTCATCTTCTACAGTTGACCCCCGATTTCGACCGCTTGCGCTCATAAAACCCCAGGTAGATGGATTCTGGCTTGCGAAACACGCTGATATGTAGTGCCACGTATAGGGAGAGTAATTAGGCTATAAGGTATTGTAATAAGAGTAATAGCATGGTAAGTTAGTAGTGCTATGTTTATCCGGGAGAAGACCGTCCAGGGCCGCACATACCTGCAGGTGGTGGAGAACTACCGCGAGGGGGCCAAAGTACGCCAGAGGGTGATCGCCACCCTGGGCAGGAAGGAAGAGCTTGTCGCCTCCGGCCAGATAGAGGGAGTATTGAGATCCCTCTCCCGCTTCAGCGACAAGGTCAGGGTGACGGAGGATCTCCGAAAGGGGAAGCTCGAGGCGAAGCGGGTGCAGAAAATAGGCCCCGACCTCATCGTGGGACGGCTCTGGTCCGATCTGGGCTGCGACGCCGCCATAGGAAAACTGATTTCCGGGCGCAAGTACTCCTTCTCCGTGGAACGGGCCGTCTACGCCGCGGTCCTCGCCCGCCTCTTCTTCCCCGGATCGGACAGGTTCTCCGACCGGCAGGCCAGGGACTTCCGCATATCCGGAGCGGAGGATCTCTCCCTGCATCACCTCTACCGGGCCATGGCCTGGTTGGGGAAGAACAGAGAAGGTCTGGAGGAGGAGCTCTTCTTCCGCAACCGCGATCTCTTTTCCTCCCTATCGGTGGTCTTCTTCGACACCACCTCCCTCTACTTCGAGGGCCGGGGCGGGGAGACCCTGGGACAGAAGGGATATTCCAAGGACAGAAGGCCGGATGAGGCGCAGATGGTGGTGGGGGTGGTAATGGACGGGGAGGGAAGGCCGATAGCCTGCCCCATGTGGCCGGGAAACACCACCGACGCGGCAACCATTCTCCCCGTTGCCCGATCCTTGCGGGAGCGCTTCGGGGTATCCGATATCTGTATCGTTGCCGACCGCGGCATGGTGGGGGCGCAGAACGCCAAGGATCTCACCGCCCTAGGCTTCCCCTACATCCTGGGGGTGAAGATGCGCCTGGAGAAGCGGTCCATGGCCGAGGTGCTCTCCCGCGCCGGGAGGTACAGGGAGGTATCGGGTAACCTCAAGGTGAAAGAGGTCACCCATGCAGGCAAGAGATACATCGTGTGCGTGAACCCCGAGCAGGCCGAGCATGACCGCGCCGCGAGGGAGGCCATCATATCCGACCTCCAGGAAAGGCTGAAGAAGGGCGCCGCATCCTTAATCGGCAACTCCGGCTACCGCCGCTACCTGAAGCTGGGGAAAAAGCCGGAGATAGACTGGGAGCGGGTTAAGGCGGAGGAGCGCTACGACGGCCGCTGGGTGCTCACGACCACCGCCGATCTCTCGGCGGAGGAGGTGGCGCTCCGCTACAAGGAGCTGTGGCGGGTGGAGAGGATCTTCCGCGAGGCCAAGGACACGCTCTCCACCCGGCCCATCTTCCACAAGTACGATTCCACCATCGCGGGTCACGTCTTCTGCTCTTTCCTCGCTCTTCTCATCATGCACGAGCTCAAGAGAAGATTGGGCTTTTCCTGCGAGTGGAGGCAGATCAAGCAGGATCTGGAGGCCGTCTACGAGATAGAGGTGGCTGACGATGGGAGGACCTGGCTCCTGAGAAGCCCCCTCGAGGGCGTAGCCGGCAAGGTCTTCAAGGCCGTGGGGGTGGCCGCGCCGCCATCGGCGAGGATGGCACAATTGTAGTGCCAAGCCCTGTTTTTCATGCCTGAAAATGCCCATCTACCTGGTATTCTGAAAATGCAACTGTAGAAGATGAGTTAACGGGATGGAGAGCAGGAGGAGACACGGTGACAAAGATCGCCAGGGATTCATATAAAGGGCACATCCGTTTCGGTATCCTGGAGGACGGCCTCCTCCACGAGCTGGAGCGCACCCCCTTCACCGGAGGAGCGAGAGAGGTCGGTTGAGGACGGGAAAGGAGGAACACCCCCACATGAAGATCGCCAGGTATTCATATAGAGGGCACATCCGTTTCGGTATCCTGGAGGACGGCCTCCTCCACGAGCTGGAGCGCACCCCCTTCACGGAGATGAAAAAAACGGGTAGCACGTATCGCCTGGAGGAGGTGGAGCTCCTTACACCCGTCTTCCCCCAGAAGATCGTAGCCGTGGGCCTCAACTACCGCGACCACGCCGCAGAGTTCGGCCTGCCCACTCCCGAGGAGCCGGTTCTCTTCATGAAGCCGCCCTCCTCCCTCCTTCCCCACGGAGGGGAGATAGTGTACCCCTCCATGAGTAAAAGGGTGGACTACGAGGCGGAGCTGGTGCTGGTGGTGGGGAGGGAGTGCCGCGAGGTGAGCGTGGAAGAGGCCCCTTCATACATCCTGGGCTACACCTGCGGCAACGACGTCACGGCGCGAGACCTGCAGGCAAAGGACGGGCAGTGGACGCGGGCCAAGAGCTTCGACACCTTCTGCCCCTTGGGGCCCTTCATCGAGACCGAGGTGGATCCCCTGGGGCTCACCGTGGAGCTGCGCCTCAACGGGGAGTTGCGCCAGTCCTCGCCGGCCTCCAACATGATCTTCTCCCCGGCGGAACTCCTCAGCTTCACCTCCCGCGTCATGACCCTCTACCCGGGAGACGTGATCATGACCGGCACGCCGTCCGGGGTGGGGGAGATGCGCCCCGGGGACGTCGTGGAGGTGGTCATCGAGGGCGGGGGCACTCTCCGCAACACGGTCACCTCTCGGTAGTCACGAGTGCCGGGGCTCGCTTTATGCCCGAGGCGCTGATCCTTTGGCGCGTCTCCTCGAAAAGGCGGGCCGTTATCCGAATCGCCGCCTTACCGCTCAGGATCCCTGTCAAGCACCCCGCGTTGACTGCCGAAAAATGGTAAAAACACGCTGAGAAGGGGGCAAGGTCATGGGGTTCTGGTTGTTCCTGATGTATGCCGTGGTCATCCTGCTTTTGCCGCCGGGCCTCTATTACGCCCTCAAGGGAGAGGCGAAGAGAAAACAACAGCAGTACATGAAGATTATGGAATCCCAGGATGAGGAGGAATGCCTCGCCGCCGTCAGGGATATGATCGCCCCCTTGAGAAGGGCGGAGAGGGGACCTTTCGCCGGGAAGGGGGTCGACGGTCTGTCCGGCGAGGAGTGCGCAAGGCTGCTCCATTACCACTACCTTCCACTGATGGAGAAGAGGGTCAGTATCTCCCGAAGGCTCATACCCATAACGCTCATGACCTTCCCCCTGATTTTTCTTCCCTCACTCGTCAGGGCCTTTTCCTTAACCAGATTGTCGGTGGTGCTCCTCTTCTCCGCTTTCACCATCGCATATCTGTGGTTTTCCATCAGTCGCATAGTATATCCCTGGAACGAAAAACACCTGGAGATGATGAGGGAGATCGACAGGCACGTCTTTCCGCTTCTGGGAGGCTCCGGGACGGTACAGGGATGACAGGGATGATGCCTGAGGGGGCGGGAGAGAGAGCTGTGAGCACGGGGTGGAAGCTCGTCATCCTGGATGTCGTTAACTGGTCGGTGTTCCTGTCCGGGGCAGGCCTTTTTTACCGGAACGCCCGGAAGGGGGAGAGCAGGATCGAGGCCATGCGGGAAGCGCTTGCCGCGCGTGACGAGGAGAGCTTCTACGAAGGGGTACGGGAGGTGGTGAGCCCGCATCCCCTGCGCCCGAGGATGGTGTGGGCGATGGCGCCCATGTTCGTGATGATGGCCCTTCTCCCAGCGATCTACGCGAAGTTGGCCGCCGTCACGCGCAGGGAGGCGGACATGCTCCTCGCGGTGGATAAGAGGTTCGGGGAGCTCGTGGCCCGGAAGCCCGAAAAGAAGGACCTTCCGGAGTCCCTTTGAAGGCCGGTTCGACCAAATCCTTGAGGTCAACGGTCTCTTCCCGCTGTCGGGAAGAACGTCCGCTGTCGAGGCGTCCGGTCGATACCCCCGACCGACAATACGCATAGACCGCCCATCTACCGATAATGACCATATACCGATAACAGGTGTCCTTCTCGCGGAGGAATCCGGTTTGGCGCGGAAGAGGTGGGCGAGCGGGGCGGTGACGCGCACCGAGGGCGTGG
>MU158609.1:0-9240 GCA_015711895.1 Candidatus Solincola tengchongensis | reverse complement strand
CGTCACCACGAGCGGCGGCCCGCTCCCGCGGGCGAGGAGTGCGTCCGGGTTATGCAGTGGGGCGGACGTCAAGCGCGGAAGCCTCGGCACCAGACGAAGCCATGCGGCCGCATGGTTTGCCCAAGGAGATCGGAAAGGTTGTGCGTGGGAAACATGATTCGGACGAGGTCCTGGCTTGAAGGGAGCGCAGAGGGGGGAGCAGCGAAATGATGGAAAGGGGGCCCTACAGGTCTCCCCCGACGGAGAACGACCCCGTGGAGGCCCACCCTCATAAGGGGAAGGGGGAGCTCTGGAGGACCGCCGAGCGCTTGGCCCTGCATGAGAGGCGCCTCTGGGCGGCGGCGCTTCTCGTCTCCGTGGGGCTTTCCGAATGCTGGCGCGTCCTCTTCGGCTGGGGTCCGCAGTGGGTCGGCGAGCGGGTCGCCGAACGGGTGCGGGTTGGGGCGGGGAAGGGCTTCCAGGACACGGCGCTCCTGGTGCTGACGGGCCTGGGCGTCTTCCTCCTCCTGCGGGCGATGGGTTACCTGGGGGAAACGGTCCTGGTGTCCCAGGTGGCCTTCCCGCGGCGCGGACAAGGGAAGGTCCCCGCCCCGGCTCTCAGGGGAGAGGGGGGAGCGGCCGTCCCGGAGGAGGGCACGGTTCTCGCCTTTCGGGAGGCATTGCGGCAAGGCGGGGGACGCTGTTTCCGGCTGGCTCTCGCCCTCCTGCCCTGGGACGCGGCGAGGGTCGCGGTCGTCACCCTGGCCTCCCTCATGGTCCTCCTCTGGGGCAGGTGGGATCCGCACCTTCGCTTCATAGCCCCCTACCTCCTGGCCCTCCTGCTCTGGTTCCTGCTACTCCTGGCGGTGTACGTGCTACTGGGCGTCCCCGCGTACCTGGCCGCCCGCCAAGTGGTAATAAATGGCAAGAGCGTGCCGGAGGGCTGGCGGGAAGGCCTTTCCCTTTTCCTGGGAAGGACGGAAGGTTGCCTTCAGGTCTGGCTCCAGGCCCTGTCCGCGGACGCCGCCTTCCTGGCCCTGGCATGGCCCCTTTCCTTCTTCCTGGCCTGGACCGCGGGGCGAGCGGCGGAGACTCTTCAGCCTCCGGCCCTGGCCTGGCTGGTCCGGGTGTCACTTTACGGACTGCTGGCTGTGGCCCTCGTTCTGGGGCAGGCCGTTGTGCAGGCCTTCAAATCCTCGCTGTGGACCACCTTCTTTCTCTCCGTAACGGCGACCCCGCCTGTGGTATCATAAATCCCGTTGCCGATGCGATGAGTTGGACTGTCCCGTGACGGGAGGTGGAGGAGGCTTGCGCCTGCGTTTCGCGCCCAGCCCTACCGGTTACCTGCACGTTGGAGGGGCCCGCACGGCTCTCTACAACTGGCTGCTCGCCCGCCAGTCCGGGGGCTCCTTCATCCTGCGCATCGAGGACACCGACCTCTCGCGCTCCACGGAGGAGGCCATCGAGGCCATCATGACCGACCTGCGCTGGCTGGGGCTGGACTGGGACGAGGGGCCGGACGCGGGCGGTGAGCACTGGCCTTACCGGCAGACGGGACGCTACGCCCTCTACCACGAGGCGGCCCTCCGGCTGCTGCGGGAGGGACATGCCTACCGCTGCTTCTGCTCCCCGGAGGAACTGAAGGAGAGAAGGGAGGCGGCACTCCGGGAAGGCCGCAATCCCATGTACGACCGCCGCTGCCGCTCCATACCCGAGGGCGAGGCGCAGCGCCTGGAGGAGGAGGGGCGTCCCTACGCCCTGCGCTTCCGGGTCCCGGAGGAGGGAGAGACGGCGGTGCGGGACCTCATCCGGGGCGAGGTGGTCTTCCGCAACCGGGAGATCGAGGACTTCGTCCTCCTGCGCAACGACGGGACTCCCACCTACAACCTGGCGGTGGTGGTGGACGACATCGACATGCGCATCACCCACGTGGTACGGGGCGACGACCACCTCTCCAACACCCCCAAGCAGCTCCTCATCTACCATGCCCTGGGGAAGGAACCCCCGGCCTTCGCCCACCTCCCCATGATCGTGGGTACGGACGGGAAGCCGCTC
This sequence comes from Candidatus Solincola tengchongensis, assembly GCA_015711895.1. Classification (GTDB taxonomy): domain Bacteria; phylum Actinomycetota; class Geothermincolia; order Geothermincolales; family RBG-13-55-18; genus Solincola_A; species Solincola_A tengchongensis. The sequence continues at coordinate 7,206 of MU158609.1, read as the reverse complement.
TCCAAGCGGCACGGGGACGTGGCCGTGGGGTACTACCGGGAGGCGGGCTTCCTGCCCGAGGCGATGATCAACTTCCTGGCCCTCCTGGGTTGGTCGCTGGACGACTCCACCACCATCATGGACCGGGAGACCCTGGTGGCCAACTTCGGCCTGGAGAGGGTGTCCTCCAAGCCAGCGGTGTGGGACACGGACAAGCTCTACTGGATGAACGCGCAGTACATCATGGCCATGGACGAGGAAGGGCTGGCGGAGGCCATCCGGCCTTTCCTGGTCCGTGAGGGGCTGCTGGCCGAGGGAGACGAGGAGGGGATGGAGAGGCTGCGCCACGCCGTCCCCCTCATCCGGGAGAGGATAAAGGTGCTCGCCGACGCCGTGCCCCTCCTGGCCTTTCTCTTCCGGGAAGTGGAGACGGCGGAGGATTCCAGGGAATTTCTGGAAGGTGACGAGAACCGCGCCGTGCTTCGCGAGGCGGGAAAGCGCCTGCTGGAGCTGGAGAGGTTCGATGCCGAGAGCATCGAATCCGCGCTGCGGGCCATGGTTGAGGGGATGGGACTCAAGCCCCGCAAGGCCTTCCAGCCCATCCGGGTGGCGGTCACCGGGAGCAAGGTCAGCCCGCCTCTCTTCGAGTCCATGGAGCTCCTGGGGCGGGAGAGGTGCCTGCAGCGCATCGCCCGAGCCCTGGAGGGGAGCGAAAGGCGGGGCTCCAGGGTTCGCTGATGCCCGTCGGGAACGGGCGGGATGGCGATTACCCGCATCGGACAGGGGGAACGGGACGTCAGGGGGTGCGGCTTGCGTTACCGTTGGCTGGGAACGGCGGGCTTCGAGCTGGTAAGCGGGAGGACAAGCATCCTCCTGGACCCCTATATGACCCGCAATCCCGGAGCGCGCCCCGCCCAGCCCCTGAAGGCCCGAGACCTCGGGCACGCCGAGGCCGTGTTCCTCACCCACGGCCACTTCGACCACACCTTCGACGTTCCTCAATTGGTAGAGAATTCCAGAGCGGTCGTCTATGCCTCGCCCACGGTGTGCGCTTCCTTGGCCCTCAGGGGCGTGGCCTGGACCCGGCTGCGTCCCAGGTGGCCGGGCGAGGCCGCGGAGGTGGGCCCCTTCCGGGTCACCGCGGTCCCCGCCTGCCACGTGACCTTCGATGCCCATCTAGTCCTCGCCACCCTCTGGCGTTGCCGCGGCGTGCTGGCCGACCTGGCGCGCCTAGGCACCTCCCGCTATCCCACAGGCGAGGTACTGGGTTGGCTCGTGGAGGTGGAGGGAAAGACCTTGCTCCACCTGGGGAGCGCCTGCATGCGCTGGGTCCCCGACCGGCGGGTGGACGCCTTCCTGGTGCCGGTGCAGGGGAGGACGGACATCTGCGCCGTGGCTGCCGACCTAGTGGCCCGCGTGCGCCCGGGAACGGTCATCCCCCACCACCACGACGACTTCTACCCGCCGTTGAGCCAATATATTGACCTGGAGCCCTTCCTTCGGGAGATCGAGAGGAGGCACCCCGGCGTCAAGGTGAGGCTCCCGTCCATCAACCGCCTCGAGGAACTGTGATCTTTGAGGCGTTGGCCATCGGGGGAAAACGAGCTGGTGCCCGGATCGGGGTGGGAGCCATCAAGACGGACCTCTCCGTTCGATGCCTATTCAAGGGGAAGGCGAAGGGCATCCCGGAAAGCAGGCCGGGGTCCCCGCGATACCACAGCCTTTGTAGTTCGTTTCAAGGGGTCGAATCAGCGGAGGCCCCGAATCGGGGGCAAGGGACCGCCTTTACTGGCGGATGAGCTTCAGGCGTCCAATCCACGGCTCAGTTCCTTTCTCTGCAGTTCAAGGGCCTTTTGAAAGCGGTGAGACTATCCTCAAGCAGACGGTTTTTCGGGGATAGCCGATCCGCGATGCGGCGTTATCGTCTGCGTAAGGCGGCCGGCCCTCGACGTTTTTGCGGTTTCGATGACGCCTTGCCGTCGCTCATACCTCCCGTGGTTGGTGCCTCTGCGCTTTTTTCGCGCCGCATCCTATTGTTCCGTGTTTCTTCGGGAGCCGGTGACCATAGCGGAAAGTCCCTTTTGACCCTGCGTCCCGCAACAGGGATAATGAAAATGCGCCGGCTGGTGGATGGGGCATGCGGCCCATGGCGGGCGCTTTGAGGATGGCTTGTGTCGCCTCAGAAGAGCGGCAGCGATTTTCCGTAAGGCAAGCTTGTGTCGGAAGATGCCGAGGGATGGAGGAGGACGGATATGGGCAAGACTTTCCGGGCCATAGTGGTGCGCGAGCGGGAGGACGGCACCTTCACCCGCAGCATAGAGACAAGGGACACCGACGAGCTGCCTCCGGGAGAGGTGCTCATACGGGTGCATTACACCTCGGTGAACTACAAGGACGCCCTGTCGGCCATCGGCAACCGCGGGGTCACCAAAAATTACCCGCACACCCCGGGCATCGACGCCGCCGGGGTGGTGGAGGAGAGTTCCAGCGCAGACTTCAAACCCGGCGAGGAGGTGCTGGTCACCGGGTACGACCTGGGGATGAACACCTCGGGAGGGATGGCCGAGTACATCCGCGTCCCCGCCTCCTGGGTGGTGAGGCTGCCGGCGGGTCTTTCCTTGAAGGAGTCCATGATCTACGGCACGGCGGGTTTCACCGCCGCCCTCTCCGTCTACAAGCTCACCGGGGCAGGGGTCAGGCCGGACGCCGGGGAGGTGCTGGTTACCGGGGCCAGCGGGGGAGTAGGAAGCTTGGCCCTGCGTTTCCTGGCCAAGCTGGGCTACCGGGTGGTGGCCGCCGCCGGGCTGGTGGAGGAGTCCGAATATCCCCGCGTGGAGGAGAAGCTCAAGTCGCTGGGCGCCTCGCGGGTCATCCCCGCCTCGGAGGTCAACGACACCTCGGGGAAACTCCTCCTCAAGGGGATCTGGCCCGGCGCCATTGACACCGTAGGGGGTAACGTCCTGGCCACGGTGGTGAAGCAGGCCGCCTACCTGGGGGTGGTGACCACCTGCGGGAACACCGGCGGGCACGAGCTGAACCTCAACGTGTATCCCTTCATCCTGCGCGGCGTGACCCTCATCGGCATCGACTCCGTGGAGTGCCCCATGGACCTCCGCCTCCAGGTCTGGGAGAAGATGGCAGGGGAGTGGAAGCCGGACAACCTGGAGGATTTCGCCACCGAGATAACCCTGGAACAGGTGGAGGAGAGGTTCCGGCTACTCCTGGACAAGAAGTCCCAGGGCCGCGCCGTGGTGAGGGTTCAGTAAGGCGGGAACGGGTTTTTAGCCGGCCGTTTCACCAAAGCAGCCGCAGATGGCGAGACCGTCGGGGGCATGAGGGTGAGGGCCTGGGATCGGTCGATGGCCTTCGTGTTATCCCTCCTCGGTTCCCGCGGCGCTTGTCGTAAGGCGGAAGGCGTTCAGAGTCTGCCGTTGGCGGCGGCTGCCGGTGTGTGGCCTCCGATGACGTTCGTCACGCAATAAGCGATACCAGAAGTTTCCAAAGGTATTTCCAACCGTCGAGGGGCGAAATTGGAAGCCTTGCTTCTGCCGTTCGGAAGAAAGCGCGCGCATGGATGCCCGCTCAAGAGGTCGGGAAGGAAAGCCTTGTGGTCTCGCCGAACTTCGAGGCCCTGAGTGTGTGCCGCTCCCGCACCTTCCATGTACGGCCCTCCGCCGAAGCGACGAGGTTTATGGTAACGGCTGGTGGAGGTGGGAGGCGTTACCGGCGATACCTTCCCTGCCTTTGACCCGTGTTCGAGCCGCCCGCGGGACATTGGCCGATCGACGGCGGGTCCGCTGCCGTGACGCTGCTGTATACTTTATTAGAACGAATCTGGCAGTCCGTCGGCTGCGCGCTGAGGGAAGGCGATACGTTTGGAGGACAGGGAGTTCCGCGTGGACATGCGGCGGGTCATGGCCCGCCGCAGGCGCATGCGCCGTTTGAGAAGGTTGAGGCGGACCTGCATCGCCGCGGGATCCCTCGCGCTGCTCCTGGCGGGCTTTCTATTCTCTCCCTGGGGGCCGTGTAGGAGTGTCTTCTTCGGCCGGGACGGCGGGGAGGAGGCGGCCGGCGGGGCGGAGCAAGGCGCCGCGGTGACCTCTCCGGTGACGGCCGGCGAGTACCGTCCGGAACAGGAGGAAGGGGGCACGGGGGAAAGCGGGCAGGCTCGCGAACCGGCCAGGGAGGAGAAGGCCTCCATCGCCGAGCCCCCGGTGGTGGCCATTGTGGTGGACGACACCGGGGCCGACGTGGGGAACCTGGAGCGGTGGCTGGCGGTGGACGCCCCCCTCACCTTCGCCGTCCTGCCGCACTGCCGGGATTCAGCCTCCACGGCCGACAGGCTGTATTACGCCGGGTACCGCATCATGATGCACATCCCCACGGAGAACGATCCGCCGCATTCCTATTCCGGGGCCGGACAGCTCTCGGTGGGCATGAGCCGGGACGCGGTGTTCGCCACGCTGGACGGAGACCTGGCCACGGTGCCCCATGCAAAGGGGATAAACAACCACCAGGGAGGGCGGGGTTGCAACGACTACCCGCTGATGTACCTCATGTGCGAGTGGGCGCGGGAACGCGGCCTTTACGTGGTGGACAGCGACAGCTCCACGCGCAGCCAGGTCACCAGAGCGGCGCAGGAGCTGGGGTTTCCCAGGAGGCGCAACCAGGTCTTCATCGACCACCAGAACGAGCCGGAATACATAAGGGAGGCCATGCGCCGAATGGCGAGGATAGCGCGGCAAGAGGGCACGGCCATAGGGATTTGCCACTTCCACCGCCCCAACACGCCCTCCGTGGTGGGCGAGATGATAAGGGAGCTCCGGGAGGAGGGCATCCACTTCGCCTTCGTGGAGGACATCCAGAACTGACCGGGATGGCGTCGGAATCTTCTGTCGCGAGCACCCTCGCCCGGTATCGGTTCGCTCAACGTCTGATGTTGAGCGGGAAAAGGCCTTGTGCTATCATATGCACCGGAGTTCCCTTGGGGGATCGTCTAATGGTAGGACGCGAGACTCTGGATCTCGTTGTGAGGGTTCGAATCCTTCTCCCCCAGCCAGAACCGAATATGGAATGCGTGGCGCATTAGTCTAGTTGGCCTAGGACGCCGCCCTCTCAAGGCGGAGATCGCGGGTTCGAATCCCGCATGCGCTACCAAGTCCAAGGCCCCGTAGGGGCCTTATATTTTTAGGGTCGCGGGCAGGCATCCGGGTGACCGGCCTTATCCCCCACGATTCCGGCGCTTCCGTGGGGGATGCACAGGCCTTTCCGGGGCATGGGTTTCCTCCACCCTCGTGCTCGACACGCGGCGGGCGCGGCGGCGTCGCTCGTGGCTGAGGCGGTAGTAGGTCTTTCCAGCGGCCTCGATGAGGCGGAACTGGTTCATGACCCAGGGTACCCGGAAGGCCCAGCGCCCGCGGGGCGGCGGGACCTCGCCCTTGCGACGGGTGGGGTCAAGCCGGACCTCCTCGACGACGACTCCCTCGTCTCCCTCCAGTTGAGCGAGGACGGTGCCGTCGGAGTCCGCGATGCAGGTGAACCCAGGAAAGGAGGACCTCTGGGTGAGGAAGGGCAACCCCGGTATGGGAGAGACCCAGGGCCCGCACTTGTTGACCATCACCGCCGGGATGCCCAGGAGGCGCGCGTAATGTGGCGCCAGCTCCCTCAGTCGGCGGTTGTACTCCTCCACCGCCCGACGCGGGAAGAGTGGATTGGGCATAGGGGAGGGGGCGGAATGGGGCATGAGGAGGAGGTCCACCCGGCCGGAGCCCATGAGGCAGGGGAGATAGGCCAGCTGGTTCTCGTAACAGATACCCACGCCGATGCGCCCCAGCGCGGTCTCGATGAGGTGCGGGCCTCCCTCACCGCGGGTGAAGAAGGCCTCGGCGAAGGCCGGGGTCTGCTTGCGCACACGGCCCGCCTCACCGCCGTCTGGGCCGGTGATCACGAAGCTGTTGTAGAAGTCCTCGCCCTCCGCCTCCAGGTAGCTGGTCCCCAGCCACACGCCCAGCCTCCGCGAGGTCTCGCGCAGCCAGCGCATGGTGGGCCCTTCACGCGGCTCCGCGGCGTCCCATATCTCTTTGGAGAAGATATACCCGGTGGGCATGAACTCGGGGAGGACAACCAGCCGCGCTCCGCGTTCCACCGCCTCCTCCACGAATCGGGTGGCCCGCTCCAGGTTTCCCTCGATGTCCCCGTTGGCCGATTCCATCTGCACCGCGCCCACGCGAAGCGTCCTGACCCCTTCTTCCATGACCTGACCTCCCGCCGTCCGAGCGGCCGCCGCAGATAAGAGCCCCGGGAGAGGAAGCGGAGCGACGGCCGTCGTCCATCACATCACCGCACGGTTTCGCCCATCGCCGACCGGATTAGGAAGGGGCGCGGATCAAGGCCTAAACCGTTCCGCTCGCCGACTTCCTAAGAATAAATGTATTTTCCACCCCCGGGAGGAGAGAAGGCAAGCCAGGCAAAAGGTCATCCTTTTCTCCACATGTTTCTTCCTTGGTTCCTTCCAGCCCGTGAGGCGCCCGCTGAGACGTAGCGGTCTATTGCCCTTGGCGATACATGTCGATCGCCCTTTTCCTGGAGATGGTACTGACGCTGGCCGGCTTACGAACAACTAACATGCAGGGTAATGCGCGTCCGTGTCCACCTTTTGACTGAGCCGGATGTTCCGGACGTCATCGTGAGGGCTTGCGGTGCGCCAGGCATCTTCGGGAACGATGGGCGCTTCGGTTGGTCTTGCCCGGCCTTTCTCGGGCCGGGAAGCGGCATGGAGGAGGGGTCATTGAAGCTCATAATTCCATGAAAATGAAGCATATCCATACCCGATGGACGCGATGGTGCTGTTTTGAGAGGGGTCGCTGGAGGCCGTGAACCCGGGCAAATGGAGAACATTCACATTCGTTCCACACCACCGGTGTGTTTAGAGAGAGGTCACCGGAGGCCATAATTTCTCCTGAAGGGAATATTACATGCAGGGCTGCATCTCGGCTGAAGACGGGCATCGTCTTCCGTATACCGTTTTCGATCAACGTTGAAGGGAAGTCGGAGTTGCCGCCTCGGCGAAAAAAGGACACCGTCTTTTCGCGGATTTGCCTTGCCGCCCGTCTCAGGAGGGCCGGCATCGTCGGTTTCGTGAGCCACCGGGGATGGTAAAGGGGATGGGGCGGCACGCGGTGAGGACTTGGGTAGGTTGGAGCCCGACGGGGGGATCCTCGCGGGATG
>MU158608.1:3374-5116 GCA_015711895.1 Candidatus Solincola tengchongensis | reverse complement strand
GCCGGGGCTGGAAGATGTCCCCATAGTGGCCATAAGCGCCTCCCTGAGGGAGGAGGAGAGGCCGGGGGTGTTGGAGAATTTCGACGGTTACATCCAGAAACCGGTGGACGTGGACCTCTTGCCCCGCATGGTGCGGGAGTTCATGGTGCGGGGCGCGGCGGAGGTCCGCGAGGAGGAGAAAAGCCCCCGATCGGATGAAGGGGAGGCCACCGAGGAGTCTAGCGGCGACGTCCGGGAGGTACTGGAGACCCTGGAGAAGGTGCGCTCGGTGATGTCCCACGACCTGAGGACCCCTCTCACGGTGATGATCTCCTACGCCAGCACGGTAAGCCGGGAGAAGGTGGGAGAGCTCAACGAACGCCAGAAGGAGATGCTGGATCTGGTGGTCCAGCACGGTTTCCAGATGGACGCCCAGATAACCGAGCTGGTAAAAATAGCCAGGGAGACCCTGGACCGCTTCGGGTACCCGCGCCGGAAGCACTGAGGCCCACGGGGGCGACCTCTCGCCGCCGGACCACCGTCACCACGCGACAAAGGACGGCTTATCCCTGGACGAGGAGCGCATGCCCGCTTTTTCTCCGCAGGGGGGAGGCGCGCACCCGCCGGCGATGGCCGGCCACGCGGAGAGCGAGCTTTACCGGGCGTTTCCGCTGCCGGACACGAGTGACGTTCCTGTGTGCCGCGTTCCTGATGCCGGGATGAGCCCACACCCCCGGGCAGATTCCCCCCCGCCGCTCGGCCGCCTCCAAGGGAGCGTGATCGGTAGGCGGCCGTTCCCCGCCGGATCAGACCTTCAACCCGGCTTCGTAACCTTCCTGGATGGCCTCAATGGCTTTGCGCGCCTCCCTGGCGTCTCCGACGAGGTGGACCTCCAGCCCCGAATCCTTGAGTTCCTCGTAGAGGCGGTTGTCCGGGCAGCTTCCCACGGCGATGATCACCGTGTCCGCGGGGATGGACTCCTCCTTCCCCTCCACCTCCACCACAACGCGTCCCGGCTCGATGCGCTTGGCGGAGGCGTTGCTCCTCACCTCGATGCCCAGGTTGCGCATGTCCTGGAGGATGGTCCAGCGGGTGGAGATGCCCACGTCGCGGCATACCTTGTCCAGCATCTCCACCACGGTGACCCGCTTGATGCCCCGACTGCACAGCTCGCGAAGGGTATCCACGTCCTCACCGTCGTTCATGAAGAGGAAGAAGAGGGTGTCCGGGGATATGGTGCCTATGCTGGCCACGTACATGGCCGTTTCCGACCCCACGGCCCCCCCGCCGATGATCACCACGTCCCGGCCCTCGGGGTCCCTCTTTCCTTCCAGGATATCCCAGGCCATGGCCACATGGGGCAGGTCGATGCCCGGGATGTTGGGCACCGCCTGGCGGGCTCCCGTGGCCACCACCACGGCCTCGAAGCCCTCCTCGCGTAGGAGGTCGGCGGTGACCTCCGTTTCCAGGCGCAGCTCCACGCCGGCGTTGTCCAGCTGGTTCTCCAGGTCCTCGATGGCCGTCCAGAACTCCTCCCTTCCCGGGGGCACGGCGGCCAGGTTGAGCTGTCCTCCCAGGTAGTCCTTCCTCTCGAAGAGGGTGACTTGGTGGCCCCGATCCGCGGCGGTGAGAGCGGCCTTCAATCCCGCCGGCCCTCCGCCCACCACGGCCACCTTGCGGGGCCGGGACGCTGGCTCCACCTTGTATTCCAGCTCCCGGCCGGCGCGGGGATTGAGCATGCAGGTCACCGGCTGGAGGTAGAA
>MU158608.1:2342-3364 GCA_015711895.1 Candidatus Solincola tengchongensis | reverse complement strand
CATACCTCCCCTCGGCGGCCTTCCGCGCCAGGTAGGGGTCGGCGATGAGGGCGCGGGCCATGGCCGTGAGGTCGGCCATGCCCATGCGCAGGATCTCGTCGGCCACGAAGACGTCGTTGATGCGGTTGGAGGCGATGACCGGCACGCTGACCTTCTCCTTGACGTGGGCCGCCAGGTAGGCCAACCCGGCGCGGGGGACGGACATCGGGAGTTGTGGCACCCGGGTCTCGTGCCATCCCCCGGTGACGTTTATTATGTCCACTCCGTGCTTCTCCAGCTCGGCGGCGAAGAGGGCCCACTCGCGGTTGGTGTTCCCCCCTTCCATGTAATCATGGCCGGCGATGCGGAAGCCGACGACGAAATCGGGTCCCACCGCCTCGCGCACGGCGTCGGCAACCTCCAGACCGAAGCGCATGCGGTTCTCCCAGGAGCCGCCGTACTCGTCGCCGCGGAGGTTGGTCACCGGGGAGAGGAACTGGCAGATGAGGTAGCCGGTGCAGGCCATCACCTTGCCAGCCACCCCCGCCACCATGTCGTAACCCGCTTCTTTGACCCGGCGCGCGGCGTCGGCATAGGCCTGGATGGTCCTCTTGATGTCCTCCCGGGTCATCTCCCTGGGCTCCTCGCGGGTGAAACGGGAGGCCACCGGGCTGGGGGCCAGGGCCTGCTTTCCCTCCATGGATATAGAATGGGAATAACGGCCGGCGTGGTAAAGCTGGCAGGCGGCGGCGGCGCCGTGCCTCTTTATGGCCTGGGCGAGGATACGGTGTCCCTCCACGCAGGAATCGTCCCGCATGTCCAGCATCCAGTAAGCGCCTGCGTAGTCGTCGATGATGGCTCCTCCCACGATGATCAGCCCCGTGCCGCCGCGAGCCCTCTCCTCGTAGAAGGCCACTATGCGGTCGTTGACCCGCCCATCGGGGGTGAAGTTGAGGTGCATGGCGGTCATCACTATGCGGTTCCTGAGCTCCAGGGCCTTGATGCGCAGGGAGGTCAGGAGCTTCTTCAGCATTTCGTTCGCT
>MU158608.1:0-2332 GCA_015711895.1 Candidatus Solincola tengchongensis | reverse complement strand
CCTCGTTCACCGCCGCCGCGCGGTCGGCGGCCTGCCGTCACTCTTCCCGCTGGACGGTCACGCGCCCTCCCGCGCCTCTTTTGACGGATGCGCGGGCGCGCCGCGCTCCGCTTTCAATCCCACGCCAGGGTTGGGGACCGATACCTATTTTACGCCGGCGGAGGGGGAAAACGGCGATCCACCATGAGCAATGGCGTTTGAGGCTCGGGCTCTTCACGCGTCCTTACCTCGGCCGGTTGGGGAGGTTTGAGGTTACGGCGATCTGATTTGACCCGCATGCGCCCGCGTCCGAAGGGCGACACATGCGCCGCCTTGGCCGCAGAGGGACGTCTCACCTCTCCCTCCCCGCAAGCGGTTTTTTACCGCCTGGTACGTATTTCCCGCCGGATGGGTTGTGTTATAGTATACCAGACTTGGCGGAAAAGGCAGGTATCAAGGGGAAAATGCGGTTCGAGGACTTGTTCGGGGCCTTCTCGGAAAGGGTGGCGGAGGCCCTTGCCATAGCCGAGAGGGAGACCTCGGAAGACAAGGTGAAGGACCTCCGCCGGGCTGTGGAGGAGCTGGTCAGGCCGGGGATGCACCTTCACCTGGGCCACGCCTACATGCGCCCCAACGCCGCCCTCTACGAGATATGCCGCCGTTTCTGGGGAAAGGATCCCGGTTTCACCGTCTCCTCCCTGGGCTTCATCGCCAACATGGTCCTCCTGGTGTACGGGGGTCTGGCCAGCAGGCTGATAACCACCTTCTGCGGCGATTCCTACCCATTCCCGGGACCCAACCGGGTGTACCAGGAGGCCTACCGGGAGGGGCGCCTGGAGATCGAAAACTGGACGGTCCTCACCCTCCCGCAGCGCTTGATGGCCGGCGCCATGGGTGTGGAATGGATGCCCACCCATTCCCTCCTGGGGAGCTCCATGGAGGAGGAGAACGCCGGGGACTTCCGGGTGGTGGAGTTGCCCGACGGGAGCCGGGTGGGCATGGTACGGGCCCTGCGTCCCGACCTCACCCTCATCCACGCCTGGGCGGCCGACCGGGCGGGGAACGTCCTGCTTACGCCGCCCTATGCGGAGAACGTCTTCGCCGCCTTCGCCGCCAGGGAAGGGGTCCTGGTGACCGTGGAACAGGTGGTCCCCACCTCCTTCCTGCGCCGCTACTCCCATTTCGTCAGGATTCCCGGATACCTGGTGCGCGCGGTTTGCCCGGCGCCCATGGGGGTGCATCCCTCGGGGGCCTCCAACCAGGGGATAAAGGAGTTCGAGCCCTACGCCGAGGACGAGGAGTTCATGCTCGAGCTGCGGGAGGCCTGCCGCAGCGAGGAATCCCTTCGGAACTGGGTTCGGGAGTGGCTTTTGGAAGTGGATTCCCACGAACGCTATCTGGCCAAGCTGGGGCACGAACGGATATGGTACCTGAAGGGCCGGGCGGCCGGGGACTCCTGGGTCTCCGAGCTGGCCGACCGCATCCCCTCCATCCCCGCGACGGAGGAATACACTCCCGTGGAGATGATGGTGGTGGAGGCGGCGCGGATGATCCGCAGGCGCGTGCGCGAGGCCGGTTACCGCACCATCCTGGCGGGCATAGGCGCCTCCAACCCGGCCGCCTGGAAGGCCTGGTACGACCCTCGCAGAGAGGACGGCCCGGTCGAACTCATGGCCGAGGTCGGCTTCTACGGGTACACGCCGCGCCCCGCCGATCCTTTCATCTTCAATTTCCGGAACATCCCCACCTGCACCATGCTCACCGACATCACCACCGTCCTAGGTTCCATGGTGGGGGCGGCAAGCGGCCGGGCCATAGGCGCTCTGGGGGCCGGCCAGGTGGACCGCTTCGGGAACATCAACTCCACCAAGATCCCGGAACTGGGGCTTTTCCTGGTGGGATCGGGAGGGGCCTGCGACGTGGCGCTGGGAGCCGGCGAGGTCCTGGTGACCGTGGCCATGGACAAGATGCGCACCCCGGAAAGGGTCTCCTACATCACCGCTCCGGGCGAGAGGGTCAGGACCGTGGTGACCACGGAGGGTGTCCTGGAGAAGCCGCCAGGAGAGGAGGAACTGGTGCTCACCACCTTCTTCCCCCATGTGGCTGCGGACGGGAGAGAGGCCCTCCAGGCCATCGCTTCCCGCTGCGGCTGGGACCTCAGGGCCGCGCCTTCCCTGCGGCGCGCCCAACCGCCCTCCCGCGAGGAGCTCTACGACGTGCGCATCTTCGACCCGCGCCGCTACTTCCTGGGAGAACCCCCTGCGTGATCTCGGGGGACGGTACGAGAATGGCCTTTTCCGTCGGAGAGGCGGATCGACCCATTTCCCTTCGGCTCTCCCACGCGCCGCGGAAA
>JACVJH010000143.1 GCA_015711895.1 Candidatus Solincola tengchongensis | reverse complement strand
ACTACTGCGTGGTGAAGATACCCCGCTTCACCTTCGAGAAGTTCCCCGGCGCCGACCCCACCCTGGGCATCTCCATGAAATCCGTGGGGGAGGTGATGGCCATCGGCCGCACCTTCAAGGAAGCGCTGCAGAAGGGCATCCGCTCCCTGGAGATCGGCCGCTACGGGCTGGGGAGCGACCGCAAGGAGCTCATGAGGCCCCACGACATCTCGACCCCCGAGGAGAGGGAGGAGGCCCTGGCCCTGGTGCGCGAGAAACTCACCACCCCCAACGCCGAACGTCTCTACTATATACGTTACGGTTTTCAGCTGGGAATGTCTTCCAGGGAGATGTACGAGCTCTCGGGCATCGACCCCTGGTTTTTAGAGAACATCCGGGAGATCGTGGAGGAGGAGGAACGGCTGCGCGGCCGGCGTCTAGCGGAACTCTCCGACGAGGAGCTCTTCCGGGCCAAATCCATGGGTTTCTCCGACGTCCAGCTCTCCTTCCTCCTGGACTGCGAGGAGGGGGAGGTGCGGGAGCGGCGTCGCTCATCCGGACTCCGTCCCGTGTACAAGCTGGTGGACACCTGCGCCGCGGAGTTCGAGGCCTATACCCCTTACTATTACTCCACCTACGAGAAGGAGGAGGAGCCGGTGGCCGGCCCCCATGCCGGCTCCGGTAAGCCGAAGGTTATGATCCTCGGCGGGGGCCCCAACCGCATCGGGCAGGGCATCGAGTTCGACTACTGCTGCGTGCACGCCTCCTTCGCCCTGCGCGAGGAGGGATACGAGTCCATCATGGTCAACAACAACCCGGAGACGGTATCCACGGACTACGACACCTCGGACCGCCTGTACTTCGAGCCCCTGACGCTGGAGGACGTCCTGGAGATCATGGCGCGAGAAACGCCAGGCGACCAACGGCCCGTCCGGCGGGCTGCCCCCGATACACCCGGCCGTCCCCCTCATGCGCGAGAAGGCTCCCATCATCGGCACCAGTCCCGACTCCATCGACCGGGCCGAGGACCGCGACCGCTTCAAGGCCTTGCTGCATAAGCTGGGCCTGCGCCAGCCGGAGAACGGGACGGCCATGTCCTTCGAAGAGGCCCTGGAGGTGGCCCACCGCATAGGCTACCCCGTGGTCGTGCGGCCCTCCTACGTCCTGGGCGGGCGGGGCATGGAGATCGTCTATGACGACCGTGAGCTGGGCGAGTTCATGCGCGAGGCGGCGGACGTCTCCCCTGACCACCCCGTGCTCATCGACAAGTTCCTGGAGGAGGCGGTGGAGATCGACGTGGACGCCGTGGCCGACGGCCGGGACGTGGTGGTGGCCGGGGTGATGGAACATATCGAGGAGGCGGGCATCCATTCCGGCGATTCCGCCTGCGCCATCCCTCCCTTCTCCCTGGGGGAAGCCATGGTGGAAGAGATAAAGGAGGCCACCTACGCCCTGGCCCGCGAACTCCAGGTGGTAGGCCTCATGAACGTGCAGTACGCGGTGAAGGACGAGAAGCTCTACGTCCTGGAGGTCAACCCACGTGCCTCGCGCACCGTGCCCTACGTCTCCAAGGCCACGGGCATACCCTGGGCCAAGGTGGCCACCAAGCTGATGATCGGGAGGACCCTGCGGGAACTGGGCATCACCCGGGAGGTGGAGATCGAGCACATAGCGGTCAAGGAGGCGGTACTCCCCTTCAACCGTTTCTTCGGGGTGGACACCATCCTGGGACCGGAGATGCGCTCCACCGGCGAGGTCATGGGCATAGACCGCGACCTGGGGATGGCCTATGCCAAGAGCCAGATCGCCGCCGGCTCCCTTTTACCCAAGTCCGGCAACATCTTCGTCAGCGTCAAGGACGGGGACAAGCGGGAGATAGTGCATATATCCCACCGCCTTCACGAGCTGGGCTTCAACATCCTGGCCACGCGGGGGACGGCGGAGGTCCTGCGCCGCAACGGCATCCCCGTGGAGGTGGTGAACAAGATGCACGAGGGCCGCCCCCACGTGGTGGATTACATGAAGAACCGCCAGATTCAACTGATCATCAACACCCCCTCGGGAAAGAGGCCACGCTCCGACCAGTGGTCCATCCGCAGCTACGCGGTGCTCTACAACATCCCCCTCATAACCACCATGAGCGCGGCGCGCGCCGCCCTGCACGGTATGGAATCGCTCCTCCAACGAGGAATGGACGTGAGAGCCCTCCAGGACTGGCATGGGGTCAGGTCTTGAATTTTTATACTCGAGTGTCAGGAAACCTTAGGTGCGCGGGAACGAAACGTTTGGAGTGATTTCGGTACTCGGATGTATCAAAATTCAAGACCTGACCCTTTACTATCTTTCCTCAGGTTTTATGAGCTTGCTGGCCATGAGGGAGGATGCCGGATCGTAATATTCCAGGCTAAGGTAGTAGTCCTTCCACTCCTCGCCCCTAGGTAGATTCTGGCCCCAGAAGACCAGGGTGTAGGACCGCCTGGCCCCCGCGGGTATCAGGGTGAGGCTGGAGGGAGCCTGCTGGCACTGGGACCGGTACCGGAGTGGGGTGTAGGTCCCCTGGGGGCCACTCTCCCCAAGGGGATCGGAGGAATGGCTCAGGACCACGTGAAAGAGCCTTGGGTCCATGTTCACGTCAAGCCCTCCACGGTTGTGGGCCTCGAGGGTCACGGTAAGGCTCCTCGTGAGGTCTCCTTCCTCGATGAAGCATTCCTGCACGGAGAGGTCCACGTCCGCTTGCCCCACCAGGGCTCCCGCCACACGCACACTGCCGCGGTTTATCTCCGCTGAGGCGGTGAGCCACACGGCGAGCCCGAGGATGGCGAGAGGGATGATGAGAGCTATCAACAACCTGGAAGGAAACAAAACCCACCTCCTACTCTAAGGTGGTTTTGTCCCCCGATTTTGCGTCCAGGTGAACGTCCTATATTCATTATACAACCGGAAAGGGCCGCGTTCCTCTTTTTACCGGGTGCATGACGAGCCTCGGAAAAGGCTGCTTCGTTCCTCCTCATTACGATTGGCCATTGTCCAGCCGGTTAAGGAGACCTTGACCTCCTGGCCGATAATGTGAAGCACGGGCTTGGAGATTCCGTGGGGCTGCGACGGATATGGAAAGGGAGGACTTGGATGGCCGCAGGTCGGTGTCACGAAACACGGTTGGGAGGCGAACATGAGAAGCCGTCTTTTCGGGATAAAGGTTAAAGGTCGCGGGAAGAGGATAGGCAGAGAAACCCATATGGATAAAGAGGAAACACCCGATAAACAAGGGGAGAGGGAGAAGAGCGAATGGCTGGAGGTATGTTCTGCCATCCTCATGTCCTTTGCCGTCATCGCCACCGCGTGGTGTTCCTATCAAGCGGCCAGGTGGAACTCAAGAGCATCCGTTGCTTTCGCGAAGTCCAACTCCAGCAGGAGCTTTGCCGTGGTCAGCGCCGACGAGGCGGATCGCAAGATGATACTCGATGTGGATACTTTCCTCGATTTCGTTGAACTCTACGATAATCCCAGTATCGCAAGAGAGGCACTGGAATCCTTTAAGGATCATTATTTCACGGACCGCTTGCGCAGAGCGGTGGATGCCTGGACAGCCCTTGATCCTCGCAACAACCCCGATGCACCGCGCAATCCTTTCGAACTCCCGGACTATGTCGTGGACAGCGACATTCAAGCCAGGGCTTATTTCAACTTGGCAGACGGCCACTCCACGGAAGCCAGAGATTACATAAGGCAATCCAACGATTACACCCTGCTCACGGTATTGTTTGCCGTGGTACTGTTTTTCGCCGGGGTATCGTCAAAATATAAAAGGCATGCCCCGGCGGCCATCAACCTGATAATCGGCTCTCTCATCTTCTATGTCTCCCTGCTGGCCCTGTCCTTCCAGAGCGTATATTGAACATCCACAGGTCACGGGGTAGGTTACTTGCCTCCTGGCGAGCTGTCCTCGTCTCCGGCCGGCCGGATATGAATGCTGTCCTGTCAAGCCTCGATCCGGAGTCCCTCTTCCTCCATGCCGTTCCATGCCTGAGCGCTTACGGCCCCCTTTGGACGACACGAGAAGCGCTAAAGCATCCCCTTCCCCTGTTCAACCGCGCATCCATCCATGCCCAGGAGGTACCGTTTTCCGGGGAGCGCGTTTTTTCCCGTTTAACCACTCAACCGTTTGGGAAACTTAATATCTCATAGGCGTATCCGTCATCGGGCACCTCTCTCTGGAACCGGCTTCGAGACGGTGGAAAGCGCGGAGAGCGCGAAACATGGTGGCGCGAGGCCGAACTCCTCGGCCGTGTGGGACTCGACCTTCGGCCCCGGAGGAAAGATGGAGGAGATACGCATCCACGGACGTGGAGGCATGGGGAACGTCACCGCGGCGGAGCTTCTGGCCGAGGCGGCCTTCGCCGACGGCAAGTACGCCCAGGCCTTCCCCTTCTTCGGCGCCGAGCGGCAAGGCGCGCCGGTGGTGGCCTTCGTGCGCATCGACGACCGGCCCATCCGCCTCCGCCAGCAAGTTTACGCCCCGGATCACCTCATCGTCCAGGATGTGGGGCTCATATACAACGCCGGCGTGCTGGAGGGGTTGAAACCGGGAGGGACGGTGCTGGTGAACACCACCCGCCCCGGCGAGGAGCTTCCCGTCGGCGAAGGCTTCAAGGTGTACACGGTTCCCGCCCTCAAGGTGGCCCTGGAGGTCATCGGAAGGCCCATCATCAACGTGGTCATGGTGGGCGCCTTCGCCTGCGCCACCGGCCTGGTGAGGCTGGAGGCGGTGACAGAGGCCATTAGAACGCGCGTCCCCGGGGAGCTGGGAGAGAAAGAGGCACTGGCCACCCTCAAGGCCTGCGAGCAGATAGGGGAGTGCGGCTGATGCGCGTCTTCGTGGGAAGGAAGGTCAGGCCCGGTTCCAGCCTGGAGAACAAGACCAAGGCGTGGAGGGGCAAACACCCGGTATACAAGCAGAAGGACTGCATCGGCTGCCAGCGGTGCTTCCTGGGATGCCCGGAGGGCACCGTCTACCAGCTGGACAAGAAGAAATTCGACGTAAACCTGGACTACTGCAAGGGCTGCGGGATATGCGCCCACGAGTGCCCGGTGAACGACATAGACATGGTCCTGGAGGAGGGGTGCGAGGAGCCCGGCTAGCAGATTTTCGTGATGCTGGGCCGAAGCCTATGGGGCTGCGGAACCTTGAGTGGGGGAGGATAAGGTCGCCCGGACATCTTTCGGCTATCGAGGCCGTGCCCATGATGCCCGGCGCGCGAAGAGGTCTCGGTGCTCATTTCGAAGTGGAAACGCCAAACCTGCGCCGACACTTAAATGGTAAATAATGGGAGGTTGCTTTGAGTGCCATCCTTGAGGGATCCAAGGCGGTTGCCGAATCGGTGCGCCTTTGTCGCCCCAACCTGGTCTGCGCCTACCCCATCACCCCCCAGACCCACATCGTGGAGGAACTCGCCGGGATGGTGGCCGACGGACGCCTGGAGGCCGGGTTCGTCCTGGCGGAGAGCGAATTCGGGGCAGCCTCCATCGTCCTGGGGGGAAGCGCCGTGGGAGGACGGACCTATACGGCTACCAGCTCCCAAGGACTCCTGCTCATGGTGGAGGTCATCTTCAACATCGCGGGCCTGCGCCTCCCGGTGGTCATGACCTGCGCCAACCGGGCCGTATCCGCGCCCATCAACATCTGGAACGACCAGCAGGACGCGGTCTCCATCCGCGACTCCGGCTGGATACAGCTCTACGTGGAGGACAACCAGGAGGCCTTAGACACCCATATCCAGGCCTTCCGCATCGCCGAGGAGTTGATGATCCCGGTGATGGTGTGCATGGACGGCTACGTCCTCACCCACACCATGGAGCCGGTGGACCTCCCCACCCAAGAGGATGTGGACAGCTTCCTCCCGCCCTACGAGCCCAAGTACAGGCTGGACCCCGACGACCCCTTCACCATGGGGGCCATGGTGGGCCCGGACGCCTACATGGAAACGCGTTACCACGTGCACATGGACATGATGGAGGCCCGTTCCGTCATCGCCCGGGTGGCCGAAGAGTACGCCGAGGCCTTCGGACGCCATCACGGAGGGCTCATCGAGACCTACGACCTGGAGGGTGCCGACGTGGTGCTGGTCTCCATGGGATCTCTTCTGGGGACCATGCGGGAGGCGGTGGACGAACTCAGGGAGGAGGGGCTCAAGGTGGGCCTGCTCAAAGTGCGCTGTTTCCGCCCCTTCCCCAAGGAAGCCATCCATGATGCCTTGATGGGCGTGGGCATCGTAGGTGTCATCGAGAAGGACATCTCCCTTGGGCTGGAGGGCACACTGTGCTCGGAGATGCGCGCCGCCTTCTGCGGGGAGGAGTCGCCGGAGATCTCCAGTTTCATCATGGGGCTGGGAGGAAGGGACATCACCGTGGAGGAGATAAAGCAGATAGCTTGGGACCTGGCCCGGAATCCCGCCTGCCGGGTTGAGTTCAGGGGTCTCAGGGAAGAGCTGCTGCGCGGCGACGAGGGTTAGGTTCAACGGGTATTTGGGGAAGAGGAGAGTGCTGGGAAAGATTGATAAAGGCCGTCGGCGGGAGGAGTAAGGTCCTCGGGGTTCGTATGCGGCTCGGTTTATGAGGAGGGTGTTGGCGGGGAGCGTAACCTTCCGCGAGTGCCTCTGAGAGACGGCGGTTGAAGGAGGTCACGGGAAGAGCATGGCCGTTGAAGAACGCTGGGTCATCAACCTGATGGAACCGGGGCATACCGGCTGTGCCGGGTGCGGGCAGGCCATCGCCGCCCGTCTTGTGCTCAAAGCGGCCGGCCCCCGGGTCATCGTGGCCAACGCCACGGGGTGCCTGGAGGTTTACACCACCACCTATCCCCGTTCCTCTTGGGAGGTGCCGTGGATCCACTCTCTCTTCGAGAACGCCGCTGCCGTGGCCGCCGGGATGGAGGTCACCCTCAAGGCCATGGGCCGATACGAGGGCATAAAGATCATCGCTCAAGCCGGTGACGGTGGGACGGCGGACATCGGCATAGGGTGCATAAGCGGGATGTTCGAACGGGGACATGACATCCTCTATGTCTGCTATGACAACGAGGGATACATGAACACAGGCTATCAGCGCTCCGGGCTCACCCCGCTGCGCGCCCGCACCACCACGAGCCCACCCGGGCGCCTCTCCTACGGGAACCGCACCCGCAAGAAGAACATGCCCATGATCGCCGTGGCCCACGGCGTGCCCTACGTGGCCACGGCCACCGTCTCCGAACCCCGCGACCTCATGCGCAAGGTCCAGAGGGCCCTGGAGATCGAGGGCCCCAAGTACCTGCACATCCTGGTCCCGTGCGTGCCGGGATGGGGATACGAGTCGGAACTCACCGTGGAGCTGGCCCGCCTCGCCGTGGAGACCAACCTCTTTCCCCTCTTCGAGGTGGAGAACGGGGTGATCGCCAGAGTGAAGAAGCCCAAGGAGGCAAGGCCGGTGGAGGATTACCTCCGCCCTCAGAGGCGCTTCGCCCACCTCTTCCAGCCCGGAGGGGAGGAGGTGCTGGAGGAGCTGCGGCGTATCGCTGAGGAGAACTCGCGCCTCGAGCCGGGACCGGCCCGCCTCTTCGGGCCGGGAGCCCCGGAATGACTATCGGGCGGCCAATCCGTATATGAGGTAGTCGGCGATGGCCTCGGCGGTCTTCTCGGTGTCCAGGCGCTGGTCGAACATGAAGAGGTTCAGGCCGAGGTGCTGGGTAGCACCGGAGATCAGGTTGCCTATCACGTAGGAGTCCACTTTCCGGAAAAGACCCTTTTCCATGCCCCGCTGGATGAGCTGGCTCACGAGTTCCGCCATACGGCGCTGCCACTCCACCACGCGGGCGTCGATCTCCGGGTTCATGCCCATGACCTCCTGGATGTAGATGGAGGCGAACTCCAAGTTCTTGGAGAAGTAGTCGAAGAGGTCGAGGATGGTCCGCTTGGTGCGTTCCTTCAGTTCATTAAGGTCGGTGGGCATGTCCTCCAGGTTGCGCTTGACTATCTCCTCCATGTTGTTGAGGATTCCGTCGACCAACTCCACGAAGAGGTCTTTCTTGCTGTCGAAGTAGCTGTAAAAGGTGGCCCGGGCGACGTGCGCTTCCTGGAGGATGTCCTCTACCGAACAGCGGCTGAAACCCTTGCGGGAAAATACTCGGATTCCCGCGTTGACGATGTCGGATCGCTTGTCTCTCCTGGGCAATTCGTCTCCTCCTTATTACGCACGAATAAGTTTTCAATTTTTATATATTTTCCCAGTTAAAATGATTGATGTCAAATCGTTTTCAGGTCATATCCTCTAAATATTTGACTTCACAGTGAATAAAGGTGTCATATATGCGGCACAGGCGTGTCCCCTCCAATGGAAGGCTGCCTCTCTGGCGACACTTATTTCCGGCAGGAGATTCCTTTCCGGCGGGGCGGGCGAGGAGAGCATAGCGGTTTCAGATCCACGCCTCTCGTTCATCGCCGGCCCTGGCCGCTCTCTCTTTTCCGTCATCCTTTTCTGTTCCCGGGTAGGGAGAGAAATCTCTGCAACCCGCATATCGGTCAGGTAGGATCGACATGATTTCCGGCTTTCTCTTCCCGGTTGGGTAGAACAATAACCGAAACCCGCATCTCGGTCCGGCAGGAGTGACCATGATTTTCGGCTTTTTCTTCCCGGTTGGGTAAAACGATTGGTGAAACCCCTCCCTTGATTGGATTAATATTGATGCGAATCGGATTCCGGCAGGAAGGTGTGCCGCAGGGCTGCCCTTGCGGCCAAGGGTTTCCCCCTCCGCGTCGCGGTAACGGATATGATCGCTTCCGGCGGAGCGCCTTCCCGTCGAGCGGGGTTGGGCGAAGGGCACCGGTGCTTCGCGTCGGCGTGTCGTACGCGGAAGTTTCGAGTATAGAACGGGCGCTGGCCCAGGCGGGGAAGCTGAGAGGAATCTTGAGGTGACCATGCAGGGAAAGAATTGAGGTAGTCATGCCGGGAAAAGAGAGAGCCGCGAAACGGGAGAGGCGATTGGTCTCCCTCTCCCCAAGGGATTTCCAGGCGCTGCGCCGCCGCGTGGAACGCATCGACCGTGCCCTCCTGGAGTGTTACGGGGACCGGCCGTGGAAACCCCATTTCCGTCACCTCCTGGATGGCCTCGTGCACACCCTTCTTTCCCAGAACACCAATGACGCCAATTCGAACCTGGCCTTTTTTCGCCTCAAGGACAGGTTCCCGTCCTGGGAGGAAGCCGCCCACGCTCCGGTGGAGGAGATCGAGGAGGCCATCCGGCCCGGCGGCATCTCCCGCGTCAAGGCGGAACGGATAAAGACTATCCTGGAACTGGTGCGCAGGGACTTTGGCGCCTACTGCTTAGCTCCCCTGGCGCAAAGAGAACCCGAGGAAGTACTCCGGTATCTCCTGGGCCTCCCCGGCGTGGGGCGCAAGACGGCTGCCATCCTCCTCCTCTTCCAGCTGGGCCACCCCTTCTTCCCGGTGGACACCCACGTCTTCCGGGTGGGAAAGCGGCTGGAGGTCATACCCGCCGGACTGGGTCCCGTTGCCGCCCACGAGGCCATGGACCGGCTGGTCCCGGACGGGTCGAAGTACAGGCTCCACCTTAACCTCGTCGAGCATGGTAGGCGTGCCTGCCGTGCCAGGAATCCCCTGTGCGGTGATTGCTGTCTCCGCGCGCTCTGTCCCTACCCGGAGCGCCTGGCACCGCCTTTGAGGTAGAATGTTCATCGTACGGTCGATGGCAGCGGAGAGAAAGGGTCCGGATACCCAAGGCGTCAAAGGCGGAAGCATGCGCAGGCACTTTTTTATTGCTGCTGCGGTGGTTCTCGCTCTCCTGGCGGGAACCGTATCGGTGCTCGCGCAGGGGGATCGTTCGGCCATCGAGACGGTACTTCACCAGGTGGAGGGCTTGAGAGGCCTCTCCGCCGATCCGGACGTGCCCGTGGATTACCTCACCCAGGATCAGCTCAGGAAAAGGATGATAGAGGACTTCGAGGAGGAAAACCCGGAAGAGGAGATACGCACCGCCTCCGAGATCATGGCCATGCTGGGGTTCGTCGAGCCGGGGCTCGACCTGTACAAACTGTACATCGACCTCTATACCGAGCAGATAGCGGGCTTTTACGACCCGGAGGATAAACGCATGTTCCTCATCTCCGAGGACCAGGACATGGGGCCCATGGACCGCTACGTCCTGGCCCATGAGCTAACCCATTACCTCCAGGACGTCAACTTCAACCTCCGGCGCCCACCCTTCTATGACCCCCCCGAATCGGAAGAGGGGACCGACGACGACGCCTCTTTCGCCGCTACCTGCCTGGTAGAGGGAGACGCCATGCTCACCTCGCAGCTCTGGCTGTACAGGTATATGGACGCCTCGGAGATGCTGGAGATGCAGCAGGAGAGCGGCGAGTTCTCCACCGAGGTCCTGGACAGTGCGCCGGAATATGTGAGGGACGGGCTGCTCTTCCCCTACGAGGAGGGGATGGATTTCGTGCGCTTCCTCCAGAAGACGGGCGGCTTCGACCGGGTGGATGCCGCCTTCCAGCACCCGCCCAAGAGCACGGAGCAGATATACCATCCCGAGAAATACCTGTCCGGGGATGACCCCATCCCCTTGGAGCTGCCGGACCTCAGTGCGGAGCTGGGGGAAGGCTGGGAGCTGGCCTATGACGACGTCCTCGGGGAGTTCGACGTCTTCGAGCTCTTCAAGCCGTTTATGAGTAAGAGCGCTGCGGAGGAGGCGGCAGCGGGGTGGGGAGGAAATGACTATCATTATTACCGCAACCCGGCCGGCGATAAGCTCCTGGTGCAGCTCTATGCCTGGGACAGCGAAGGGGATGCGTCGGAGTTCATCTCCGCCTATGTCGAATACCTGGAGAAGCGTTTCAAGACCGGCCTCAAGGAGGGCGAGGCGAGAGGTGCCTGGAAGGTATGGTCCGGCGGAGATTACCTCCACGCCCTGAAGAAGGAGGGAAAGAATGTCTACATCCTGCAGGCCTCCGGTGAGCAGCCCCTCGAGGCGGCGCTGGCCGGACTGGGAGAGGGCGGTGAGGAACTGGGCGGCGAACTGGCCGGGAGGGAAGAAGGAGGGGGCAAGGAAGTCCGCGATTACGGCTGGCTGGTCATCGTCGGCGGGGCGAGCCTCTTC
>JACVJH010000142.1 GCA_015711895.1 Candidatus Solincola tengchongensis | reverse complement strand
GGGGTAAGCACCATTTTCCAGATAATGGATTTAATATCCTGGACGCTCTTCCAAGCCTTGGAGTGCGACATGTGGCTCACATGTGACCGGATAACGCCGTTTTAGGCCCCCGCCCTCCCTCATAGGTTTCGTCTTCCCGCCCCGGGAACGTCCGCCGAGCCTGTTCAGGGGCCTGAGTTGCCCCGCCTTCCTCAGGCCAGGCGGACGGAGATCTCCAGGTCTCCGTCCTCGGCCAGCGACCATTCCACCCGGGACCGCTCCGCACGGTAGGCCATCTCCACCAGGGCCTGAACGGTGCCCACCATCATCAGGTGGAGGGTGGAGTTCTCCACGGTCAGGGAAAGGCCGCGCCGCCTACCCTCGAAACGGGCCAGGTTGCCCATGCCCCGTAGCCCTATCATGCGGCGGAAGGTGTCCGCATCCCTCCACCACTCCTCGTTGGACCACGCCTCCCGGATATAACGCCGCATGGCCTCGATGACCGTCTCCGGTATCACTTCCCCGAGCTCCGCCTCCAGGTCGTCGAAGACGGCATCCAGCGCCAGCGGGCCGAAGAGGGCCATCCTCCTCCCGGTCTCCGGATTGGTGACCAATCCCCGCTCCGTGTCCCAATCATGCCGCGAGACCTCCAGGGGTACACCGCATAGGTCGCACCTCTCGTACTCGATATCCCCCGGCTTGAAAGCATACCTCTTCCTCCTCTGCAGGCGTTCCTGGAGCTCCAAGGGATGGGGGGACGGAAAGGCGCGAAAGCAAAAGAGGCCCTCCTCCATTTCCTCGTACTTCACCCACATCTCCCGGCCCTCGAAGACCTCCACCGTCCCCAGGAGGTCGGCGGCGGCGAAATACACGGAGTAGGGACGCACGTAGAGCTCCTCCCTCCAGGGGTAGGGATCCCCCGTCTCCCAGGTCCTGCCAAGGTGACCGTCGCCGTAGCCGTATGCCCTCCCGATGTCCATCATGGACACGCTTATGGCCCTCGCCCGGGCCATGACCTTCTCCCTTTCCTCCGGGGGAGAGCCCTCCTCCGTCGCCTCCCGGAAACTCCCCTCCTCCCCCAGCAACCTCTGCATGTACCTCTTCGTCTCCCTGGCCCTGCTCTCGATGACGATGTGGCTCACCGGCCTGCCTATCAACTCCTCGATTCCCCGTATGACCCCGTCGATGGTCTCCGATTCGAAGAACACCATGCGGTTCAAGGGGGACCTGGAAAGGGAGATGACACCGTTCGGTTCCCATCTGTGCTCTTTACCGATGAAGGACGGTAGCCCACAACCGGAGCAGGTTTCCATCGCCGCACCTCCTGCCTTCAGTCAAATCCGCAGGATGGATGCCCCACCCATCGCAGATTGCCAAGCCGACGCCACGTTCGCCCACCGGTCGATTCACTGACCTTAAATATATCGGCGAAAGTAAGCGTATGTTGTAGCGCGAGATTGTGGGGTCGAACCCCACCACCCCGCTTCCCCCGAGGTGGAGGAGCCCGAAGAAGAGCCACCAGGAGGTCGCACCGGCTCGCACGCCATGCCGAGAACCGTCCCACAGGATGACCACCCGCACGGGAATGGCCTCCTCACCGGAGTTCAAGGTCGAGCCTCGGGAGGTAGGGCCTCCCGGCCGGCCTTGAGCAGCCGGGACAGCTCCACGGCCCGTTGCACGGTGGAAACCGCGCTGGCCACGCCCAACTGGTCGCGGAGTACGAGCCTCCTGTCGTCCCCCTCCCTCCTCCCCGTTCCCTCCAGGGAGGAAAAAGCCGCGCCTCCCTGCAGCCCTATATCCGGCGAGGCTATGACCATGTTCACGGCGTGGAAGAACTGGTGCACGGTGAGGAGGGCCATCTCCAGGCCGGCCATGCGAAACCAGGCCACGGCTATGGCGCCGCCCACCTTGTCGCGAAGCATTCCCGCCGTGAGATTGCCGTGTACGTAGATACGCATGCGGTCTATGCACGCGGCCAGGTGCCCGGATAGGCGCCCGAAATACACTGGGGTGGCCAGGAGGAGCACGTCGCAGGCCTCCACCCGGGGGTAGACCTCACCCATATCGTCCTGCCGGGAGCAGCGCCGCTCTCCCTCCTGCTTCCTCAGACACCAGTTGCAGTGAACGCAGTCCTCCACCCGCAGGTCCGCGAGGTGGAGGATCTCCCAGCGGACTCCGGGGCGCCCGTCCTGGCTGCGCAGAGCGGCCTCCAATAGGGCGGCCACGTTTCCCTCCCTGACCGGGCTCCCGCAGATCCCCAGGATGCTGACCTCCGGCAGTTGGGCCGCGGAGCTCATGACACCTCGCTGATGAAGGGAAGAACGGGGATGCGGACGTAGGCCACGGTCCCCTCCCCGGGCGTGACCTTGAAGGAGAGCTCGCCACCCATGGACTTCACGAACCTCCGGCAGACCAGGAGGCTTCTGGCCCTCCGCCCCTCGGGTCGGGATTGCTCCTCGACCGCATCCGCGCGGGTGATCTCCCTGATAACCTCATCCGGTATACCCGGCCCCTGGTCCTCGACACGCAACAATATCTCGTCACCCCACCTCTCCACCCCCAGGATCACCGGGCTTCCGGGGGGCGAGAAACGGAAGGCGTTATCCAGAAGGCACATGAGCGCTTCACGGAGGAGCCTCTTATCCGCGTGCACCCGGGGAAGGTCCTC
>MU158607.1:9380-20731 GCA_015711895.1 Candidatus Solincola tengchongensis | reverse complement strand
CACCAGGCGGTAGGCCTCAGGATAGTAGCCGGTGCGGGAAACCACCTTCTCTCCCAGCTCCTGGTAGGCGGCACTTTGCGGCTCGAAGCGCGGCCATTCCGGCTCCGAACCGCCGTTGGGGTCGCCGCCGGCGGCGAAACGGGTCCAGTAGTTCATCATGATCTCCGAGAGAGACTGGTCCTCCGGGCGCAGGAAGCGCACCAGGGTGCCGAAGACGAAGGGGAGCTCGTAACCGTGGTAGGCTCCCATGTGCTCGGTCCCCGGGACGGTTGACCTCATGGTGAAGAGGTATACGAAGACGGGCATACCCGCCTCGGCCATCTTCTCGGCGGCGAAGCGCGAGGGAGCGGCGAAGCCCATAGCGGTGAACAGGCGGCTGTAGGCGGCCCTGGGGTCCTCTCCAGGCTGTAACGGGAAGAGGGAGAGGACCTCGTCGGCGTAGGTCCCGTAAGCCAGCCGGACGAGGTTCTCGTACTGCTGGGCGGTGATGGATTGTCCGGCCAGAAAGAGCATCCCCTCGTCGGCGTTGTTCCCGATGAGCAGGGGTACCTTGTGCTGCCTCCCCTCGGCGAAGACGTCCTGCGGCTTATCGGGGAGGACATATCCGTCCACCACCGGCCCGATGGAAGCGCGCCCCATGAAACCGGTTCCCACTTTCTGGAAGGCATCGATCAGCTCCTGCGGGGTCTTGGAACGCAGGGCGGCCAGCTCGTCCCCTTCGCGGTTGCAACCCAGCTCGTGAGAGATCCTCTTTCCCAGCTTCTCGCCCTCCTCCAGGGTCTCCGATCTCCCCGCCGAGGGCATCCCCATGGAGAGGAAGGCGCCGCTCTCGGCGATGGCGCGGTGGAAGAGCCCTTCCGCTAGGGGGCTTGCCAGAAGCGCGCAGACGCTGGCTCCCCCGGCGGATTCCCCGAAGATGGTCACGTTGCCCGGATCGCCTCCGAAGGCGGATATGTTCCTCTGCACCCATCGGAGAGCCTGGATCTGGTCGAGAAGCCCGTAGTTTCCGGAGACGCCGTGGGGAGATTCCTCGGACAGCAGTGGATGGGCCATGAAGCCCAGGGGGCCCAAACGGTAGTTTATGGTAACCACCACGACGCCCTTGCGGGCCAGGTATTTCCCCTCGTAGAGCACCTGGGAGCCGGAGCCGACGGTGAAGCCACCTCCGTGTATCCACACCATCACCGGGAGCTTGTCATCGGGGTTTTTAGCCGGGGTCCACACGTTGAGGTAGAGGCAATCCTCGTCTTGGTCGGTGATGCGGAAGATGTCCCTCTGCACCTGGTATGGCCATTCCGGCTGGGGGCAGGCCGGTCCGTACTCCGTGCAGGGGCGCACTTCTTCCCAGGGCTCCACCGGCTGGGGTTCCTTCCAGCGGAGCTCCCCCACCGGCGGCGCGGCATAGGGGATCCCTTTATAGACCCAGACACCGTCCTCCTGCACGCCGCTTATGGGGCCGCTGTCCAGCCGTGGTACCTCCAGCGTCGAGGCGGGGGTTTCGACTTCCTTCCGGGCGCACCCGAGAGGCGCCATCAGCAGCACGAGGAGGATCACGAAAATCGACATGAAAGCAGCGGTTCGACGCGCCATGGACGCCCTCCTTCGATCCGAAGCCGCGGCACGGGCTTTTCCCTCGCTATGCTGTAATTATCCATGAGAAGGGCCGCTTCATCAACGCGACCGCAGGTCGGATAGGGACGAACAACCATCCATCGGGAGCGCATCGTCGGCGTACTTCATGAAGCGTTCACCTCATCGCCTCTCCCCTCCACTGCACGGCCGGAGCCGGACGGCGCCCCGAGTGGGGTTCCGGCTTGCCGGGAATGGCGAGGGGGAGGCGCCCGCCGGATTTTCACGACAGGAGCCCGTTTCCCGAATGGAGACCGGGAGGCCGGATCTTCCTTGCCTACCACTCCCCTTTCTGCCTCTTTACGGTTAATCCCACGGAAAAGGGAGGTTATCCACGGGCCTTTGAAGCGCCTTCAATCATGCCGTTTACCCCGCGAGGATGTGCGGAAGGCGTCCGGCTCCAGACCGAAGTGTCCACCCCGCTCAGATGGGGGGCTGTATGTCGAACTGGCTGCCGTAACTGTCGTAGATCATGAAGCTGCTGTAGAAAAAGCCCATTTCCTTGAAGGGCGAGTCCTCCGGCAGGTCCACGAATACGTCCGAGAAATGGCCTCCGTAGGCGAACTGCACCTCGGTGATGCACTTGGCATCCTTGTCCACAACCACGAACAAGCCCATGGCGGGAAGGAGTTTCTCCACGACCTTCAGGTTGTGGATGGCTTTGCTCAGGTCGTCTCCCGACAGGCTCTTCTGGGCCTGTTCCTTCAAGCCCTTGAGGTACTTCTCGCCCAGCGTGACCTGGTAACCCACCGCGTTGTCCTTTTCCTCCACCGCTTCCGCGGATTCGGCATAGAGCAGCCAGTTCATCACGTCCTCGGGCATCAGGCCGCGCAGGTTGAGGTTCGGTAGCGACCCCACCGGATCGTAGGGCTCGGCGTGCCAGCCGGAGGGATCCTCCCAGTAGTAGGTCCCGTTGATGAGGTAGAATACGTTTCCCATCTCCCCGGGCAAAAGTGCCGGAGGAACTCCCTCGTCGACGGCCATCTGATCCACCTTGAGGATCGCCTTGGAGCCGCTCTTCCCCGCTTTGGAGAGATGAAAGGCCTCATACGGAACGGCGGCCGGGGCGGTGATGTAGGGCTGCCCCGTTTTTCCGAGCGACGCCGACGGGATCTGGAACTGGAGGTCCAATTCCGCCGAGATGCGGTAGGATATCTCCCCCTGCATGGCATTTACCACTTCCTGGAAGAGCGCGTCGCCCACGAGGGCTTCGGCCCCCTGACTTTCCTCACCGGAGGCGCTCTCCCCTTCCCGGCCTGCCTTGCCGCAACCGCCGAGGGCCAGGACGGCAATCAGGGATATGCCGGCTAAAAGCACGAAGAACGAGGCGAAACGCGTATGCCCTCTCATCATGGCCGACCTCCTGCGA
Organism: Candidatus Solincola tengchongensis; assembly: GCA_015711895.1. GTDB lineage: Bacteria > Actinomycetota > Geothermincolia > Geothermincolales > RBG-13-55-18 > Solincola_A > Solincola_A tengchongensis. Next base: position 17,733 of record MU158607.1, on the reverse strand, counting down.
TCTGGGCGGTATCCGAAAAAGCTCATCATCAACCCGTCTGGATTTCAAAATTTTTATCGGCTTGCCGGGCATGCCGGTTGAGGTTTCTATCACCCTGGAAGGGAGACCCCGGGAGCCAACTTTAACTCGCCGGCCCAATCCGCCTCTGTTAGGCGAGATTTTTGCGCCGAACACCGCCGGATTTTAACTATGTTTGCTTCATTTATAATGGTAAGTATAATAATACTATATATTCATTAAAGCTTACCGATAAGCGGATATCGGTGCCGGTAAGCGATTCGCCGGTCGAGCGGGGAGGAGGGGCGATGGCCGATTACGACGCCGTGGTCATCGGGGCCGGACTGGGAGGAATTTCCGCTGCCGCTCTCCTGGCCAAGAACGGCATGAGGGTCCTCATCCTGGAACAGTCCGACATCATCGGCGGATGCTGCTCCACATTCGAGTCCCACGGCTACAGGTTCGACGTGGGTGCCTCCATCGTAGAGGTCATCCATCCCCTGGACAAGTTCTTCCAGCTGATGGGGAAGAGGAGGGAGGACTACATAGATCTGCTGCCCTGCGATCCCATCTATTCCTTCATCACCGAGGACGGCAGGCGCTTCTCTTACCCCACGGACATCGACGAGACCACCCGGGTAATCGAGTCCATCGCTCCCGAGGACGCTGAGGGTTGGAGGCGTTTCTCGAGGCTGGGCCTGGAGATGATCGAGGAGATGATGGAGGCCATGGTGACCTCCCCCCTGAACACGGTGGGGGAGGCGTTGGCCCTGGTGGCCAGGCACCCACGAGTGCTGCGTTACCTCCCTCTCCTGGCCCGGAATCACCAGTCGGTGATCCGCTCTTACTACCGCAACCCGACCATCTTGGGCTCGGTGGCCTTCCAGTCCTACTTCGCCGGGGCGCCGCCCGAGCTGGGCTCGGGCATCTTCGGCTTCATAGCCCTCTCCGAACACCTGGGCATCTATTACCCCCACGGGGGGATGATCTCCATACCCGAGGGGATGCTGAGGGCGGGATTGGAACATGGGTTGGAGGTGCGCACCGGTTGCAAGGTGGAGAGGATAATCCTGGACGGGAACCGCGCCCGCGGCGTCATCCTGGAGGACGGGACGGAGATCACCTCCGGGGTGGTCGTCTCCAACGTCAACGCCAAGGTGGCTTACCTCAAGATGGTGGGGCCGGAGAACCTCCCCTCATGGGCGCTGAAGGCCATAGACAGCTACAGCCTCTCCATGCCCTGCCCCATGGTCTACGTCGGTCTTGACGAAAAGCCGGACCTGGAGGCCCACCACACGGTGGTTTCCGCTTCCGTTGAGGACATGAACCGCGTATGGAACCTCTACTACACCAAGGGGATCATCCCCCGCGCGGCCATGAGCCTGATCTGCTGGCCCACGGAAGCCGACCCCTCCCTGGCGCCGGACGGGCATCACATCCTGAACTTCCTGTGCAACGCCCCCGCTCCCTACGCGCCCCTGGGCGACAGCTGGGACCGGCTCAAGGACTGGTACAGGGAGGCGGCGGTCAGGGAGCTGGAGAGATTGGTCATGCCCGGCGTGCGCGATCACATAGACTACCTGGAGGTCTCCACCCCTCTGGACTTCGAGAGGCGCCTGCTCTCCCCACAGGGCGCCATATACGGGCTTTTCTCCGACCTCACCTCACTGGCCCTTTTCCGCCCCCATGCCCGGAGCCGGGTGATAAAGGGGCTTTATTTAACGGGGAGCTCCACACACCTGGGAGGGGGCGTGCCCACCACCATCGCCTCGGGGATCATCACCTCAGGCTATGTCCTGAAGGATCGTGGGTGATGAAAGCGCCGGTGCATTCCCGGGGTTGCATTCAGCCCGGACTCCGGGGCCCGGGAGCATCGACGTGGGGACGGGGTCTTGTGGGCTGGGGAGCGGTCACGTGTGAGAGGCCTCGGGAGAGTGCGGTGGGTCGGATGGTGTAAGCCGGGGTGACGGTCTCGGAGGCGCGGAGCGGAGGTGAGCGAAGAGGGACCGCGAAACGCTGGTCGGAGGGTCCCCGTGTAAGCCGTTGCAGGGCGGGAGAAAATGCCCGGCACGGATAAAGACGCTCCCGGGCCGCGGGCGGGGAAAGCGGGTCGGAGAAACGGAAAGCGGGCAAGGCGAGGAGGACGGAACATGGAGAAGAGGCTTGGAAGGCTGCTGAAAGCGGGCATCCTGGCGGCGCTTGTGGCTCTTTACTTCTCCCTGGACGAGAGCACGCGCCGCTACCTGGCACACATCGGCAAACAGGTCCCCTACCTGCCTTACCGCTACTTCATCTGAAGGGGGTGGGCGCGTGGGCTACGACGCCGTGGTCATCGGGGCCGGGCTGGGAGGGCTTTCCTGCGCCGCCAACCTGGCTCGCAGCGGCTTCCGCACCCTGGTCCTGGAGAACACCGACCGGGTGGGGGGATGTTGCTCCTCATATGATCACCAGGGTTACCGCTTCGACATCGGGGCCTCCGTCGTGGAGCTGGCCTGGGTCATAGACGGCCTTTTTCGGAGATTGGGTAAGGAGACCAAGGACTATATCGATTTCATCCCCATAGACCCCATCTACGGTTTCGTCACCGCCGACGGCAGGAGGTTCTCCTACCCCGTCTCAGTGGAGGAGACCGGGCAGGTCATCGCCCGCTTCTCCGAAGAGGACGCGCGTTCCTGGGAACGCTTCGCCGCCGTGGGTTCCGATGCCGTCAACTTCGCCTTCGGGAAGGTGATAACCGAGTCCATGGGTTCCCTCAGGGACATGCTCAGGGTGGCCTTGGCCAACCCCAAGCTGGCCAAGTACCTCAAGTACATGGTGCTCAACTTCGAGAGCGTGCTGTGCAGCTTTTTCAAGAGCGACACGGTGCGCGCCTCCATGAGCCTGCAATCCTACTTCATAGGTCTGCCCCCTGCCCTGTGCCCGGGGTATGTGGCCTTCCTCGCCTATTCCGAACACGAGGGCATCTTCTACCCCCGGGGAGGCATGATCGCCATTCCCCAGGGCATCGCCACTGCCCTCCGGGAGTTCGGCGGGGAGATAAGGTTCAACTCGCGCGTGGTCAGGGTGCTCACGGACGGGAGGCGGGTGCGGGGGGTGGAGCTGGCCGACGGGACGCGCATAGAATCCCGCGTCGTGGTCTCCAACATCAACGCCAAGACCCTCTACCTTGAGCTCATAGGGGAGGAAAGGCTTCCCGCTTGGGCAAAACGGGCCATAAAGAGCTACCGGGTCTCCATACCCGCGCCCATGATCATGTTGGGTCTGGATGCCCGGCCGGACCTGGACGCTCACCACACCTTCTGTTACGCCACCCTGCAGGAGATGAACCGCATCTGGTTCGAGGACTACCTGAGCGGCCGCGTGCCGGACGGGGGTTTCATGCTCATCTCCTGGCCCACCCACGCCGATCCCTCCCTGGCTCCGGAGGGGCATCACTGCCTGAACCTTGTATCCTTCGCTCCCTACCGCCTGGCGGAGGGGGATTGGGATTCTTACAAGGAGAGGTATCTGGAGAAGATGCTCGGGCTTTTAGAGCGCGGCTTCGGGCTGCGACTGCATGACCACATCCGGGTGGCCAAGGTGAACACGCCGAAGGACTTCGAGAGGTTGCTCCTCCACCCCGAGGGCGCGGTTTACGGGCTGCAGAACGACATCACCTGCACCGCCGCTTTCCGGCCCGGGGTGCGATCCAGGGTGTTCAGGGGCCTTTACCTCACCGGGGCTTCCACTCATCTGGGGGGAGGAATCGCCCCTACTGTGGGTTCCGGGATGGTTGCCGCCGACCTCATACAGCGCGACTTCGGCTGAAGCGCGGGAGTATGCGGTTGCGGGCCCCGGCGGGAACCGCTTGGGCTTCTCCACCGTATGGCGGAGAAGCTCCCTCTTCGGATGCGCATAGCGACGGAGATGCGCCCCTTCTCCGCCCGGTGGGGAAATGGATGCGGAGGCCATGCGACACAGGTGTTGACGTCTTTCTTGCCTTAGGGGAAGAAAGCACCTCGGATCCCCCAAGAGTCTTGGCCGTAGCCCCTGTTGAGCGGTGCGCAGCGGAGAAACCGGGAAGACCAGGTCGCTCTGCGGGGTTGCCTGCCTCCTATCGTTCTAACGGTGTGTCGTTTAGAATAATATGGAAGTAACGGACCAGGGAGACGGGGCGAGAGCACCCGCCGGAACCTGAGACGGGGGCGTGGACCGATGCAAGTGCAGATAAACCCGACCAACGTGACGGAGACCGTCGCCGTCTTGAGTTCCGCCCTGCTGGGCCTGATAGTCCTCGCCACTTACTGGAGGGATCTGCGCGGCCGCCTGTTCGGGATACTCTGTCTCGCTCTCGCCGTCTGGAAGGGCTTCGACTTCGCCCATCCTTTGCTCACCCGGGAATCCTGGGTGGACGCGACCAGCTGGGCTCTGGGCTCGCTGTGCGTGGCTCTCGCCGTGCATTTCTTCACCACCTACTCCCTGGGGGAAAGACGTCTCACCAGCATACTCTACGCCGCCGCTTTCCCCGCCTCCGCCGTGTTCATGGTCGCCGCCGCCCTGGGAATCCTCAGTCCTTCCAATAAGTGGAAATTGGCTTTCGGGGCCTACCTCCTGATGGCCACCGCGCTCATCGTCGTCCTCATGGCACGTGAGTACCTCCTTCAGAGGGACCGCCAGCACCTCCTGGCCCTTCTGGGGGCGATCTCCATAACCTTGGGGGCTTGCCTGCAGGTTATAGACATCATATGGGATTTGTGGGCCCTGCGCTTTCAGACCTATGGGGTGCTGGCCTTCGAGGCCTGCTTCGGCTACGACATCCTGGTGGCCGGCCTTCTGCGGGCCAAGGAGGAGCACATGCGCGCCCTGGAGGAGCTCGGGCTGCGGGAGAAAAGGCTTCAGGAGGCCGAGACCAAGTTCAGGAAGATGCTGGACAACAGCTACGACGTGATTTTCACCGTGGACCGGGAAGGAAACATCCTGGCCATAAACACGGACGCGGAAGAGGTCCTTGGTTTCCCGGTAGAACGCGTGCTCGGCAAGGGCTACCTTGACTTCCTGGACCCGCAGGAGATGGAGCGCGCTTTCTCCGCTCTGTCGCGAGGCCTCCGGGGAGAGAAGATAAGGTTCTATGAGGTGACCCTGCGGAGGCCGGACGGCAAATCGGTCATCCTCTCCATCACCGGGACCCGGCTGCACACGGAGAAGGAGGCCGCCCTGGTCATCGCCCGCGATGTCACCCAGTCCAGGGAGATGGAGCTCGAGTTGTTGCGCAGGAACGCACTCCTGGAGGAGGCCAACCGGAGGTTGAGCGAGCTGGACAGGCTGAAGACGGAGCTGGTGGGTATCGTGGGGCACGAGCTGCGCTCCCCGCTCACGGTCATCAACAGCTACGCCTCGGCCCTCAAGGACCACTGGGAGCGCATGGACGAGGACCGCAAGCTCTCCTGCATCGACCACGTTCTCCGGGAGTGCCGCAGGCTCAACCGCATGGTGGAGAACGTGCTGGACATGAGCCGTATAGAATCGGAGCAGATCTTTCTCAACCCGCAGCCGGGGGACCTGGTGTCCGTGCTCCAGGAGGTGGCGGGGTCCATGTCCCTGACGGCGGGAGCAAGAAACGTCCACCTGGTGACCTCGGTACGACGGCTGGAGATGGAGGCGGACTGGGACAAGGTACGCCAGGTGCTCATCAACCTCCTGGACAATGCCTTCCGCTTCAGCCCGCCCGGCGAGTCCGTCGTGGTCACCGGCGACGTGCAGGACGGGGAAGCGGTGGTGAGGGTCAAGGACAGGGGTCCCGGCATCCCGCCCGAGGACCGGGAAAGGCTCTTCGACAAGTTCACCAGGAGCAAGGCGGAGGGGATGGAGGGAGGACTGGGCCTGGGCCTCTACATCGTGCGCACCTACGTGGAGGCCCATGGGGGGCGGGTCTGAGTGGAGGACGAGGAGGGTATGGGCGCGGTGGTGGCCTTCTCCCTTCCCCTCCACGGGGAAAGCAACCCGGATGCCGACCGGACCTGACCGTAGAGCGCCTTCGACCACGGCGGTTTGAACGGCGGACGCCGTGGGTATTATTTTCCACGTACCTGGGAGGGGCAGTCCGTGTAGGCAAGGAGGGTCTCATGTTCGGGAAAAGAAAAAAAGCCTTGGTCGTCTATCACACCAAGACCGGACACACCGCAGAGGCCGCGGAGGCGGTGGCCAGGGGCCTGGAGGCCGGCAAGGTCAGCGTGACCGTCAAGCCGGTAAAGAACCTGCAGCCCCAGGAATTGGAAGAATATACCATATTGGCCGTGGGCAGCCCCACGCGGGGAGCCAGGCCGGCTCGGGTGGTGAAGAGGTTCATAAAGGGGCTTGACCGGAAGGCCCTCAAAGGCAAGAAGGCCACGGTCTTCAGCGCATATGCCGGTTTCCGGGGCAAGGCCACGCTCCGCCGCCTGCGCCGGCTTCTCCGCCGTCGCGGGGCCAAGGTGGTGCTGAGGGGCGTGGCGGTGAAGGCGGGAGCCCCCCTCAGCCTCTGGAAGGGTCCGCAGGCTTCTCCGGAGGATGTCGCCCGCCTGGAAGAGCTGGGGCGCAGCCTGGCCCGCAAGGCCTGAGGTGGCGGGCGGAACCGCCGATATCCGGGATGGAAGCACCGCCGGGAGAAGGGGGACGACGGCGGGTTGGGGCCGGCCCTTTTCTCCGATTCCATGCCGCGCTACCTGGCCCGGTGGTCATATAACCGGTTGCCGGGCGGCTCGCTTGCGCCGCGCCTCGGGCAGCTTTCCGCTATGTGACTGTGAGACGGCGGGGCATGGGCTTTCAGCCGACCAGCTCGAGGAAGGTACGGGCGTCCTCCAGAGCGTAGCCGTAGGCGTCGTTGTTGAAGTAAGCGTAGACGTCCCTTCCCTCCTCGAGCAAGCGGCGGGCATACTCGGCCCATTCCGCGAGCTCCTCGACTGAATATTTGGAGCCGTAGAGGACCTTGCCGCCGTGGAAGCGGAGGAAGGCGAAATCTGCCGTCTCCACCCTGGCTTCCGGGAACACCGGAGAGCTCGCGGCGCACAGGGCGCACCCCGCATCCTCGAGGACGCGGTAGACCTGAGGCACGAACCAGCTGGGATCCCGGAACTCGAATACGTAGCGGTGGCCGGAGGGGAGCGCGCGCACGAATTCGCGCAGGCGTCCGGGATCCGCCTTCCAGCGGGGAGGGAGCTGGAAGAGGATGGGGCCCGTCTTTTCCCGGAGCCCGCTCATATTATGGAAGAAGTTGGCAAGCGCCTCTTTGGGGTCGCGCAGCCTCTTCACGTGGGTGATGAAGCGGTTGGCCTTGACGGCGAAGAGGAAACCCTCGGGTACCTTGTCCCTCCAGGCGGCGAAGGTCTCCGGCGCGGGGAGCCGGTAGAAGGAGTTGTTTATCTCCACGGTGTCGAAGTGCCGGGAGTAGAAATCCAGCCACTCGCGGGTCGGGAGCCGGGGAGGATAAAAGATGCCCTGCCAGTGCTGATAATGCCATCCCGACGTGCCCACGCGGAGCTCGGCCACTTTTCCCTCCGGCTGAGGTCGAGTCCCGGATGTTCCTCTTCGAACCCGGGGAAGCCTCTCGCCTACCGAACCCCGGTTGCCGTGGCGCCATGCGTTTGCTTCCCGACGGCGCGGCTTCCTCCTCATTAGATTATCCCACCGCGAGGCAGGCGTGGAAGGAGGGCGTTTCACGGATCTTCGGGATTTTCCCAAGCCAGGGGATATAATCGTAGGCCGAGCCAGGGGATATAATCGTAGGGGTATGCAAGGAACGCCGCGGGGACGCGCAAAGGTCTTGTCCGTGTATTCCCCGGCGGAGTGCCGCGGCGGGATACGGGGGTTCGTGAGAGGGACGGGATGCGCCTTCTGAGGAGTGTTTTCGCCAGTCTGAGGGGCAGGATATTCCTGGCCGTCATGCTCTCCGGCCTGGTGGCCGGGCTGTCCGTTGGGACGGCCTCCTACGTCGTCGCCCGCTCCATGATCAAGGAGCGGGTGGAGAAGGACGTCGCTGGAGTGGGCAATGACGTGCAGAGGATAATCGAGGGGGTGTGGGTCCCCACCCTGAAGATGCAGATGAAGGTGCTGGCCGAGGTTGCCGCCGCCCTCTACGCCATGGGTCCCGCTCCCGGGGTGTTGGGATCCGCACTGGGCGGAAAGCAGATAAAGGTCCCCGGGTTCAAGCGCCTCAACCTCTTCCATCCCGGCGGCCTCTTCCTGGGAAGCACCGACCCCGCTTACCGGGGCCGGGTAGAGGAGAGTATCCAGGGCCTGGGCGCGGACGAGGTCAGGATGATCCCCTTCCACAGGGAGGGTGAGGGCACGCAGACCGAGCTCCTGATGTCCGTGGCCGCCCCTGTGGTTGTGGACGGGAAGG
>MU158607.1:0-9370 GCA_015711895.1 Candidatus Solincola tengchongensis | reverse complement strand
ACCTGGCCCCCGAGGGAATAAGCGGAGAACTGGGTTCCCTGACGGTGGGTATCTCCGGCGAGGCATACCTGGTGGACGCCGAGGGGCGTTTGATAACCCGGCCGCCGCGGTCTCTTTCCGAGATGGGCCTGGAGATCCTTGGCGAGCCCCTGCATACCGAGGGGGTGCGCCGGGTCGTCGAAGGGCAGAGCGGCGTGGCGGAATACCGCAATTACGCCGGGCGCAAGGTGCTTGGGGGATATTTCCGGCTCCCGGAGACGGGCTGGGGCATCATGGTGGAGGAGGACTCCGCCAACGCCTTCGCCGACCTCACCCGCCTCCGGGATCTCATCATCTACGTCGTGGCGGGGCTGGCCCTGGCCTCCATGCTGGCCGCCGCCCTCCTGGCGCATATGATAGCCGACCCCCTGCGCCGCCTGCAGGAGGCCGCCGAGAAACTCGGCCTGGGAGACCTTGGCTTTCGCGTGGAGGTCCGGGGGGGCCAGGAACTGGAGGGTCTGGCGACCAGCTTCAACCGCATGGCCGATGCCCTGCACAGCTCGCACCTGATGCTGGAGGATAAGGTGCGCAAGAGGACCGCCGAACTGCGCACCCTCTACGAGATGGTGTTCTCCCTGTGGGGATACCGGGACCCTGACGAGATCCTGCAGAGGGCCATGCAGGCGGTCATGGATTTCAGCTCCCACGAGATGGGATGGTGCTACCTGGCCGCGGGGGAGAGCTTCAACCTCCTCTACAGCCGCACGCCGGCGGGTGAGGTCGGGCTCCTCCCGGAGCGGTTCACCGCCGGGGCGGGCCCGCTGGGGGAGGCCATCGCCGCCGGGGAGGCCGTCTTCCTGGAACCCGGTGAAGAGCACGACCACGCCGAGCTGGCGCGGCTCTTTCCCGGGGGTTCCGTCATCCTCCTGCCCCTCCGCTCGGCCAAGAGGACGCTGGGCCTCCTCTGCACCGCTTCCGCGGAGGCCGGCCAACTGGGGGAGGAATCCCGCCGTACCCTCTCCGCCCTGGCCGGAGAGGTAGGGATCGCCCTGGAGAACGCCATGCTCCACAGGGAGCTTCAGAGGCATGTGGAGGAGCTTGAGCAAGCCAACCGGGAGCTGCGTTCCCTGGACGAGATGAAGTCCAATTTCATCTCCATGGTGACCCACGAGCTCAAGCAGCCGCTCTCCCTCATCAGCGGCTATGCCCAGACCATACGCGATTACTACGAGAGCCTCACCTACGAGGAGGAGCTGCAGTGTCTCCAGGTCATCCTGGAGAGGACCGAGTTCCTGTCCCGGCTGGTGGACGAGCTCCTGGACCTCTCCCTGCTGGAGATGGGGAGGGTGCGGCTGAACAAGGAGGTGTGCGACCTCGAGGGAGTGGCCCGAAAGGTGGCCTCCCAGTACGCGGAGAGGAGCCCGGACCAGCCGATAGTGGTGGACTTCTCTCCCGAGTTCCCCCTGGTCATGGCCGACGCCCGACGCATGGAACAGGTCCTCACCAACCTGGTCTCCAACGCCGTGAAGTTCTCGCAGGGAAAAGGCGAGATCCGCCTGGAGGGAAGGGTGAGGGGGGACCGGGTGCTGGTGAGGGTGATGGACCGCGGGATCGGCATCGAGCCCTCGAAGCTGAAGCGGGTGTTCGACCGATTCTACCAAGCGGACGGCTCCATGAAGCGGCCTTATTCCGGGGTGGGGTTGGGCCTCTTCATCTGCCGCGAGCTGGTGGAGGCTCACGGAGGAAGGATATGGGCGGAGAACCGCCACGGCGGAGGGACAATCGTGAGCTTCGAGATACCGCGGGGGATGGAAGGGCGGGAGGTCGGCGCGGAAAAATGAACCGGAGGGGCGTTGACGAGGACCGTCCGGCGGCCCAAAGGGATGCCGTGAGGGTATGGACGGCTGACCGCCACCGGGCCGGTTCGGCAGGTCTCGTTGGTTCCCTGAGTCTTATAGAAGGATATTCCATAAGGTTAAGGTGTTTTCCGCCGGTATGATTTGCGGCTGCGTTTTTCGGGTCCCGGCCGCCGCATGCCGGCGGGCCGTCATTCCGGACCAGGAGATACGGAGGTGCACATGACGCTGCTCGACCAGGACCTGGCCGCCCGGGTGATAGGGCTCGCCCTCTCGCGTGGCGGTGATTTCGCGGAGCTCTTCGCGGAGCGCAGGAGCGGTTACAACCTGCGCCTGGAGGAGGGGAAGGTGGAGGAGAACATCTCCGGCCGGGAGGCGGGAGCCGGGATTCGCGTGATATGCGGGGAATCGGTGGCCTACGCCTATACCAACGACCTCTCTCCCGCTTCCCTGGAAGAGACCGCCCGCGCGGCCGCCGCGGCGGCCAGGGCGGGAAAGGCAGCTGTGGTGGACATGGAGAAACCGCTGCGGCACCTTCCGCGTCTCGAAGAACACCCGGTACGCCTGAGTCTGGGCGAGTTTCCCCGCGAGCGGAAGGTCGAGCTCCTGCACCGTGCCGACCAGGCGGCAAGGGAGACCGGCTCGCACATCGTCCAGGTGGTGGTGGTGCTCGGAGACGCCCGCCAGGAGGTGTTCATCGCCAACTCCCTGGGCGAGGCGGTGACCGACCTCCGCGTGCGGGTGCGCATGGTGGTACAGGCTGTGGCGGCGCATGAGGGGGAGATCCAGACCGGCCACGAGAGCCCGGGCATTCTGGGAGGCTACGAGTTATTCCAGGAATTTCCTCCTGAGGAGATCGGCCGCGCCGCCGCCCTGCAGGCCCTGACCATGCTGGAGGCCAGGCCTGCCCCCTCCGGCCCCATGGCCGTGGTCATCGCCAACGGCACGGGAGGCGTCCTATTCCACGAGGCCTGCGGGCACAGCCTGGAGGCGGACGCGGTGTACAAGAGGGCTTCGGTATTCGCGGGACGGATGGGCCAGAAGGTGGCCTCGCCCCTGGTCAACGCCTACGACGACGCCACGCTGGCCAACCGGTGGGGATCCTTCGTTTACGACGACGAGGGGGTGAGGGCGGCCCGTACCCCGCTCATCGTGGAGGGAGTGCTGGTGGGCTATATAAACGACCGCAAACGCGCCATGCGGGACGGCGCCGAACCGACCGGCAACGGGCGCCGGCAGTCCTACCGCCACGTCCCCATTCCCCGCATGAGCAATACGTACATAGAGGCGGGCGGAGGCCGCGTCGAGGACATCATAGCCGACACCGAGCTGGGTCTTTATGCCCGCAAGCTGGGTGGAGGGGAAGTCAACCCGGTCACCGGAGACTTCATCTTCGCCGTAACCGAGGGCTACATGATCCGCAAGGGAAAAGTGGCCGAGCCGGTGAAGGGGGCTACCCTGATCGGGAACGGCCCCCGCGTGCTCCTGGACATCGACGCCGTGGGCGATGACATCGATTTCGATACCGGGATGTGCGGGAAGGAAGGACAGCTCGTCCCCGTGTGCACGGGGCAGCCCACCCTGCGTGTTCGGGAACTGGTGGTGGGGGGCACCACGGAGGTGATCTGATTGGAGGCGCGCGCCGAGCTACGTTCCCTGCTGGAGGAATGGGTGGAGAGAGCCCGAACCCTGGCCGGAGAGGGGGCCGAGCTCGAACTCTACGCCCAGGAGCACCGGGGGCTTACGGTCAAGGTGTACGGAGGGGAGGTGGAATCCCTGCGCTACGCGCATTCCCGGGGCTTGGGGGTGAGGGTGCTCAAGGGTGGGAGGCTGGGTTACGCCTACTGCACCGGGTTCGACTGGGAGGAATGCAGGAGGGCGGTGGAGGAGGCCGCGGCCATCGCCCTCTTCAGCGCACCGGACGAGCACAACCGCCTTCCATGGCCCGGAGGGGCCTACCCCGAGGATCTGGGGATCTATCACCCCGAGGTGGAGGGGACCTCTTCGGACGAGAAAGTGGAGATCGCGCTTCGCTTGGAAGAGTTTACCATATCACGTGATCCCCGCATAAAGCGCGTGGAGACGGCGGTCTACGCCGACGCCGTCTCCGAGGTGGCGGTGGCCAACAGCCTGGGGGTCTCCGGGTCATACCGTTCCACGGAATGCCAGTGTTACGTGTTCCCCATCGCCGAGGAGGGAGAGGAGTCGCAGACCGGCTTCTCCTTCGACGTGGCGGTCAAGCCCTCCGACCTGGACCTGGAGCGCGTGGCCGGGGAAGCGGCGGACAGGGCCACCTGTCTTTTAGGTTCCCGGAGCATGCCCTCGCGGCGGACCACGGTGGTGCTGGACAACATGGTAGCCGCCGAGTTCATGGGCATGCTGGCCGCGGCGCTGTCCGCCGAGGCGGTCCTCAAGGCTCGCTCCTTTCTGGCCGGAAGACAGGGTGACAGGGTGGCCTCCTCGCTGGTGACGGTGGTGGACGACGGCCTGCTGCCGGGAGCTCCCTCCACCGCTCCCTTCGACGACGAGGGGGTTCCCACCCGCCGTAAGGAACTCATCAGCGAGGGCGTCCTCGTCGGTTACCTGCACAACATGTACACCGCCTCCCGCTCCGGAACGGAGAGCACGGGGAACGCCACACGTTCCTCCTTCCGGGAGCGGCCCGGAGTGGGGGCCACCAACCTTTTCCTCCTCACCGGAAAGGGTACCCGGGAGGAGCTGGTGAGGGGCGTGGAGGACGGCGTCCTCATCCTTCAGGTGGTGGGAGCCCATGCCGGAGCAAACCCGGTGAGCGGAGAGATCTCCCTAGGGGCCCTGGGACTGCGCATAAGGAACGGGGAGCTGGAACAGCCGCTCAGGGAGATCACCCTGGCGGGGAAGGCCACGGACTTCCTCCGCCACACGGTGGCCGTGGGTGAGGACCTCCGCTTCCTCCCCTTCGAGGGCAGCCTGGGGGCGCCCACCGTGGTGGTGGAGGGGGTCATGGTATCCGGGCGGGGTTGAGGGGGGTCCTTTCCCTGCCGACTAGGTCCCGATGTCCTCGGGGAAGAGAAGGGAGAGCAGGCGCTCCGCGTTTTGAGGGTCCAGGAGGAACTTCCCGCGCAACGCCCTCCTCCATATCCATGGGCCTCCTTCCGCAGGCGAAACGCGCGTACCGGGGCGTTTCTCGTGCTCCTCGACCTGGTCCCCGGTGAGGATCACGACGGGGCGTAGCTCCCCGCCGTGGAGCTCCAGGGCGGAGAGCCTGCCGGCCATCCTCCGCTCCCAGTCCTCCCGCGGCGGTGCGGCCCTCTTCCTGCGCAGCGAGCGATCCAGGTAATAGGTGACCCAAAGTGAGGCTATGATCCCTCCCAATGGGCCGGATAGGAACCACCACCGCAGATGCAGGGAAGCGGTGAGCGCGGTGGCGGTGACGATGCTGAGGGTTCCGGGCGGGATCCACAACCGTAAAAGGGAGCGGAACCCCTCTTCCCGCCACGGCCTTGTCCCCAGCAGGACCTTCAGGGCGTCCCAGGGCGTGTTGGAGCGCAGGGAATCCCCCAGGGTCATGCTCTCCGGCTCGGGGAGGACGGGGGACAGGGCCACCAGGGCGGCGGGGCGAAAGTCCCGCTCCACGGACCGGCTTGCCGCCAGCAGCTGGTCGGCTCCCCATCCCAGGCCGAGGAAGGAACTACCCTCCGGCTCGAAGAGCCGCTGCCCCTCCAGCTCACGTAGCATCCGGGAGAGGTAGGAATCCAGGGCCTCGCCTTCCGCCTCTCCCCCCGGGGACGGGAAGTCCCGGGACCACAGGGACACCGCCGCCGTGCCCTCGGGGAGGCGGTGGATGAGGAGGCGCTCCAGGTGGCGGCTCAGGCCTCCGGGCTCGCCCACGATGACCAGGCGCCTTTTCGCCGCCGTCCAGTCCGGGTCCCCGTACAGGACAGCCGTCCCGCCGGGGAGGGAAACCCGGCGTTCCGTGAACTCCTCCACTCCATGACCGAGATTCCACCTCCTCAGGCGCCTCCGCCGCAGGGATTCGGAGAGGGAAGCGGCGATGCAGGAGAAGGCGGCGGCGGACAGGATGCCCAGGATCAGGCAGACCATGCTCATGAGGGCCTCGATGTTGCGCACATTCCGGTGCAGCGGGTCGCTGAAATACCATGCGTAGGCGAAGATTATGAGCGCCGCCCCCAGGGCATTGTTGACGTTCTCCCGGACGCGGCCCCCGTAAAAGGAAAGACCGTGCCAGCCTCTCCTGGCCGCCATCACCTGTATGATGCCCAGGGAAGCCAGGAAGCAGAAGATGAAGGTCTCCAGGATATCCTCGTAAAATACCTCGTTCACCGTCACTCCCTTAGGCTGAGGGCGGACCGCAGGCGGCTTTCCACCTGTAGGGCCGCGGCGACGAACGGCCGGCTCAGGAAGCGCAGGCGGTGCACCATCCAGGCACTGAAGAGGGCGAGGAACATTCCGGCCAGGACGTCGCCCGGGTAGTGCACCCCGCAGAAGACCCGCGCGAAGGACATGAGGATGGCGGGTGGGAGAAAATACCAGGAGAACTTCCGGTCCGACAAGAAAGCGGAGAAGAAGAAGGAGAAGGTGGCCGTGGCCGGGTTGCTGGGGAAGGACCAGTCCACCGGTCTGTAGAAAAGGAGGTTGACCTCGTGGTCCACGAAAGGGCGCGGCCGGTGCACCAGGGTGATCACCAGTTGCATCAGGGCGGCGGAGAGGGCCACGGTGAGGAAGACGCGGATCACCGCCGCCAGGTTCTCCCGGTCCTCCGCGCGGCGGCGGCCCTTCAGGGCCATGACCAGGACAAGGAAACCCAGAGTGAAGGGGACCAGGTGGTCGTTACAGAAGGCCTTCATGGAGGAGTCGAGCAGGGCGTTCCTGCCCGCCAGCCCGTTCAGGCAGCGGAAGAGCGCGTAATCCAAATTGAGCAGCCAGTCGAGCATCCGTCAACCCGCCTTTCCGCGAGCTCGGACCAGGACGTGCCTATTATACAGCCGGGGAAGGAGGATGCTCACGCGGGGTGCTCTCGCCGCCTCCATATCCCGGGCGCGTTTCGGGTGGCGACCCCTCGCCGCATGCCTCCCGGCGGGAGGGAAGGGATGAACGGGCGGGTTGCCTAATGGATATACGTATACTGTGCTCGGGCCGCCGGTGGGAGGAAAAAGGCGGAGCACGCGGGAAGCTGGCAAGCACCGCCTCGGCGGGTGTATTGCGGGCGCGCGGAGCGTTCACGAGGCCCGATAGGGCTCCCGTGGGAATTGGTTTCGCTGTACACTGGCGGAGGAGGACAGCGGATGGGCAACGCCCTTGACGTCTTAAGGGAAGGACTCTTTTGCGGGGCGAGGCGGCTTGAGCAGGGAGGGAGGCGGGAAACCAACGCGGGTTCAAAGTGAGCCTTCCTTCCCACTGCAAGGAGGTCGAGGAAGCTGGCCGGTTTGAGAAAGAGAAAGCGGTTAAGGGCCGCCCTGCTCTCTTTGAGCCTGCTGGCGGCGGCCTTCTGTGCCTTCCTTCTCGTGGACCCCTGGGGCTGGTTTTTGGGAGAAGGCCGCGGAACCGCGCTCATGGAGCCCTTCCCCGGCGTCGCCGACCCACCGCTGTTCCCTGAAACTGGAGCCCTGCCCTACCGCACGCTCAACGTGCTCATCCTGGGCCTGGATCACGGCCTGGGAAGGCCGGAGCAGGGCAACCGCAGGAGCGACGTGATGCTCGTCGCCCACCTGGACCTCGACCGGCAGAAGGTCTGCCTGCTCTCCATCCCCCGCGATTCCTACGTGGAGATCCCGGGTCACGGGAAGAGCAAGATAAACGATGCCTATGCCCTGGGGGGTGCCGAGCTCGCCCGCCGCACGGCGGAATCGGTCACCGGGATGGAGATGGACCGGCATGTGGCCCTGGACTTCGACGAGTTCCGCTGGCTCGTGGACCTATTCGGCGGGATTCCCATAACCTTGGAGAAACCCATATCCGACCCCAAGCTGGGCAACATCGGCGCGGGAAGCCAGGTGCTCGACGGGGATCAGGCGCTCATCATGGCCCGTTCCCGCAACTACGCCCGGGGGGACCTGGAGAGGGTGCGCCAGCAACAGCGCCTCTTAATCCAGGCCCTCAACCAGGGGAAGAAGATGGCCGCATACCCGGGCGCGGCCTGGTTCCTCTACGTGGCACTGGATTCTTTGGATACCGACTTCACTCGCGATGAGCTCATACGCCTGGCGCGGGAGTTCGCCTCCTTTCCGGTAGTGGACGTGCAGGGAGGGGTGGCGCCTGGCAGGACGGGAGCGGTGGGTAGCGCCAGCGTGTATTTCATAGACCCCGTGGGGATGCGGGAGCTGGTGGAGTCCATCGAGAGGTACTGCGCCGTTCCCGAAAAATACCGCTGAACGCCGCTCCGATCTCCACGCCCTGGGGAGGACGGGGGGCTGGGACCGGAGAACTCGGACGAGAAGCTCGTCATCGCAGGTCAAGTCGCCGATTCGCCGCGGATGTCCGCGAGCGGTCGGGGTAATGGCCCGGAGGGGGAATGAGGATAAAGCTGGACCTTCACGTGCATACGATGTATTCCTTCGACAGTTCCATAGACCCCCGCGGGCTTCTGGAGGCCTGCCGGCGGCGCGGCCTCAGGGGCGTGGCGGTGACCGACCACGATTCCGTCCGCGGGGGGATCTCCTTCGCCACCGAGCTTCCGGAGCTCCTGATCATACCCGGCTCGGAGATAAGGTCGGCGGAGGGAGAGATCATCGGCCTCTTCCTGGAGGAGGACGTGCCTCCCGGTCTCTCCGCCCCGGAGACCATCGCCCGCATCCGCGAACAGGGAGGGGTGGTCATCATTCCCCACCCCTTCGATTACGTGAAGCTGAGGCGCATGACCGCGCGGCGCCTGCGTGAGTTGGCGGGGGGGATCGACGCACTTGAGGTCCTGAACGGCAAACCCCGCTACCCGGGCGCCAACAGGAGGGCGGCGCGTTTCGCGGAGAGTGTGGGACTTCCAGCCACCGCGGGGAGCGACGCCCATAAGGCGGAACACGTGGGGCTGGTGTTCGTGGAAATGGAAGAATTTACCGATAGGAACGGATTCCTTGCCTCCCTGCGCACGGCCGCCGTCGGGGGGAACAGGTACTCTCCCTGGGCATCCCAGCTGGACAGGTGGAGAGCGCGGCTGCGCAGGGAACGCCCCTGAAACCGTAGGATCAGTCGAAGAAGCCCTCGGGGGGCTCCAGCCCGGGGGGCATTTCCTCCTCCTTCTCCTCCAGGGGCGGGAGGAACTCCAGGCGGTCCTCGAGCCTTGGGAGTCTTATGCCCTCCTTTTCCGGCTCCAGAGGGAGCTCAAAGGTGATGTCCGGCAAGGGGGCGGGAGCGGGTTGGGGTTCCCTCTCCGGAGCAGGAGCCGCAAGCTCCTCAGGGGGCTGGAGGAAAGGGGCAGGCTCCGGAGGCGGGGCCGCGGCGACCTCCGCCGCTTCCGCCTCCCCCTTGGCCCGCTTGGCCAGCTTCTTCTCCATCTTCAGCCGCTTGGCCTCCTCCTTGCGCAGGCGGGCCAGCTCCTTCCT
>JACVJH010000139.1 GCA_015711895.1 Candidatus Solincola tengchongensis | reverse complement strand
AGTGGGGCTGGAGGAGACACAAAACATGCTCTCCCCGACGCCCGGTATCCCCACCATGGCACACTGCCCGGGGCGATGCGACCAGACATCCCAAACTGCCGGGTCAGCGAAGGTAACCTTGAAGGTCTTGATGCAACGGTCGCCCGGGGCCTCGTACCAGGCGTCGAGGATATTTACCAGGTAGGGGATGTACGGGTTCTTCATCAGGCTTCCACCACCTTCCCCAGGATCTCCAGTATGTCGATGTTAACCGGGCAGAGGTTGATGCAGCGGCCGCAACCGACGCAGGCGATGACCCCGAACTTTCCCGGGAAATAGGAATACTTGTGGTTGATGCGGTTGCGGGTGCGCTCCTTGCGAGCGGGGCGGGGATTAGGGCCGGAGGCGTGCAGGGTGTGCGCCCGGAACATGCAGGAATCCCACATTCGGCAGCGCCTGCCTTCCGCTCCTTCCACCTCGTCCTGGATGTCGAAGCAGTGACAGGTGGGGCAGAGATAGGTGCATATTCCGCATCCCAGGCAAGCCGCGGATACCTCCTTCCACAGAGGGCTCTCCCACAGGGTGGGCAGTTTGGCCTCGATGCCGGAGGTGTCTATGGAGCGGCTCACGGCCTCTTTCGCCGATCCCGAAAGCTCCTCTGCCTTTGCCTCCGATCCCCCCGGAGCGTCCTCCAGGAAAGAACCGATGGTCTCCGCCAGCTTCTTGCCTTTCTCGGTGAGCTCCCTCACCAGATATCCCTCTCCGAGATCGATCAAGAGGATATCGAGATTCTCGGTGCCGCAAGGCTCTCCTCCCACCGAGGTGCAGAAGCAGTTCACGCTGGGTGGGTTCACACATCCCATGCCCACCAGAGTGGTGAGCTCGCGCCTTTTCAGATAGTAGGGGTCCTCGTAATCCCAGCTGAAGAGGTTGTCCACGATGGACATGGCCCGAGCGTCGCAGGGGCGCAGGCCGAAGATCACCGTGGTCCCCTCCTCCTCCACGTTCTTCTCCCGGAGCTCGGGATTCCCGCGCTGGAAGCGGAAGAGGGTCTCCGTCTGGGGGAAGACCACCTTTTTCGGCGGTACGGTGGAGTTGCCGTAATCCAGGAAGGCCTCCTCGGGGTCGCTTATCTGTTTGAAGACGACCACCTCGTCGGACTTGGCCGGGGCGATGAGGCGGAACTTGGTGAGCTCCTGGAGGGCCTCCTTCACCTTGTCCTTGTTCAACTTCTTCACTGCCATGGCACTCACCCTTTACAGTATGAAGTCCTCGCGGTCGTCCACCTTAAAGGTGGCCAGGAGCGGGGGAGCCTCCGCGTCCGTCCCCGGCTCGTAGTCGTAGAGCTCCTCCACGTCCTTGTAGAACTTGCGGTTGAGCTCCATGAGGGGGATCTCCACCGGGCATACCCGCTGGCACTCCCCGCACTGGATGCAGCGCCCGGCCAGGTGGTAGGCCCGTGCGATGTGGTAGGCGGTGGTCTCGCTTATGTCCACGCTACGCCGCATCCACTGGGGATTGAGCCGGTCCAGCACACAGTCCTCGCAGTAGCACATGGGACACACGTTGCGGCAGGAATAGCAGCGGATGCATCGGGAGAACTTCTCCTCCCAGTAGGCCCACTTCTCCTCGGCGGAACGCTTCTCCAGCGCCAGGACGTCGGCGTAGTCGTCGTCGGCGAAGCGGGACACCTCCTCATCCAGGAGCTGGTCGTAGACCAGCGGGGTGGGGTAGCGGCACCGTTTGCATTTGTCCGCCAAAAGCTCCTCCTTGGGTACCTCTTCCCGCTTGCCGTCGAAGGAGAGGACGAACTTGTCGCCCTCCAGGGCTATCTCCCCGCGGGAGAGGACGTTGGGGAATCTCTTCTCCACTTTGTCCATGTCCACCACACCGGTGCAGGGGATGCCCAGGACCACGATGCGGTCACGCTCGTAGGCCTTCTCCTCCATCTGCTGCACCAGGGCCCGCGAGTCGCACCCCTTGACCATCACCGCCACCTTGCGCAGGTCCGGCTCCTGGCCCCGCGGGACGGGGAGCCGCTCCTCCAGGGTCAGGTAGGTGGCCAGGTTGTTTACGC
Organism: Candidatus Solincola tengchongensis; assembly: GCA_015711895.1. Taxonomy (GTDB): domain Bacteria; phylum Actinomycetota; class Geothermincolia; order Geothermincolales; family RBG-13-55-18; genus Solincola_A; species Solincola_A tengchongensis. Next base: position 6,074 of record JACVJH010000139.1, on the reverse strand, counting down.
AGGCAGGGGAGAAGATGAGCTGGTCCACCTCTTCGGGGGAGGTGATGAAGGCGGGGCGGGCCCGGAACCCGTAGGTGCCCTGGCGGTAGCCGATGAGCTGCCGCACGTCCTCCCGGGAGACGACCTCCCTGGCGATCTCTCTGAGTTTTTCTACGTCTACCAATTTAACTGCCTCCGTTGGAACTTGTTCATGGGCCCGACGGATTTAACGCCGCTCACGACCTCCTCGATGACCTCCTTCCACTTGGCGCCCTCGGAGGCCGATACCCAGCTCATGCGCACCCTCTCCGGCTCCACCCCGAGGTACTCGAGGAAGTTGCGCATGAGCATGAAGCGGCGCCTGGCGTAGTAGTTGCCCTGCATGTAATGGCAGTCGCCGGGATGGCACCCGGAGATGAGCACCCCGTCGGCTCCCTGCTGCAGGGCGTTCATCACGAAGAGGGGGTTGACCCGACCGGAGCACATTACCCGGATGACCCGCACGTTGGACGGGTACTGGATGCGGGAGGTGCCCGCCAGGTCCGCCCCGGCGTAGGAACACCAGTTGCAGAGGAAGGCCACGATGTTGGGCTCGAAATCGCTGTTCTTCTCGGCCATGGCTCACTTCACCCCCAGGGCCTGTATCTGCGGGAGTATCTGTATGTCCTTGAAGGAGCGCTGCTGGATGGACCCCGAGAGGCAGGCGGCGGCGCAGGCGCCGCAACCCTTGCACAGGGCCTCGTTGACCCGGGCCACCTTGACCGGCCAGCCGTTGCGGTTCACCTCCACCAGCTCGATGGCCGTGAAGGGGCATACGGCCACGCAGAAGCCACAGCCGCGGCAGGTGGCCTCGTTGACCACCGAGGTCTGGGCCTCCACCTTGACCTTGCCCGAGGCCATGGGGATCATGGCCGCCGAGGCGGCTCCCTTGGCCTGGGCCACGGCGTCGGGGATGTCCTTGGGTCCCTGGCACACGCCGGCCAGGAAGACGCCGTCGGAGGCGGTGTCCACCGGGCGCAGCTTGGGATGGGCCTCCAGGTAGAAGAGGTCCGAGGACTGGGAGAGCTTGAGCAGATCGATTATCTCCCGGTTGTCGGAGCGCGGCACCAGCCCCACGGAGAGGACCACCATGTCCGTCTCGTGCTCCAGCGGAGTGGCGGTCAGGGTGTCCTCGGCCTTGACCACCAGCTTGTCGCCCCTCTTGAAGATCTCCGAAGGGTTGCCCCGGATGTAGCGCACGCCCTCGCGGCGCACCCGGTCGTAGAACTCCTCGAACCCCTTCCCGAAGGCGCGCACGTCCATGTAGAAAATGGTCACCTCGCAGTCCGGGATCTTGTCCTTGGCCAGGTGGGCCAGCTTGGCCGTGTACATGCAGCACACCCGGGAGCAGTACTCGTTGCCCACGCTCTTGTCGCGGGAACCCACGCACTGGATGAAGGTGATGCTCTTGGGAACCTTCGGGGGCTCTACCTCCTCGCCCTCCTTCTTCTTTTTCTTCTTCCCCCGCTCGAGCATGACGATCTTCCCCCCGGTGGGCCCGGAGGCGTTTACCAGGCGCTCGAACTCCAGGGCGGTGAGCACGTTGTCGTAGACCCCGTAGGCGTACTCCGGCTTCTTGCGGGCGTCGAAGACGTCGTAGCCGGTGGCCACGATGATGGTGCCCACCTTGAACTCCACGATCTCGTCCTGGAGGTCGAAGTTGATGGCCTCCGCCTGGCAGGCCTCCTTGCACTTGGGGGATTCCCCGCACTTTCCCTTGGAGAGGAAGAGGCAGTTCTCCTTGTCGATGGTGTACTTGGCGGGCACCGCCTGGGGGAAGGGGAGGTAGATGGCCCCACGCATGCCGATGCCCTCGTCGAACTCGTTGGGGATGCGCCCGGCCATGCGGCAGACCTCGGCGCAGGCCCCGCAGCCCGTGCACTTCTCCATGTCCACGAAGCGGGACTTCTTGCGCACCTTGACCTGGAAGTTGCCGATGTAGCCGGAGATCTCCTCCACCTGGGAATAGGTCATGAGCTCGATGTTGGAGTGGTTGGCCACGTCCACCATCTTGGGGGTGAGGATGCAGGCCGAGCAGTCCAGGGTGGGGAAGGTCTTGTCCAGCTGGGCCATGTGGCCGCCCACGGTGGGGGACTTCTCCACCAGGTAGACCTTGAACCCGGCGTCGGCGATGTCCAGGGCCGCCTGGATGCCGGCTATCCCCGCCCCGATGATCAGGCAGGCGGGCTCCACGTCCACTTCCTTGACGTCCAGGGCCTCCAGCCTCCGGGCCTTGACCACCGCCGCCTCCACGATGCGCTTGGCCTTCTCCGTGGCGGCGATGGGGTCCTCGTGCACCCAGGAGCACTGCTCCCGGATGTTGGCCATCTCCAGGAAGTAGGGATTGAGGCCCCCGGAGAGGAGGGTCTTCCGGAAGGTGGGCTCATGCATGCGCGGGGAGCAGGAGGCCACCACCACCCGGTTCAACCCGTAATTCTGGATGTCGTCGGTGATCAACGCCTGCCCGGGGTCGGAGCACATGTAGGAGTAGTTGCGGGCCACCACCACGTCGGGCAGGGTGGAGGCGAACTGCACCACCTCCTCCACGTTTACCACCCCGGCGATGTTCGTGCCGCAGTGGCAGACGTAGACACCGATCTTCGGCTTACCGTTCATGTTTCCAGTTTCCTCCTCGTGCCGTAGGCTACGGTCGTAAAGATCCTGCTATCTCATTATGGGCACCGGAGGAGCCGGGGCTCCATGACCACCGTTAAAGCCCCTTCAACTCCTTGATCTTCTCCGTGAGCTTGGGCACCACCTTGAAGAGGTCGTCCACGATGCCGTAGTCGGCGATGCCGAAGATGGGAGCGTCGGGGTCCTTGTTGATGGCCACGATGACCTCCGAGCCCTTCATCCCCGTCACGTGCTGGAAAGCCCCGGAGATGCCCACCGCCAGGTAGAGCTTGGGCTTCACCGTCTTCCCGGAGATGCCCACCTGGCGGTCCGCCGGGAGCCATCCGGCGTCCACAACGGCACGGGAAGCGGCGAGGTCGGCGCCCAGCACCTTGGCCAGCTCCTCCACGATGGGGAGGTTCTTGTCCTCGCGGATGCCGCGGCCCACGCCCACCAGCATGGTGGACTGGGTGATGTCCACTTCGCCCACCTCGGGCTCCACGTACTCCACGAACTTGCGGTAGGTGATCTCCTCCTTGACCGGGTTCTCAACCTTGACGATCTCCCCGGACTTGGAGGGCTCGCCGGCCTGGAAGGTGGCCTCGCGCACGGTGAGGATGTAGAGGTCGGCGTCCTTCATCACCATGTGGGCGTCCAGCTTGCCCCCGTAGAACTGGCGGGTGGGCTTGGGCTTGTCCCCCTCCATCTCCAGGGCGGTCACGTCCGTGACCAGGGGAGCGCCCAGCTCCACGGCCAGCGCCGGAGCCAGGTCGATGCCCTGCGCCGTGTTGCCGATGAGCACCAGGCCCGGGTTGTGCTCCTTGATGAGAGCGGAGAGGGCCTTCTGGTAGGCCTCCGAGTTGTAGTTCTCGAACATGGGGTCGTTGACGTAGAGGACCTTGTCCGCGTACCCGGCGGCCTTCTCCGCGAAGGCGTCCACGTCCTTGCCCAGGAGGACGGCCACCACCGTGCCACCCAGCCCGGCGGCGCCGCAGAGCATCTCGATGGAGACGTCGCGCATCTCGCCGCGACGGTGCTCGATGAGAACGAAGATGTCTTTCATTTACACCAGCCCCTTCTCCTTCAGGATGGCGGCCAGCTTGGCCGCGGTCTCCTCCGGGTCACCCTCCAGTATCTCGGCCATCTCGCCGACCACCGGAGGCGTGAACTTCTCCAGAACGGCCCAGGAACCGGCCTCGCCCACCTCCGAGGCATCCACTCCCAGGTCGGCGGCGCTCTTCACGGCGATCTCCTTCTTGGCCGCCTGCTTGATGCCCTTGAAGGAGGCGTAGCGCGGCTCGTTGATGCCCGTCTGGATGCCCAGCACGCAGGGGAGGTCTATCTCCAGGAACTCCAGGAGCCCTCCCTCCAGCTCGCGGCCCACCCTGGCCCGCTTGCCGTCCTCGAGTATCTCCACCTTCTTCACGTAGGTGGCGTGGGGGACGCCCAGGAGCTCGCCCAGCGCCGCGGGGACCACCGCGTAGCCGTCGTCGTCGGCCAGGGCCCCGGTGAAGACGATGTCGAACTCCATTCCCTTGATGGCCGCCGCCAGGGCCTTGGCTACGGCGAAACCGTCACCGCCGGCGAAGGCCTCGTCCTCCAGGCGGATGGCCTCGTCGCCGCCCTTGGCCAAAGCCATGCGGATTACCTCGTCGTTCTCCTTGGGCCCCAGGCTGATGACCGTCACCGTGCCTCCGAGCCTCTCCTTGATCTGGATGGCCTCCTCCACGGCGTAGTTGTCGCACTCGTTGATTTTGAAGGAGAGCCTGCTCTTTTCGATGTCCTTCCCGGAGGCATCGATGTGGACCTCGGCCTCCGCGGTGTCCGGGACCCTTTTCACGCACACCACCATGTTCATACCCTTATCACCTCTTCCCTCTCTTATCCGATTCCTCTACCGCCGGGGAAACGGGGTCTATCTACAAGGCCTCGGCTAGGAGCTCGAGGATGTCCGCCACCCGCATCTCCTCCTCAATGCCCTTCACCTTGGTGGCGTCCTCCAGGGGGAGCAGGCAGAAGGGGCAGGCGACGGCGATGACCTCCGCTCCCAGTTCCTTGGCGTCGGTGACCCTTATCTCGGCCAGTCGCTCCTCCTTGGACTCGCTCTCCACCCACATCTTGCCGCCGCCACCCTCGCAGCAGAGGCTGCGCTCCCGGCAGCGGTCGAACTCCCGGAACTCAACACCGGGGATGCGGGTGATGATGTACCGGGGCTCGTCGTAGATGTCGTTCTGCTTGCCAAGGAAACAGGGGTCGTGGTAGGTGACCACCTTGGGCAGCTCGCCCTTGAGCTGAAGCTTGCCGTCCTCAAGGAGCTGGGCCACCAGCTCGGTGTAGTGGAGGACGGGGTGCTTGAGGCCATGGTACTCCTTCTTCAGGGTGTTGTAGCAGTGAGGGCTTATGGCCACGATGCGGTTGACGTTGAAGGAGTTGAGGAGCTCCACGTTCTCCTCGTCACACATCTCGAAGAGGCCCTCCTCGCCCAGGCGGCGCACTTCGCTGCCGCAGCAGCTCTCGTCCTCCCCGATGAGCCCGAAGTCCACCCCCCACGCCTGGAGCACCTTGACCAGCGACTGGGCCACCTTCATCACCCGGGGGTCGTAGGCATCCGTGCAGCAGATGAAGAGGAGGACGTCGGTGACCTCCTCCGCCTCGGGCTCCAGGACCTTCACCTCCAGGTCCTTGACCCAGTCCAGCCTCTTGGCCCGCGGAGAGCCCCAGGGGTTGCCGTCCCTGAAGATTGACTCCAGCGCGTCGCGCACCGTGGGCTGGACCCTCCCCTCCTCAATCTGGATGCTGCGCAGGCCGATGAGCACCTCCAGGGGCTCCAGTCCCTTGGGGCAGCGGGCGGCGCAGGTGTAGCAGGTGGTGCAGTCCCAGATCTCCGGGCGCTCGGAGAGCTCCTCCAGGCGCTCCTGGTTCTGGGTGTCGTACATGAAGCACCGCACCCTCAAGGGGGTTCGCATGGCCACGGGACAACCCCCCGTACACCGGCCGCACTGGATACATCCGAGGAGGTCGTACTTGGTGATGAAATCGAGTTCTTCAGCGCACATGGTTAACCCCGCTTCGTTCCTTTTTCCGTCCCGTATGACTTTCCTTGCTCTATCTGCAATGCCGGTTTCCACCCGTGGAAAGCAGGGCTTCCCGGCAAGGGCCAACTAATTATAGTAAATGTATTTCCGGAGTTTCAAGGTGAATCGGCGGCCTTGCCTCACCCGCTGAAGCGGCCGTTTTGGGATTGTATTCCATGACTGACTGGTTTCCGGCAGAGCGGTACGCCGGAGAGATGGGAAATCCTTACATCGTCCGCTCTCTCTGCCTCGGCCGGCCTAGCGGATGGGGCTTCCCTTCAGCGTATTCCCTGTTCATCTAAAGCCCATATCCGGTGGAGACGTGGGCCCAGGACATGCCGGGGCCGTACATGGCCCGCTCGCAGACCA
>JACVJH010000138.1 GCA_015711895.1 Candidatus Solincola tengchongensis | reverse complement strand
AGACGTGAAATCGGGCAGCAACCTGGAGAAAGTACTGGAGGCCGGCCACTTCGCGGTGACCGCTGAGATCGGCCCCCCCAAGAGCGCGTCCGCCCGGGTGATAGAGGCCAAGGGCGAGCAGATCGGCCACGCCGCGGACGCCTTCAACGTCACCGACCACCAGACGGGGGTGGTGCGTTTGTGCAGCCTGGCCGCCTGCGCCATACTCCGCCGCATGGGGCTGGATGCGGTCATGCAGATGCTCTGCCGGGATGCCAACCGCATCCGCCTCCAGGGTGACGTGCTCGGTGCGGTGGCGCTGGGCATACGCAACATCCTCTGCCTTTCCGGGGACCACGTGAAGTTCGGGAATCACCCGGAGGCGAAGAGGGTCTTCGACATCGACTCCGTGCAGCTCATCAAGGCGGTGAAGGACATGCGCGATGAGCATAAGTTCATCTGCGGGGAGGAGGTGGGGAGCGAGGTGCCCCTGTTCATCGGGGCGGTGGAGAACCCCTATGCCGATCCCTTCGAGTTCCGCACCGCTCGCCTAGCCAAGAAAGTGGAGGCGGGAGCCGACTTCATCCAGTCCCTGGCGGTGTACGACGTCCCCAAGTTCCGCCGCTGGATGGAGGAAGTGTGCGAGGCGGGACTGGACAAGAAAGTGCACATCCTGGCCGGGATCATCCCCGTGAAGTCGGTAGGGATGGCCCGCTACATGCAGAAGTACGTATCGGGGGTGGAGGTGCCCGACGAGATGATAAAGAGGCTGGAAGGGGCCAAGGACGTCAGGGAAGAGGGCATCCGCCTGATCCTGGAGATCATCGAGGAGGTCAAGGAGATACCCGGCGTACACGGCATACACGTGCAGGCTGTGGGGTGGGAGGAAGTGGTGCCCGAGATAATGGAGAGGGCGGGGTTGCTCCCCCGGCCCGTGCTCTGAGGAGGTGCATATCCATGGCGGCCAAGATACTGGTCATCGACGACGACCCGGACATCGTGGACGCCCTCTTCGTCCTCCTGGAGGGAGAGGGTTACGAGGTCTATTCCGCGAGCGACGGCGAGGAGGGACTGGCCAGGATCAGGGAGCTCAACCCTGACCTCATCATCCTGGACCTGCTCATGCCCCGCCTGGACGGCTACGGGGTGTGCAAGACGCTCCAGGACCCCCGGTGGGCCAAATGGAAAGAAATACCAATCATCGTCTTGACCTCGGTACGCGAGGAGGCCAGCCAGCGCCGCTATGAGCTGGAGACCGGGGTGCGCATGGACGTCGACGACTACATCGAGAAGCCCATAGACCCGGACGTGGTGCTGGACAGGGTGCGCAAGGCCCTGGCCAGGAGGAGCGGATGAGGTTTTACCGCCGCAGCCCGGGGGTATTAAGAGATTGGGGATTCGGTCGCTTGGGGACAAAAGGAGGGAGAGATGAAGAAGGTTCTTCTCGTGGACGATGACCGGGACTTCGTAGAGGCCACCCGAACCGTGCTGGAGGAGAAGTACGAGGTGGTGGTGGCCTACGACGGGGACGAGGGGATAGCCAAGGCCCGCGAGGTGAAGCCGGACCTCATCATATTGGACGTCATCATGCCCGTGGAGGACGGTTTCACGGCAGCGGACGAGATAGCCGCCGATCCGGAACTGAGCAAGATACCCCTCATGCTCCTCACCAGCTTCGGCTCCCGCATGACCACGGAGACGGAGATCCCTCGCAGCCGGGGGATGGAGGTGCGGGCGGACGACTATATCGAAAAGCCCGTGGATCCCGACGACCTCTTGGCCAGCGTGCGGAAGCTGATCGGGGAATGAGACGGGGGAGCAGGATTCCCCGCCAGGGCACCTACGCCGGCTGGTCCCTGCTCTTAGTGAAGGGGAGAGGATGAAGAGTTTTAATCTCCGCCGGGAATTGAAACACCTCTATAACCCGCCGGCGGAAAGGCCCCAGGTAGTGGAGGTCCCGGATTTCCCTTTCCTCATGGTGGACGGAAAGGTGGAAACGGGGAAGAGCCCCGCGACCTCCGGCAGTCTCCAAAAGGCGCTGGAGGCCCTCTACGGTATCTCGTACACCCTCAAGTTCATAGCCAGGTCACGTCCTAACGACCCCTTCGATTTCAAGGTCATGCCCCTGGAGGGTCTGTGGTGGGCGGAGGAGGGGAAGTTCGACCTTTCGGCCAAGGACCGCCTGTGCTGGAGGCTGATGATCATGCAACCGGAAGCGGTGGACGAGGGGATGTTCGTTGAGGCCAGGGAGAGGGCCGCGGCGAGAAAAGGAAACCCGATCCTCTCGTCCGTGAGCCTGCGGAGATTCCGGGAAGGGACCAGCATCCAGATCCTGCACCTGGGTCCCTACGAGCGGGAACCGGACACGGTGGAGAGGCTGAAGTCCTTCGCCGCGGAAAACGGTTTGCGGTTATCCGGAAAACACCACGAAATATACCTGAGCGACCCCCGGCGCACCACCCCGGAGAGGCTGCGGACGGTGATAAGATACGCCGTTTCCCGTGAAGAGGCCGCGGAAGATGTCTGAGGAGAGGGCGGCGAAGCGGAATCCCCCACCGGCCGCCACCCCGTTTCTGCGCCGATGCCCTATCCGCCCCCGCTTCCGCAAAGAAAACCCGTTTCGACTCCCAATCTCGAGCGGATGGGGAAAGAAGCACATGCCTTCGGCATCGCGTCCGTTTCTGCCCGTTGGGTGCGCGTATAGCGCGGCGTGGGCCTCCGGCCGCCGACGTTGACTCTTCATGAAAGCCGGAGGGATTCGTGTCCGGTTCTCTCTCCGTGTCGGGTACGTCGTTGCCTTCCGTGGCGATTGGAGGAGGTAGGAGGGCTTTAAGGCGGGTGGTCCCAACAGGGACCATAAGGGTCGGGAGAGGTCATGAAGCCGTCCGGTCTTCCTGGCAAAACGAAAGGTGCGAGGAAGAAAGGCGGCCCCTCTTGTCTGGCGGTTTCGAGCCCGAGTTGACTCCGGCGACCGGGCGGATGAGGATTAGATATATGACGAGCCTGTTTCGAGGACCGCCTCGGGAGGAAAGATGGAGAGGACCAAGGAACCGACGCGCGATTATCCTTCGCTGTCCCGCACCCCCTGGACCTTATGGGAGACCCTCTACGCCCGGCGCTCGCACCGGAAGTACCTTCCCATGGACAGGGACGCGGGGTTGGAGAAGCGGTTAAGGGAGACGCTTAGCCTGGCGGTTACCGTGCGCGGCGCGGAGGAGGGGGACCTCCTCCCGGTGACCGAACCTGCCAGGGTGGAGGAGGTCAAGCGCCGCGCCCATCGGGGGGCACCCAACAAGATAAACCTCTGGCTCTCCAGGGCCCCGGTCTACGGATTCCTGGCCCTCGCCGTTCCGGCGGAGGATGTACGCAGCGACACGCCCCGCAGGCTCATGCGCGCCGTGGTCGCCGCCCAAGACACGGTGCTCTGGCTCACGGAGAACGGGTTGGGCACCTGCTGGCTGGGAGGGATAAACCAGGAGGAGGTGCGGCGGG
>MU158606.1:1893-34671 GCA_015711895.1 Candidatus Solincola tengchongensis | reverse complement strand
TATCAAGGGCGGAGACCGAGTTGAGGTCCTGGGTGGTCCCGCTCTCCTGCGCCGTCCAGGAGGTGCCGTCGTGGAAGAGGATGGTTCCGGAGTCTCCCACCGCCCAGACGAGGGCGGTATCAAGGAATGAGACCGAGTTGAGGTCCTGGGTGGTCCCGCTCTCCTGCGCCGTCCAGGAGGTGCCGTCGTGGAAGAGTGTGGTGCCGCCGGCTCCCACCGCCCAGACGTGGGTGGATTTATGGGTGGAGACGGAATAGTAATCCGTGGGCTCCCTTTCCCAAACAAAATCGATCGCCGCCGAAGCCTGCAGCGGATGGGAAAAGAAGATGGCGGCGGCAATAACGAGCAGGGCCGCCAAGGTGGCAGCGCCCGCCTTTCGTAACCTCTCCTTCGGCATCATCCTCACCACCCTTTACCCTCGTTAACAGGCACACAAAACGCTTCACAGGCGAGCGGTGTCCTTCCCGTAAAGCCCCACGAAGGTCTCTCACCCCTATTCAAGAGAGCCGTCGCCTCAGCCACCGCAACATGCCTATGAAAACCCCGTCCTTTGCACGGCAATAGAGGTTGCCGTTTTCTTCCAGAAAAATTCTCCAGCCCTCTCAGCTTTTCCCAAACCAATCCGCCTGCGGCTGACAAACAAACCGTGTGAACGTGCTTTACAGTTAGAATCCCGCTTTTAAAGAGATCTTCCGATAACGTGTTCCGTAAAAGAGGTCCTGGGCAGGAATACAGCGGGAGGCGATAGGTGGATGTGGAGAAGGGCCTGTAGTGCGATTGGTTCCCGAAAGGTGAGTGGGTCTTCCCGAAGACGGCCCTATTTAAAGAAGACATCGTAACCTCTTTTTTGTGGCCAAGACCTCACGAAGTAATCCACATAACAACTACCCCTTTCAGGCAAGTTATTAAGCCCTCTGCTCCGGCGACCTGAAAGAGTATTCTTTTTTATTCTATATGGGCGGCATCGAAGCATCAATCGAATCAAGACTTGAAGCCCGCCTCTGTTCATGCTTTTCTCGTCTACCCGACGCACCTCGTTCCCGAACCAGTGGCGGCACCATTTTTTAGGTCTAGGGTTGAAAGGAATTGTCTTTCTCCCTGCCTATCAACTTGTTTTCCCAGAAATATATGGGTCACTCGACCTCTCAAGGTGGCAGCGCCTACCGGAGAGACGCGGAACTCGATCTAGAGGCCATATCCTGGCGAAAACGATCTCCTCTCGCCCGGGAGTGCGTTTTTGCGAATCGGCGCCTTCTCTCGTCTGAGGGCACTGGTAACTCCCTCATACCGAGGAACCCGGCTTGGTGACCCTCACCCCCTTACTTTATTTCTGAGAACCCGGACACGGCGATTTTGCCGGAAAAACGATAGGGTTTATCTCCTCCACCGGCAGGTGTACTGGGAAAAGGTGAGGTAAGGACTCCATAAGGAAGAAGATGGAAACTAACATACATTATCCTGACGTCATCGCCTGTCCTACGAGGGGGGCATGAGTACCCGCACCGTGGGGCCGCGCTCCACGGTCAGGGTGTAGGGCTCCTCGAGCTCGAAGACCTCCCCGTCCAGGCTGTATCCCTCGCGGCATTCGATAAAGACCCGCCTGGCCCTCTCGTTGAAGAACTCCTCCCGCGGGTAGGGGGGCTCCGCGCCGCGGGCCCAGAGCAGGCGGGGGAGGCGGCCCACCATGCGGAAGAAGGGAATGTTGGTGGCCAGCACGTAGAAGTCCCCCTCCCCCACGTCCCGGAAGGCGTCGAATGTGATAACCACCACCTTGAAGATCACCGCCAGGATAACGGTGAAACGGTCCCCGGGCATCTCGAAGTCGTCGATGACCAGCCGGGCGGGGGTCATGCCGAAGACGTCCTTGTAGCGGGTCAAGCCCGTGGCGCCCCCGATGGTGCATTTGGTGAAGAGGGCCGCCGCCGCCAGGGGGCCTCCCTTGGTGTCCCGGTAATAGACGCGGTGGAAGCGGTAGAGGGCTCCGTGGCCGAAGAAGAACCCGTACTCCCTCTCCTCGTGCTCCCCGACCCTCCTGGTCACCCGCAGGGTTGGGACTTGAACGCAGGGCGTCTCCCCGCCGCCCTCCACCGCGCGCAGCGCCCGCTCCATGAGCTCCGGCGTGCTACCCTTGATGCCCAGGTGGTCGGCGAGGAGGTTCATGGTCCCTCCCCGCAGGGGGAAGATGATCGGAAGGTTGTCCTCGTCCTCCCCGAAGCGGTTCACCAGCCGGGTGAGGGCCCGCTGCACCGTGCCGTCCCCACCGTTGAGGCAGATGACCTTCTCGTCCCGGGAGAGGATGCGGTCCATGGCCCCGTCGATCTCCTCCATGGTCTCCGTCTCCACTACCAGGCCTCGGTCCCCCACCAACTCCGGGAGGTGGTATCGCTTGTAGCGCCCGTAACGGTTCTTGCCCGCCTCCACGTTGGTGATGACGGCGATGCCCAGGAAAGGGAGGCACAAGGGAAGGAACGAGGGGCTATGCGCCGCCTCACCCTTCGCGCAGGTAAAAATAACCACTATGAGGACGAGCCCGGCTGAGAGGCATGAGGGATGATAAAGCCGTTTTTTAAGCCGGCTCATCCCACTTCCGCTTTTTTGCATATCACTCGTGGGAAGCCGTCAACAACCTTTCAAAGGAGATACTAACACCTCATCCTGCGCTTGAACAGATAAAACCCACATGGTGTAACCATGCTTTGCTGCTGCGCCTCGATTCAAGGGACCCATCCCACTCCAGAAGCAAGGCCTTATTCCTCAGAACGTTTAAAACTGCTTCCTGCTCGGGACATGATGTATCCCGCCAGTCCCCCACGTAAACCCATAAAAGCGCAGCGGCTGCCTGGTCACCCGGCCAGAGACATGATGGACCCCACCAGTCCCAGTAGGGAAAAGATGATGAACACGTATATCCCCGACCCGGCGGAGATCATATCCGCCCCGCCCGGACCGCGCAGGATGCTGGAGAGGTTGGTTATCGCTACCCCAAGGGAGATTATACAGAAGGGCAGGGCCAGACCCGCCGGCCATTTCCGGCGCGAGGCCAGGAGGACGACGGCCAGGAAGGCCAGGAGCACTCCCAGGATGAGGGAGACCAGGCCGCTGAAGAAGGGGTAGCCGTTCCCGTAATCGAAGAAGAGGTTGTCCATCCGGAACTGCTCCTTGGTCACAAAATCCATCCCGCTCACCGAGCCGAAGCCGAAGGGTCCCGATATCCAGGGGAGGAAGGAGCTGATAAGGACGAGCAGGCCGGCCAAGACCAGGACGCAGGCGCCGACCCAGAAGACCGGCTTCCTCTTGCCTGTGCCGGAAGCCGCCCGCGCAGGGTAGGCCACGCCCACCGCGGGCCGATATGCGGCGCCGGGAGCAGCGGGTGTCGCGGTCCCGGGAGGGGTCGTGGCGGCCGTCCCCGTAGGCGCGTAAGGCGGAACCGCCGCCTCCGGGGGCGCCGCCGGGCCCGGAGGCGGAGGGGGCGGTTCAGCCGCTCCCCCCGGGGGGCTGGGGTAGGGCGGCGCGGTCTGTGTCTCCTGCCGTGCCGCCTGCAAGGCGGTTCCGCAGTTCACACAGAAGCGCGCGTCGTCGCGGTTCTCCTGTCCGCAATGCGGGCAAAAACCCATCTACACCACCCCCAATCGGAACCGGTCGATTTCCCGACGCCTTCCATCCCATCAAACGGCGGTCATCCTGCTACCTGTCAAACCCAGGCCGGGGATAAGACGTTAAAGATGCAAGCCTAAAGATTCTTCGCCGGCATGGCGGCTTTCCCTTCGTCCCCCGGGATCGCGCTTCCGCAACCCGGCTCACGCCACAATGATCAGCCCGTTCACGTGTAGGTATATTTTTCCGGCCCTGCTCCGGCACATGACGGGCGAGTGCCTTGGCCTCCCTTCCTCCGCCGACCTCCTACCCATGGGTTATTTTCCCTCGCGTCACGACAAGCCGCAGCCACGCACGGAAACGCTTCCCCTTACTCCGACTCTATCTTAAAGAAAGCCGCTTGTCACCGATTATACTTGGCGCGAGCATCTTGGGCGATCGTTACTGACGTCAACCGCCTCCCGCATGGAAGGAAAGAAAAAAGCCGCACCTCACGTCACCTCAAGCCGGCGGACGCCCGATACGCGGCATTCCCCACACCCGCGAATCAAGTCGTTTTCCCGGGAGCCCTCGTTACAGGGGGAGGCTCGTTCGGCGGGTATAAACGAGTATGGCAGCCGGAAGCAGCGCCACGAAACCTATCTTGGCGGAGAAACTTCTGTCCTCCCGCTTCTCGCCTAACCCGAGAAAGGCGAAGTTCGCGAGGGATAGGGATTTCCTCATGCCAAGTCGCTCCAGGAATCCGGTGGAGATGACGCCCTCATCTTTCGCGCCCGGTCAACCTCTTTCCAGCAGCTCGACCAGGAAACCCCCCTCCGGGCCGTGGCAGCGGACCCTGCCCTCCGCCTCCAGCTTGTCCAGGTGGCACTGGATTATCTGCGGACCCGGAAAAAGATGGATGAGCTGGTTCTTGAAGATACGCTTCACAAGGTCAGGAAAGGGGAGCGGTTCCGCCGCCAGTTCTCGGACGATCTTCTCCTCGCGCCTCAAGAGGTAGGCCCTGGTCCTGGCGATCTCCTCCGCGGGCCGAACGCTCACCCCGCCGTGGGAGGGCACGAGAAACCCGGCGGGCAGTACGGCCAGCCTCTCCAGCCCCTCCAGGAACCCGATGAGCCCCCCGGAGTCCGGAGCGTACCAGGCCACCACCTCGCCCACGGCGTCGGCGGAGAAGAGCATGCCCGTCCTTTTCTCGAAGAGGGAGACCAGGCCGTTGGCGTGGCCTGGAGTTTCCACAATCTGGAAGCAATATCCGCCCAGCCGGAGCTCCTCTCCCGGCAGAAGCCGGTGGGTGGCCTCGGCGCTGGCCATGGGGCAGAGCCCCCGGAAGTACTCGATGATGTCCGCCCGCTCCCGCGGGATCTCCGCCATCCCGTAGCGGAAGGGGATGTCCATGCCGAAGGTGTGGTTGAGGCGCGAGGGATCAGCGGCCAGAGGCATCTCCACCGGGTGGAGGAAGATGCGCGGGTTCGCCTCCTCCAGGAGAAAACGCATGGCCCCCATATGATCCGGATGGGCGTGGGTGAGGACCACGGTATGCACGTCGTCAATCTCGAAACCGTGGGAGGAGAGGAAATCCTTCAGCCGCAGGTAGGTCTCCTCGTGCCCGCACCCCACGTCCACCAGGGATACCCCGTCGGAATCCTTTATGGCCAGGACGTTGGCCGATGCCGGCCATACGGTCTCCTTATCGCGGTGCAGAAAGATGCCTTCGGGCAACATGGAGTCATTTCTTGAAACTTGCATGCTCAGCTCGACTTGCCTTCCTGGGATTGGGTCCTGCAGAGGATATTCTATCAAAACGATTTGGGGTCAGGTCTTGAATTTTGCATACACGATCTCAGGAGGGGCGATGGCCATAGCACAAAGACCACCGAGAACGTATACCGTCACCGATATTTCAGCGGGAGGGGTCGTTTAAGGGTTTTGCTCATCAGGACGCAGCCTCTTTCGGGGTCGGGAGAGCCGTGTATCCGGAAAGAGGGCTGTAACGGCGGCGACGTTCAAAGGTGCGGCTTTCGGGGTCGAGAGAGCCACATATAAGCATACCGACGAATCTTTTTCGAATCAGCTCGAGAAGGGCCATCTGGGTGTCCGGGGGAATGAATAGTCGCTTACATGGACGAATCTCCCTCAAATCCTCATGCGAGGCCTCAAATGAATATGACCTGCCCTGGTAGGCAAGATTCAAGACCTGGCTCCGTAAAGAAGCGGCGGGGGAGGGGCGGGACGGACATACCCTTCTTCACCGTATGTAAGATTCAAGACCTGGCCCCATAAAGAAGCGGCCCCCGCGAGGGGGGCCGCTGTCTACCTTCTTCCCTCAGTCCTCGGGGTGGAACTTCTTGCCGCGAGCCTTCTCGGAGTACCCCGCGTAATCCAGGTACTTGGTAAGCCCGCCCATGTAGAAGGGGTAGCCGGCGCCGAATATCATGCAGATGTCGATCTCCTGCGGGGCGCCCACCACGCCGTCCTCCAGCATGTGCCAGGCCTCGTCGGCCAGGGCCAGGCTCACCCGGTCGCGCATCTCCTCCGGCGTGGCCTTCTTCGGCGGGTCGGCCTGCTTCCAGAACTCACGCACCTCGGGGTCCACCTCGCCGTCCGGGCCATACACGCCGGGCTTCTTGCGGGCCACCAGCTCCCTGAGGTTGTCGCTCACGAAATAGCGCTCGGGGAAGGCGGCGGCCAGGGTCTCCGTGGCGTGCATGGCGATGGCCGGGCCCACCAGGGCCAGGAGGGCGAAGGGGGGCATGGGGGTCCCCAGGGCCCATAGGGCCTGGTCCACATCCTTGAAGTCGTTGCCCTCATCCACCAGCTTGATGGTCTCCACCATGGAGCGGATGAGCAGGCGGTTGACCACGAAGGCCGGGGCGTCCTTGCACAGAACGCACCGCTTGCCCAGCTTCTTTCCCACGTCGAAGGCGGTGATGAGTGTGGGGTCGTTGGTCTTCTCCGCCTTGATGATCTCCAGGAGGGGCATGGCCGCCACCGGGTTGAAGAAGTGGAAGCCCACCACCCGCTCCGGGTGCTTGAGGTCGGAGGCCATCTCCGTCACCGAGAGGGAGGAGGTGTTGGTGGCCAGTATGGCCGTCTCCGCGATATGCTCCTCTATCTCTCCGAAGACCTGTTTCTTTATGGGCATCTCCTCCAGGACGGCCTCGATGATGAAGTCGCACTCCGCCATATCCTTGTAGTCCAGGGTGGGCTCCACCAGGCTGAGCAGCCAGGGCACCCGCTCCTTGTCGATGCGCCCCTTCTCCGCCTGGCGGTTGATCTCCTGCTGGATGTAGTTCACGCCGCGGTCCACGAACTCCTGCTTGATGTCCTTGATGACCACGGGGATCTGCATGCGGCGCAGGAAGAGCACCGCAAGTTGGCTGCCCATGAGCCCGGCGCCCAGGATGCCCACCTTGCGCACCGGAAGCGGCTGGCCCTCCGGGACCCCCACCGGCTTGCGGGCCCGGCGCTGGGTGAGGTCGAAGGCGTAAGCCCCGGCCTGCATCTGGGGCGAGGGGATGAGCTCGCCCAGGGCCTCGTCCTCCAGGGCGAACCCCTCGTCGATGGTGATGTCCCTGGCCTTGGCGATGATGTCTATGGCCATGTAGGGGGCGCGGGAGTTACCGTGCACCTTTGAGTCGGCGAAGGCCTTGGCCTGTTCCACCAGGGAGTCCAGGTTGGACCAGTCGGGCTCCGGCCTCTCCACCTTCTCCTTGCCCAGGACCAGGTCCACGGCGAACTGCACGCTCTTGTCCAGGAGGTCCACCGGCTCGAACATGCGGTCCATGATGCCCATGTCCAGGGCCTCTTTGGCCTTGATCATGCGGTTGTTGTTCAGGGCGTTGTAGATGATGACCTGGATGGCCTTCTCCGGACCCACCAGCTTGGGGAGCAGGGTGGTCCCGCCCCATCCGGGGATGAGGCCCAGGAAGCATTCCGGGAAGCCGATGTGCTCCACGCTGGAGGCCACGGTGCGGTACTTGCAGGCCAGAGCGATCTCCAGCCCCCCTCCCAGGGCCACTCCGTTCACCGCGGCCACGGTGACGAAGGGGAGGTCTATGATGCGCTTGAAAGCGGCGTGCCCCGCCCGGGCGATCTCCATGGCCTGTTCTTTGGTCTTCACCTGGGGGACCTGGGTGAGGTCGGCCCCGGCGGCGAAGATGAAGGGCTTGCCGGTGAGGACCATGGCCTTCACGTCGCCCTGGGCCTGTATGCGGTCCAGGCACTCGTTGAGGCTCTGCATGGCCCCGAAGCCGAAGGTGTTGGGCTTGCGGTAATCCTCGCCGTTGTCCATGGTCACTATGGCGACCTTGCCGGCCGGCGAGTCGTAGTAGGTCTCCTTGAAGTGGGTGACCAGCTCCTCGGGCATCGCTTCCTCCTTTCCTTATCCCTCGATCAGTTCTGGACGTTCTCCCAGATCATGGAAGCGCCCTGTCCCAGGCCCACACACAGGGTGGCCAAGCCGTACTTCAGCTTGGGGTTCTCCTCGAACTGGTAGGCCAGGTGGGCCAGGAGGCGTCCACCGGAGGAGGCCAGAGGATGCCCGTAGGCGATGGCCCCTCCCCAGGGGTTGAGGCGCGGATCGTCGACCAGCTGCATCCCGAACTCCTTCATGAACACCACGCACTGCACGGCGAAGGCCTCGTTGAGCTCGATGACGTCCAGGTCGTCGAACTTCATGCCCGCCCTCTCCAGCACCTTCTTGGTGGCGGGCACCGGCCCGAGCCCCATGATCTCCGGCTTCACGGCGGCGAAGGCGTACTGCACCAGCCGCATGCGGGGCTTGAGGCCGTATTCCTTGACCGCCTTCTCCGAGGCCAGGATGACGCCGGCGGCGCCGTCGTTGAGCCCGGAGGCGTTGCCCGGGGTGACCCTCCCCTTGACCCGGAAGGGGGTGCGCAGGTCCTTCATGCCCTCCAACGTGGCGTCGGGGCGGGGCTGCTCGTCCCTGTCCGCCACCTTCCACCCGTTGCCCGTCCATACCGTCATGGGCACCAGGATCTTGGCGATCTTCCCCTCGTCCAGGGCCTTTTTGGCCTTCTGCTGCGACAGGAGCGCGTACTCGTCACAGATGTCCTTGGTGATGTCGGGATACATGTCGTGCAGGTTCTCGGCGGTCATGCCCATGTTCAGGGCGCTCTGGTCCACTAGCTTCTCAGCCAGGAAGCGTGGGTTGGGGTCCGCTCCCTGTCCCATGGGATGGCGGAACATGTGCTCAACCCCGCCGGCGATGATCAAGTCGGCGGCGCCCACCTGTATTTGAGAGGCCCCGAAGGCCGCGGCGGTAAGGGCGCCCGAGCACATGCGGTCCACAGCGCAGCCCGGCGTGGTCACAGGCAGCCCGGCCAGGATGGCCGTGGTGCGCCCGATGGTCAGGCCCTGGTCTCCCCACTGGGTGGAAGCGGCCCAGATGTTGTCGTCGATCCTGTCTCTGGGCACCTCGGGGTTCCTCTCCAGGAGGGAGCGGATGACCTTGACCACCATGTCGTCGGCCCTGGTCTGGGCGAAGATGCCGTCCGGCCGCGCCTTCCCGAAGGCCGTCCGGCAGGCGTCGATGAGGTAGACTTCCTGCAGTTCCCTGGCCATTACTTACCTCCTTCACCTGTAAAAGGATTGCGGTACGGGATGATCTTTCCGCCCGGAATGTATTTCAAGGGGACGCGCCGGAAAAGTGACGGGTCCCGCTTCTGACAAAGGTGGGAGGATTGGGTGCGGAGCGATAGCTGCTTCGTCCATGGCCGCGACCTTACCCTGGTTATTAACTCGAACCGCCGCCCAACATTATAGATTTACCGGAGGGGAATGGCAACAGAGGCAGCTGCCGACAGGGCGGCAAACGCGTCCGGCGTCGGGCGGACGGCCGGAGTGAAATCGCCCCTTTCTCTCCCGAATTCCACAGGGCCGAAATACTGACACAGCGGGATCGGCTCAGAACTCCACGCTGGTGGGAAAAATTCCCCCTTGCGTCAAGGGGTATAGGCGGAAACGCACAACGGCACAAGCGTTCCGCGGGAAAACGCTCCCCCCACAGGCCAGAGGTTCTCGCGTCGTTTAGCTGCACACCATTCGCAACGAAAAAGCCCGAGGGGCCTCCCTCTCATCCCTCCGTTCTTGGAGCCGAAAGGCCAGCCCGGACGGGAGCAGCGCCGTAGCCCTACCGCTCCTCCCGCACTTGAGAGTATATGAAATCACTGCATACTTCCCGAGAGGAAGACGGGAGTCTATCCTTCTTCTTCGGCGAAAACGCCGCCTTCGGGATGAGCCCGCCGTTCCCTTCCCTTATCATGGAACCATGGACGTCATGTTCGTGGAACGCAGGTCTCCCACCCTGCACGACTTTCCTTACCGCGGCCCGGGGCGCAAGTGCTACCACAAGTGGATATTGAACGTCACGCCCCCGGGGAGGCCGCATTGCACCCACAGCTGCCTGTACTGCTATGCCAGGGATGCCGTATATTCCCGTTCATCCGATTCCAGCATGCAGGTGTATTCAAATCTGGCCGAGGTGGTAAAGAGGGAGCTCTCGGCGCTTGAGCTCTGCCCGCCCATCTCCATCTCCAATGTCACCGACCCCTGCCAAGCGGTTCCGGAACTCAGGCGGGTGATGCTCGAGCTGATACGGGTGCTGGTGCGCTGGGGAATAAGTTTTCATCTGATAACCAAAGGTGATCCCTCCTTCCTCGACCCCGTGGAGGGTTTTCCGGGCGGCGGCTACTTCTTCCTGGAGGTGACCATCGAGGGTCCGCCCGAAGTGCTCCGCCTGCTATCCCCGGCTGCGCCCCCTTATGAAAAGAGGCTGGAAGCCCTCTCCTGGGCCACCTCCAGAGGATTGCCCGCCACCCTCCGCCTGGACCCCTTCATCCCCCACCTCTGGAGGGCAACCTACGGTGCGGATTGGGACGAACGCCTGGAGGAGCTGCTCCGTGACGCCTCCCTCGCCGGCGCCCGCCATGTGGTGAGCTCAACGGGCCGCTTCACCGCGGCCACCCGCAAGGCACTGGCGGAAGCTGTTGCTACCCGCTCCGCGCTGGAGGGCCGCCGCCTCATGGAGGACTACATTTTCGACCGCTCCGCGACCTCCAGCGGTTACATGCTCCCGACCGCCGGACGGCTGAAGTTCCACCGCCTCGCCGCCTCCCTGTCCGGCAAGCTGGGCATGACCTACGCCGTATGCCAGGAATTGCCGTCGGAGGCCGCCGATTCCCCCGGCCTCCCTCACTGCGAGGCTTTCCCCATGCCCTTCTCGCGCCGCACCGGCCCGGAGAGGTTCTCGCCGATCGAGGGATGCACCGCCAACTGCCACGTGCACTGCGCGGGGCCGGGGGAGCCTCCCTGCGGGAGGCCGGAGCTCGCCCGTCCCGAACCCTTCCGACCGTCAACCCTCAAGCGAGGCCGAGGAAATAGAAAGGAGGCGCCGTAGCGCCTCCTCTATAAGAGTTGCTATTAGCCACCGGCGGATAGGGCTATTCAGGGGGTGGAATGTGCTGAAGTCATCTCATGCTATAGGGCATATGGGGTTGGCCGGCAGCTAATAGCGTAGGACCTCACTTTCAAGGTTCAAAAACTTAAGCCCCGGATGGGGCTTGCTCTATATGATCTACATATCATCCCCACCCGACGTCTTGAAGTTATCAAAGATGAGCATTGGTGTCAAGGCTCTCCGGTGGTTAAAAGGGGTAAAAGAATGATATAGATCAACCTTTATTACCCATACTCCGCGGCCGGTTTAATGTTAACCGAGAGTGAACTTTTACGGCGCGGTCATATTCCCTTTACCAGTTCTTTCCTGAGACGCCTCGCCGCCCGGCGCACCAGCTTCATCTCCTCTCTATCGAAATCGAAGGACTGCTGCCTGCCCGCCTGATCCACAAAGCCGGGAAAAGCAAAGCGCCGTCGATGTTCCCGCGCCGCCTCCAGGGCCTGTTCCACCCTAGCTTTAACCCGTCGGGAGAGCGCCTCCAGTTCTTCGGCCACTCCCGCCTGCGGCGGAATTAAGCGCAACTGCAGAGGCTGCGGTGGCTCCTCGCGGGGCACGAAGGGGAGCCTGCGGTCACGAAGGGATTCCGGCGGTACCAGGACCCTGAGGGCATCGGGCACCACCGAGAGCTCGATCACCCGGCCGGCATCGAACTTGTACACCTCGCCGTCGATCTGGGCATAGGTGTCCGTCTTGCACTCCACCCGCATCCTGCGCACCTGGTGGAAGGAGACCTTGCGGGAAAAGCCGTGCCGCCCTCCCATGCAGGCGAAGAGGAAGAGCACCAGCCCGTACACGTTGGGCATCTCCCGTCCAATGGTCAGACCAAGGATGCCGTCGTTCATGCGGGCCTCGGGGTGTATCTTGATGTACCTACCGAACAAGGGCGCGTTGCACAATATGGCGATGAGCACCCAGTCCTCGAAGGTCTGGCCCTCATAGTCGAAGCGCACGAAGTAACGCTTCCTCTCCTCGAAGAAGCACTTCTTCAGGCCGCTGTAAAAGTAAGCCGGGATGCGGAAACGCTTCCACTTATAGGCACCATCGGCGATTTCCGAGTCCACGCCCAGGCCGAAAGTTACCGCCGCATAGCGACTGTCGTAACGGATGAGGTCGATGGTGCGGCAGCAGTCCCCCAGAATGGCGCGCAGGGCCTGTTCCTTGTCCTTGCGGTCGTAGCCCATGTTGGAAGCGAAGTCGTCCGCGGTGCCCGCCGGGAACATGGCCAGTTTGAGGCGGGAGGAAGGGACTTTCATAATCCCGTTGATTATCTCGTTGGTGGTTCCGTCCCCGGACACGGACACCACCACGTCGAAATCCTCCGCCCATTTGACCACCATCTCCTCGGCGTGTCCGGCCCGCTCGGTGAAGAGGGCCTCGTATTCCACCCCGGCCCGCTTGAGGCGGTTGAGCAGCCAGATCCCCTCCTCCTGGGCCTTGCCGCCACGCGAAACGGGGTTCACGATAACCAGATAACGGCGGTCCCCGACTGCTCCGGGCACGTTACGGCATCTCCTTCACTCTTTCGAGAACTCTCCTCAAGCTCTCCTCTACCGGTTTTGCGAGGCGACGAAACATGCTGTGTCGTTGCGCCTCGATAAACAGAAAATGCCTGTGAGGCAAGGTGGTTTCAGGGAAATAGTAACACGCCGCCTCCGGACGGTAAACATTTTCGGGGATCATGTTCGTGCATAAAGGAAATCGGGTGGCCTCCGGAGGGACGTCACTTTGGGCCACCGCCATACCGGATGCGGTCCGGCCCTGTAGTATAATTCTTCCGGAAAGCCGCGGCCTGTGAACTCGTAGCGGGAAAATTACCATATATTGCCATCAGACGCTCGGGCGGGAAGGAGTGATCGCCTTGAAGATAGCCGTGACCGGGAAAGGCGGAGTGGGCAAGACCACCCTGGCCGGCGGCTTGGCCCGCCTCCTGGCTGAGGAGGGATACAATGTGGTGGCCGTGGACGCCGATCCCGACGCCAACCTGGCCTCCAGCCTGGGCATCCCCGAGGAGGAGATGGAGGGCGTGGTCCCCATCGCCGACATGAAGGAGCTCATCGCCGAGCGCACCGATTCCAAGCCCGGCACCTTCGGCACTTATTTCAAGATGAACCCCAAGGTGGACGACCTCCCGGAAGCGCTGTCCAAAGTGCACAAGGGGGTACGCCTCCTGGTCATGGGCACGGTCAAGGAGGGCGGCGGGGGTTGCGTGTGCCCGGAGTCGGTGATGCTCAAGGCCCTCCTGCAGCACCTCCTCCTGGCCCGCAAGGACGTGGTGATCATGGACATGGAGGCCGGCCTGGAGCACTTGGGCCGGGGGACGGCGGGAGCGGTGGACGCCATGATTGTGGTCATCGAGCCCGGGATGCGCAGCCTGCAGACGGCCAATTCCATCCGCAGGCTGGCGGGAGACCTCAAGGTGCGGCGCGTCTTCGTGGTCCTCAACAAGGTGCAGTCCCCGGATGAGGAGGAGCTGGTGCGGTCCCGCCTGGACGGGATGCCCTACCTGGGCTCCATATCCTACAACCAGAACATCCGGCGCGCCGACCTGGAGGGCACAAGCCCTTACGACGCCGATCCGGCCTTCGTGGAGGAGATACGCCGCATCAAGGAAAGGCTTTTCCAGGAACTGGGAGTGGAAGCATGAGTTATGCCATCTTATCCAAGGAGGACCTCGCCGAGCGCGTCCATTCCGTGAGAGTGCGCGCTGAGGGCATCGCCAGGCGGGCCCGGGCGGGGCAGTTCGTCATCCTCCGCCTGGACGAACGGGGCGAGCGCTTCCCCCTCACGCTATGCGACTGGGACAGCCGGGAAGGCTGGATACGCCTCGTCTTCCAGGTGGTGGGCCGCTCCACGGCCAAGCTCAGCCGTATGGAGGCAGGCGAGGAGATACTCGACCTGGTGGGCCCCCTGGGCAGACCGACGGAGATCGACCGCTTCGGGCACGTGGTCTGCGTGGGAGGCGGCGTGGGGATCGCCGCCATCTACCCCATCTGCCGGGAGATGCGCCGCGCCGGCAACCGGGTCACGGGCATCATCGGAGCCCGTACCGCGGGGCTGCTCATTCTGGAGGAGGAGATGACCGAGGTCACCGACCGCCTGCTGGTGACCACCGACGACGGCTCCAAGGGGCTCTCCGGCAGGGTCACCTGGGCGCTGGAGCAGGTCCTGAAGGAGGAAGGGGCGGACCTGGTGATGGCCATCGGCCCGGCGGTGATGATGAAGTTCGCCTCCGCGGTGACCCGGGAATTCGGCGTACCCACCAAGGTGAGCCTGAACTCCATAATGCTGGATGGGACGGGCATGTGCGGGACCTGCCGGTGCGAGGTGGACGGAAAGACGCGCTTCGCCTGCGTGGACGGCCCGGAGTTCGACGGGCACCTGGTGGACTGGAACCTCCTCCTCGCCCGGCTCGACCAGTACCTGGAGGAGGAGGAGATAGCCCGCAACATGCCCCTCTGAAGGGGAGGGACGCGGGCGCTGAGGGCCACACCGAGACGCAGGGGCTCGGAGGAGGAAATAGATTCCCGCAACTCAGCCTTTGCCGGCCTTGAGTGAAGACCTCCGTGAATCCAGTGGAGGAATCACCATGAGCATCGAAATGTGCGGCTTGCCGTCCGAGCTCCTGGATGAAGGCAGCCACCCTTTCTCCAGTCCGGGATCCCGAACATGGGGGACATCGTCCCCGATGTCGCGATTACATGCCCTGGCAGCGGCCCATCACTCCACGGTCGGATACATTGGGAAGAGAAGTTCACCCAGGGAGGAGCGATCGTATCCCTCCGGAACGACCCTCTCCTCCGGAATGGTTTTCTCCGCGGTAAAGCCATGAACCGCGTGGGGCGAGCGTACCTGGAGGTTCGATGCGCGTCCTCGTCTGTCCGGACAAGTTCAAGGGGTCCCTCACCGCGTCCCAGGCGGCCGAGGCCATAGCCGCCGGTTTCCTGGAGGGGTGGCCGGAGGCGGAATGCGTCCTCTGTCCGCTGGCCGACGGCGGGGAGGGTACCCTCGATGTCCTGGTCAAGGCCACCGGGGGTCGCCTGGTGGAGATGGAGGTCACCGGGCCGCTGGGCGAGAAGCGGAGGGCTCCCCTCGGCCTTTGCGGGGACGGGAAGACCGCGGTGGTGGAGATAGCCGCCGCCTCCGGCCTCCAGCTCATCCCCCCGGAACGCCGGGACCCCATGAATACCACCACCGCCGGGACCGGCGACCTCATCCGCGGAGCCCTGGACCTGGGAGCCACCCGCATCATCGTGGGCATAGGGGGGAGCGGGACCAACGACGGAGGCACGGGCATGGCTTCCGCCCTCGGTGCCCGTTTCCTGGACGGCAAGGGCAAGGAACTCCCTCCCGGAGGCGGGTATCTCCATCGCCTGAAAAGCATCGACCTCTCCGGTCTGGACCCCAGGTTGCGCGAGGTGGAGATCGTGGTGGCCAGCGACGTGGACAACCCGCTGCTGGGACCGGAGGGGGCCTCGCGCGTCTACGCGCCCCAGAAGGGAGCGGGTCCGGAGGAGGTGGAGGCCCTGGAAAGGGGGCTGGCCCGGCTGGCGGAGGTGGCCTCGGCGCAGGTTCCTATGCCCTGTCGCCCCGCGGAGCCGACCCCCGGAGCGGGTCCGGCCGGCTTACCCGGCGCGGGAGCCGCGGGCGGCCTGGGATTCGGTCTTGCCGTGTTCCTGGGCGCGGAGATAAGACCGGGCATCGATGTGGTCATGGAGGCGGTGGGTTTTGAGGAGCTCCTCTCCGCAGCACGGCTGGTGATGACCGGCGAGGGGAGGCTGGACGCCCAGACGGCGCGCGGCAAGACGGTGAACGGCGTGGCCCGCAGGGCTGCGGATAGAGGCATCCCCGTCCTGGCCCTGGCCGGGGAGCTCGCCCCGGGGGCGGAGAAGCTGCACGAGAGCGGCGTGACGGCCATGTTCTCCACCGCCGGCGGCCCGCTTTCCCTGGAAGATTCCCTGCGCCAAGCCCATCGGCTCCTCGCCGCCACCTCCCGGGAGATCGCCATGCTTATCAGGGTTCTCCTGTGATGACCGTTCCGTCGAGCGCTTCTCGCGCAGATGGACACCGTTCGGTCCGGACACACCCTGCGGGAACCGGAGGCTCATGGCCGGCCTTGAGGCGCGAGTGGCCGGAAAAGGCACGGCCCGAGAAGCACGCAGGAACTCTTTTCGTGTCCCATTTCGAAAAAATGTAACACAATATGTGAAAACGGCGGCCCGGAAGGCGGCTTCGTCCCCGGTCTCGACGGTGACCGGGGTTCTAAAAGTCGCTCTGCGACTACTATGCGCGGAAACAGGCACGCGGCTTTGAGAATCCTCTGTGCTATAATCGCAGCGAGGCGGCCCTTTATTACAGGAGTTATGATGTCCGGGCGCTACAGGCTTTCAGAGTACGTGGTGCCGGTGATACTCGCTATAGCGGCGCTGATGCTTTTCCCGGGATGCGGAGAGAAAACAGAAAAGGAACCAGCTCCCGGGAAGGCGGCGGGAAGGCCGCAGGTAGTGAACTTCTGGCAGCCCGGGTGAACACCCTGCCGGGAACTCGAGCCCGTGCTGGCTCGGCTGGCGGAGGAATACGCGGGAAGGGTGGACTTCACTGAGATCAACGTTTGGGAGGAGACGGAAAAGGCTTCCGGTTACCACATCTCGGCCACGCCCACCCTCGTCTTTCTGGACCGCGACGGCAACGAGGCCTCCCGCCTCGTGGGTTACCAGACCGAGGACGCCATACGTGCCCGGATCGAACCGCTTCTTGCCGAATGAGGCGAGGGTGAACCCGCGGCGAGGTTCCACCCCACCTGGGAAGGGAGCTTAGAGATGAAAGTCCTGGTGGACCGCTTTTCGAGGCGCATCGATTACCTCCGCCTTGCGGTCACCGACCGGTGCAACCTGCGTTGCATCTATTGCATGCCCCCCGAGGGCGTCCCTCACCTCGACCATGCGGAGATCCTCACCTACGAGGAGATACTGCGCTTCCTGCGGGTTGCGCTGCGGGCGGGCATCGGCAAGGTTCGCCTGACCGGAGGGGAGCCCCTGGTACGCAGGGACGTGGAGGAGCTGGTGAGGGGCATCGCCTCCCTGCGTCCCCGACTGGACATCTCCCTCACCACCAACGGCACCCTTCTGGCCAAGAAGGCGGAGAGCCTGGCCGCAGCCGGCCTCAAGAGGGTGAACGTGAGTATCGACTCCCTCCACCCGGAGACCTACCGCCGCCTCACCCGTGGGGGCGACCTCGCCACGGCGCTGGAGGGGGTGGAGGCGGCCCTGGAGGCCGGGCTGGACCCGGTGAAGATAAACGTGGTGACCCTTAAGCACCTGAACGACGAGGTAGAGGGCTTTCTGGACCTGGTGTACAGGCTGCCGGTCCACGTCAGGTTCATCGAATACATGAGCCCTTGCGGGGCCGTGGACGCCTCCTACTTCGTCTCAAACCGGGTCATCCGAGCTCGCCTGCTGCGCCACGGGGCCATGGAGGAGGCCCCTTCCCCCCTCGGCGCGGGCCCGGCGCGCTATTACCGGCTGCCCGGGGCGCGGGGGATGGTAGGCTTCATCTCCCCTGTGAGCTCCCACTTCTGCCCGGAGTGCAACCGCCTGCGCCTCACCGCAGAGGGGAGGATGAAGCCCTGCCTCTTCTCCACGGAGGAGGTGGACGTGAGAGGGATATTGCGGGGCGGAAAGGACGACCGGGAAACCGAGGAGGAGATCTACCGGGCCATCCTCACGGCATTGGACAAGAAACCCTATGACCACGGTAAACTGGAATCTTTTACCAAGACGAACATGTCCCGCATCGGGGGATGAGCGCGATACGGGAAATGATATGGCGCGTGCCCGGCCTTCCGGCCGGTGAGCCTCACAATACCACCGGCGGGGAAGTCAGGGAAGGGTCAGGAAGGGCGACACCCTAAGCGGGGTGCTTCCGCCCCCGGTGAGCGGTGGTGAGAGGAGAGACCCCGGGAAGAGGGAGGCCATTGGATGTCGGACATCGAAGAGAGCAAACCGGCCGATGCCCTTTCCCACCTGGACGAACGGGGAAGGGCCAGGATGGTGGACGTGAGCCGGAAGCCGGTAACCGTCCGCGAGGCCCTGGCCCAGGCCAGAGTGGTGATGAGACCCTCCACCTTGAAGCTCATCGTCGCCGGGGAGGTGGAGAAGGGCGATGTCCTGGCCGTGGCGCGAGTGGCGGGGATCATGGCCGCCAAACGTGCCGGGGAGCTCATCCCCATGTGCCATCCCATCTCCGTCACCTCGGTGGAGACCGATTTCCGGGTCGATGAGCCGGATTCCTCCATAACCGTGCTGGTGACGGTGAGGACCCGCGACCGCACCGGGGTGGAGATGGAGGCCCTTACCGGGGCCGCCGTCGCCGCCCTGACCATCTACGACATGTGCAAGGCGGTGGACCGCTCCATGACCGTGACCGACCTGCAGCTCCTGAGGAAGACGGGAGGGCGCTCGGGGACCTTCGTCAGAGGAGGCGATGATGACCAGCGGTGAGGTGGTGGCCGTCTGCGTGAGCGCGGAAAAGCACGTCCAGAAGGAGGAGGTGGAGGAGGTCCTCTTGGTGGAGGACCTGGGCATCCGGGGCGACGCCCACGCCGGATTCGGCCACCGTCAGGTGAGCCTGCTGGCGGAGGAGAGCGTGGACAAGATGCGGGCCATGGGACTCGAGGGCCTGCGTCCGGGCGCTTTCGGGGAGAACCTGCTCACCCGGGGCCTGGAACTGACCCGCCTGAAGGTGGGCGACCGCCTGCGCGTGGGAAAGGACATCCTCCTCGAGGTGACCCAGATAGGCAAGGAGTGCGTGGACCGCTGCGCCATCTACTACGCCGCCGGCGACTGCATCATGCCGCGGGAGGGCATCTTCGCCCGCGTCCTCAAGGGCGGCACGGCAAAGGCGGGAGACCGCATCGAGGTCCTGGAGGAAGGCCCCCGCGATCGGGAAGCGGAGGAGAAGTGAGCCCTAAACACAACGGCGAATCCGACTCGCCCCGGCGTCCCTTCAGGGTGGCCATCCTCACGGTTAGCGACAAGGGAGCCGCCGGGGAACGGGAGGACCTTTCCGGCCGGGCAGTGGAGGAAGTGGTCCTCCGGGAGGGATGGAAGGTCGAGGCGCGGGAGATGGTCCCCGACGAAGCAGTGATGATCGAGGAGCGGCTCCGCCACTTCTGCGATCACCTGCGCGTGGACCTGGTTCTGACCACCGGAGGCACGGGGATGAGCCCTCGCGACGTGACCCCCGAGGCCACGCGCCGGGTGGTGGAGAGGGAAGCTCCCGGATTCGCGGAGGCCATGCGGGCCGCCTCCCTGCGGGTGACCCCCCACGCCATGCTCAGCCGCGCGGTGAGCGGCATCCGGGGATCCACCCTAATCGTCAACCTCCCGGGAAGCCCCCGGGGGGCAAGGGAGAACCTGGAGGTCATCATTCCCGCCCTCCCCCACGGGCTGGACAAGCTCCGCGGCGACCCCGGCGAATGCGCCGGGTGAGGGAAGTCCCCGCCCCTTCCTGAGCCGGGGTCGGGGCGCGCAGAGGGCATCCCGGGAAGAGGCAGGGCCAGGGCTCCGCTACGCAGGGAAGGAACCCCTTTTCCGGTCTCTCCATGGGCGTTTAAACCCCCCTTCCACACCGGGAAAGGCGAATTCAGCGGTTAATAAAAGGCAAATTTGAAAAGGAGGGGGAAAGGGTTATAATATGCGTGTCCTTCGCCCTGTCAGGAGCATGGAGCGGGAGCAAGACCGGAGGTAATCGTGCTTACCAGGCGGTTCATCAAGATGATAGAGACCAGGGCGGACAAGGTAGCCAAGCTCTGGTTGAAGGAAGTCCGGCAGTCCAAGTACACCCCCACCTACCACCACTTCCCGGAAGAGCTGCTCTTCGAGAGGGCGATGGCCGTCTACGAGAGGCTGGGTTACTGGCTCAGCCCGGAGACCCAGCAGGAGGAGATCCGGCACTTCTACATGAACCTCGGACAGAGCAGATTCCAGGAGGGGTTCCGCCTGGAGGAGGTCCTCATGGCCCTCATCCTCCTGAAACGCTACCTCTGGCTGGAGGTACTCTCCGAGGGGCTCACCCAGACCAACCTGGAGCTTTACCAGGCCCTGGAGCTCAACAACCAGGTGGTCCTGTATTTCGACCGGGCGATCTATTACACCACCCAGGGATACATGGAAGCCCTGGAGGCGGCTCGGGCGGTCAACCAATGACCGTGAATGTTAATCCCTACAAACCTCAAAGCTTATATTCATACAGACTATAAAGCCCCCATTGAAATAAAGCCCGCAATCGAAATCGGCGACGGCATCCGCCTCGAGGCAATGCAACCGGATAAGGGCCTTGGGGAAAGGCTTTCATGACCCTAATCTCCTGTCTCTCCCCGATAGGCGGATAGAACACGATGCCTGCCCTTTCCCTTTTTCACAACCGTGACGGAACACTGTGCATACTCATCCGACACACACCGCCGAACTTTCCGTGGCATATCCACCACAGGATCACTCCGAAGTAGCTTTCCATCCTGTTGCCAACGGCGTAGGGGGTCGCCGCCAGCCCCGAATAAACGGGTTGAATTCATTATCCCTGGCAACCGCCCCGAATCCCCGAATCGGTGACCGGGCCGAGGAGGTCGGCCGGGTTGCCACCCGCCTGCCGCTTGGTTATCCTGAATGGCGCGAGGTGGGGTGATGTGGAGATCACTTCCTCGATCGGCGGACGACGCGGAAGGGAGAGGGCCTTGGAGCTAATCCTGCTGAGGCACGGAGAGACGGAGTTCAACCGGGCGGACGTCTTCCGGGGACGTGTGGACCTGCCCCTCAACCGGAGGGGAAAGAGGCAGGCCCGTGCGGCCGCCGACTACCTCTCCGACCTCTCCTTCCAGGCTTTCTACTCCAGCCCCCTGCGGAGGTCGATGGAGACCGCTTCCGCGGTGGCTGAGCCCCACGGGGGGAGGGTGGAGCCCCTGGACCGCTTCATCGACGTGGATTACGGCGAATGGAGCGGAAAGAGCGTGGAAGAGGTCCGGGAGGGATGGCCGGACGTCTTCCGCCTCTGGGTTGAAGATCCGGGAAAGGTGACCTTCCCCGGCGGCGAATCGCTCCAGGCGGTGCGCAGGAGGCTGAGGGAGGGCCTGGAGGAGCTGGCGGACAGGCATTCGGGAAGGGTCCTCCTCGTGGGGCACAAACTCATCAACCGGATGATCATCTGCATCGTGCTCGGCCTCTCCACCTCGGGCATATGGAGGGTGGACCAGTCCAACGGGGCCATCAATGTCATCTCCCACGATGGAAGGGTCTGGATGCTGCGCCGCATGAACGACACCGCGCACCTGAAAGGCCTGGAGAGCGCCGACCAGCGCACCTGAACCCCCTCCCTGCCGTAACGACCGGCGTCATCACCCAAAGCGGGCCTCACGGCCGGAGGGTCCCGTAAAGGCCGAAAAGGGATCCGGCAACCCTTCCTCCACGACCCGTAACGGGAGGCTCACGGCCCCCCGGGTGGGTTATAATTATCCCGATATGGATACGGCACTCAGAAGCGGGAAGATCAAGAGCGTGGCCACCACGGTGGACTACACGCTGCGCAAACGCTCCGTCCTGCGCGACTACCGCGCCGGGAGGCTATCGGTGTACGACGTCTGCGATGCCCACCCCGAGATCAGGCGCATCGCCAGGAACGTGGGGGAGGACACCCGCTTCACATGTCCCATCTGCCGCCGCGAGAAGCTGCGCCTGCTCAACTTCGTCTACGGGGACGAGCTGAACTACGACAACGGGAGGGTTTTTCCCACCCGCACCATATTCAACGGGCTGCGGGAGAAGTACCGGAGTTTCACCTGCTACGTGGTGGAGGTCTGCGTGGGATGCTGCTGGAACCACCTGGTGCGCAGCATCCACTTCGAAAACCCTGGAGGGGAGCCGGATGTGTGAATCCCATGCCTACCTACTGGAGGGCGACCAGGAGAAGCTGGTCATGGAGGACGTGGTGAACATCAAGGAAGAGGGCGGGAAGGTCCACCTCACCAACATCATCGGGGAGGAAAGCGTCCTGGAGGCGGAGATCGCGTCCATCACCTTCCTGGACCACAAAGTGCTCCTGCGTCCCCGCTCCTCCTGACGCACCTGCTGCGGGGGGAAAAATACGCACCGCTCGGTAGGGTTTACCTGTCCCTGCGCCCGTATCGCGTGGGCCGGGTCTTCCCGGATTCGTTTCCCTGAAAGCTTCCACGACACACGGCTCGCAGGGTCGCGAACGCGATTCTGTTTCTCCCGGGAAGACTCCCGCTATGCGCGGTGATCGCCCTCCCTCCCGGCTACTCCCCCTCCGGGGGCTTCCCTTTCCTCCCCCGTGACACGAAGTAGACGACCAGGCCCAACAGGGCCGCCAGTACCACCCAGGGGAGGGCATAGAAGAGGGCCAGAGCCAGGGCGCGCATGCCGCGGGCGAAGGCCCTGAAGGCGCGGCCCACTGAATTCCAGAATCCGCCTTTCTCCTCCGGCCCCGCCTCGTCCACGGAGAGGGTGAGCGTGGAATACTGCGTCTGGCCGTCGAGGTAATTGATGCGGCCCTGCACCTGCTCCTTCTGCAGCTGTACCGAGGAGAGGTGCTCCCTTATGGTGACCATCTCCTGGACTGTGCTTGCCTTCCCGATGAGGGTGAGGTAAAAGGCCTCTTCCGCCTGGAGGTGCCTGAGCCTGGCCTCCAGGTCCACGTATTCCGCACTCACGTCGCTGGTGTTCACCTGGGTGGAGAGGACCTCCCCCAGGGAAGAGATGCCGGTCATGATACGGTCGAAGGCCTCCGCCGGCACGCGCAGGGTGAGAGTGGCATGGACCAGGCCGTCCTCGTCCCGGCTTGAGCTCTCGTCCTGTATGTAGCCTCCGGCCGCGGTGACCAGGGCCATGGCGTTCTCCCGTATCCCCGTATATCCACCCCGGTCTGTCTTCATCTTCACCAGCCCGGTCTTTATGACCCTGGCCTTGACCTCCGGGAGGGCGGAGGTTCCGGGTCTTTCGGTGGTTGGATAAGCCTGCTCCCGCGACGGCGCTTCCCCGGCAAGGAGAGGCTTTTCCGCCTCCCCGCCGCTCTCCGTGACTCCCTTACCCCCCTCGGAGGACACCTCCGCCTGGCGTCCCCCGCAGCCGAGGATGAAAATCCCGGCCACCAGCAAGAGCACGACAATCGTAGTTGACAATATCTTCCATTTAATCCCCCGGCCCATGAGAGCCTCCTTTGCCCGTCCCGTCCTCCTTAGTAATGGATGATGCTTCCAGCTCAATGGTTCCCTTTTCCTGGGACTTCGTCGGCGCATGCGCCGATTCCGGACTCCGGCATGCCACGGTATCCTGTGGAATAGCCCTCCTCTCCCCAAACTCCGATGCCTAGCCCCCCGCCTATCGATTAGAACACCCGCCATCCTACACGCAGGTTTGTGCGTGCTAAAATACCGGCGGAAAGGAGGGGACCATGGACAAAGAGGGAAAGGAAAAACGCGGGCGCGGCTCCGGAGAGCCCCGCCACCCCATGCCCGAACAGGACCCCCGCGCGAGGACCGGGAACTTCGACGAGGTAGCCCTGGGATACCGCGAGGAAGACGCCGTGGCGGAAGCCTCCCGTTGCCTGCAGTGCCGCAAGAAACCCTGCGTTGCCGGGTGCCCGGTGGAGATCGACATCCCCACCTTCATCGCCTCCATAGAGAAGGGCGATTTCCTGGGGGCGGCGGCCAAGCTTAAGGAGAAGAACAACCTCCCCGCCATCTGCGGCCGGGTATGTCCCCAGGAGACGCAGTGCGAGGCGGAGTGCACCTTGGGCAAGAAGGGGGAGCCGGTGGCCATCGGCCGCTTGGAGCGCTTCGCCGCCGACTTCGAAGCGGCGCAGGGAAACGTCCCTGTGCCTCCCGTACTCCCTCCCACCGGCAAACGGGTGGCGGTCATCGGCTCCGGGCCAGCGGGCCTCACCTGCGCCGGAGACCTGGCCCGCATGGGACACCAGGTGACCATCTTCGAAGCCCTCAACGCCCCAGGCGGCGTCCTCACCTACGGCATACCGGAGTTCCGCCTTCCCAAGAGCATCGTGGAGAGGGAAGTGGAGTACATCCGCAGTCTGGGAGTGGAGATCCTCCTGGACCAGGTCATCGGCTGCACCACCACCCTGCAGGAACTCCTGGACTCCGGTTACCACGCCGCCTTCATCGGCATCGGGGCCGGGCTGCCCATGTTCATGGATATACCGGGGGAGAACTCACCCGCCCCCACCTCATGAAGGCCTACCTCTTCCCCCAATACGACACCCCCATCAAGCGCGGCCGGCGGGTGGCGGTGATCGGGGGAGGCAATGTGGCCCTGGACAGCGCCCGCACCGCGCTACGCCTGGGAGCCGAGGAAGTGACCATCGTCTACCGCCGCTCCCGGGCCGAGATGCCCGCCCGGGCCGAGGAGGTGGCCCACGCTGCCGAGGAGGGGGTGCGCTTCAAGTTCCTCACCCTTCCCCAGCGCATCCTGGGGGAGAAGGGGTGGGTGCGGGCCATGGAATGCATACGCATGGAGCTGGGCGAGCCGGACGAGAGCGGCAGGAGGCGCCCGGTGCCGGTGCCGGGTTCCGAGTTCGAGATGGAGGTCGACCTGGTCATCATGGCCATCGGCACCCGGGCCAACCCCCTCCTTCCCTCCACCATACCCGAGCTCAGGCTGAACAGGTGGGGGTACATCGACGCCGACCCGGACACGGGACAGACCTCCATACCCAACGTCTTCGCCGGCGGAGACATCGTCACCGGATCGGCCACGGTGATCGAGGCCATGGGAGCCGGCAAGCGCTCGGCCCGGGCCATCCACCGTCTCCTCACCGGGGAGGAGCCGCCGTTCTGAGCGCTGTGACCACCCTGCGGCGTGGAGAGTGACCCGGCCTTGAGGACATCACGGAGCGTTTTACGCTAGTGGGAATCCCGGAACGCGTCCCGCCTATCACCTTTTCACGCCCCGGCAGCCGGCCGCAGAAGAGCCCCACTCACTTCCCCAGGGATGTGAATCCGAGCGTGGCTTATAATAGGTCTTGAGTCGTGCTCTTCTCGGAAGGACGCGTCGGCGGTTCTTCGACACGGAAAGAGGTGAAGGATATGGGATTTTTTGACAAGTTGAAGGAACAGGCTTCCAGCCTTGGCGCCCAGCTGGACCAGGCCTTGGATTCCACCAAGCAGAAGGCGCAGATAAGCTCCCTGCGCAAGCAGAGGACGGAGCTGGTGACCCAACTGGGAGAGGCACTGCTCAGCCAGTTCCGGGAAAACCGGCCGAACCCCGACGCCCTGCGACCCCAGGTTGACCAGATATTCAACCTGGAATGGCAGATAATCGAGCTGGAAAAGCAGGTGGAAGCCCAGAGGCAGGCCGCCCAGCAGGCACAGGTCGCAGATACTCCCGCGGCGGCGGCTCAACCCGCGCCTCCCCCGCCTCCCCCGCCTCCCACGGCTGCCGCTCCGGCGCCGCCCCAGGCGGCTCCCCAGCCTGGTCCCGCAGCCTGTCCTTCGTGCGGCGCCGAGGTTCCCGCCGGATCGGTGTTCTGCCCCAACTGCGGGACGAGGATAGGTGGGTAGAAAATCCGCGTATGGTATCCGGGGGTAAAGCGGGCCCGCGATTTCCCGGAGCCGGGTGCGTCCTCCTTGCCGTCATTCTGGCCCTCGCCGCCCTCCCGGCTGGGGGGTGCGGGCGCGAATCGCCGCAGGCCACTGTTTACCATTTTCTGGGTGCAGTTCAGGCCCAGGATTTCGACGCCATGCGCTCCTTCGTGAGCCCCGAGGCCAGGAGGAAAGTGGAGGGCGAGGAGAGGACACGCCGGGAGTGGGACGAGCTGCGGCGCCGCTTCCTCGACGGGACACCGGACTGGCGCTTTCGCTTCGAGGACTTGGAGTTGAGCTCGCGCGCCCTGGATCCCGACCATGCGCTGGTGACCGCGGTCGGAGGAAAGTGTGCCTATTACCGCCTCAAGGACGGCCGCTGGGTGAAGGAGGGGGAGATCGACTTCTCCCGGGAGGAGTTCGTCCCGCTCTACCTGGTGAAGAGGGATGGGGAATGGTACCTGGAGGCCCTGGACCTCTACGTTCTCTACGCGCTGGAGACCGCTTGCCGGGAGTGAAGGGTAGAACTCCGGAAAGGTCACCAGCGCGCCGAGCCTTCCCGGCGTGCGAGCAAAAGGGAAACCGCGAGACCGGCCGGGGCGTCAAAGAGAGGGAGAAACCAGGCGGGATACCGCTGTAGAGGAGGAAGCAGCGCTTCAACCTCCCGTGCAGACTACTCGGCGAAGGCGCGCGTCATCGCCGGGCCGCAACCAGGGACTAAAGGGATTCCGATACCAGCCGGCAAAGATTTCAATGGGTCGGGATGCGACGCCGGGTCAGGATATATGATGTGTATGGAAGTGCGCCCTGCGTCGAGTGGAAGGCGAGGGCCACGGGACCGATCCCGGGGCGGCAGTGAGGTCGCACCGAGACGGAGGTGCGGCCGTAAGCCGAACGGGGCTTCCGGGAAACACGAAAAGGGCCCCGGAGGCGTCAGTTCCTTGTCGGCGCCGACCGTGAAGGATAGGCGGCCCGGTGCGGCCGGAGTTTAAGAGGAATATATTTCCAGATTAAGGCGAGTTTGAAGAGGAGGAGAACTTGCGCTGTCCCAACTGCGGATACCAGAACCCCGAGGGTCGCCGCTACTGCGAGGAATGCGGCGAGAAGATCGCCGGGTTGGAGGCCGCCAAGGCCAGGGCCCGCAGGAAGACCATGCGCGAGGCGGCCCGCCTGCGCCTGGAGCTGGAGAAGGAGGGCGTCGACCGTGCGGAGGTGGAAAGGCGCCTCCGCCGGGTGCGGCGCCGCCGCTCATCGCTGAGGTCCGGCGTGGTCCTTCTCGGCCTCGTCGTCCTGGTGGCCGTCGTCGTCCTGGCCATCACCGTGTTCCGCGGCGGCGAGAGCGCGCCGGAGAAGGCGGTCAAGGACTTCTACCGGGCCATAAAGGACAAGGACGTGATGGCCTACCTCAAGCTGACCGAACCCGAGGTGTACAAACTGGCCCAGAAGGGGGAATACGAGCCCGACCCCTACACCGAGGGCATCGATTACGACTCCTACGTGGTCGATGGCCTTAAGACCCGCCTGGTGAAGGAGGAGGGCGACTACGCCGAGGTGGAGGTCGTGGGCGGCTACTTCGAGGGCTTTTACCGCGACGGCGCCAGGAGCGGCGGGGTCGACTTCTCCCAGCACCCCCGGCTGATCCGGCTGGTCAGGGTGGAGGGCAACTGGGTGATCCAGGATTACCCGACCGCCAAGCTCCCCTACCTGGTGGAGGAGGTGCCGGGCGAACAGCCCGAGTTCCCGGAGCTGGAGGGAGAGGGCGGCCAGGGCGAGTGACGCTTTTGCAGGCCGAGCGTCCCCGAAGGAAAGGTCGGCGCGCGCCCGGAAAAGCCGTCCGGTGCGGAAAGCGCGAGATGCGGCGCAAGATGCTTACTTGCTGACAGTACGGGACGCTTACTCTATACTTATACGGAGCTCGAACGGGAACGCGCTCGGAAGCGGACCCGGCGGAGTAGGACGGAGAGGGTCAAGGAACCCTACCGAAGGCGGAAAGCAGGATGGAGATGATGAGATCGCGTGGGAAGCGGCTGGCCGTGTATATCGCGGCCGCATTGCTCCTGCTCCTGCTCGCCGGATGCGCGGGATGGCAGAGCGGCTCCTCCTTCAAGGACGAATTCGACCCCCAGGACAGAAGCCCCGTTACCGTGGTGAAGAAATGGTTCAAATCCATGGAATGGAAGGAGGGCGAGGACGGGGCGCGCAACCCCGAAAACGGGCGTGACTTCGCCTATTTCCTCGAGGTGGTGAACCCCGAGCTGCTCATGGACCCCACCGGGCAGTTCATAGGGCCCGAACAGCTCCGAGACCTTGAGGACAGGTGGAACTCCCGGGAGTGGGAGGCGGAGTTCAACGGTGTCGTCCTGGAGGAAGCGGAGAAGGTGGAGGGCGAGAGCGCCGTGGTGAAGATAACCGACGGCAAGATCCGCTACATCGGGCAGAAGATGTTCGGCACCGTGGAGTACAAGACGGACAGCTTCAAGGACAAAGAGGGCGAGATATACCTCCGTTGGTACGAGGACCCAGTGAACGACCCCCTCCTACAGGTGGCGCGGATGGACGAGTACCGGGAGCGTTTCGCGGACATAGCCGGGAAGGGCCGCTGGGTGGTCGTGGGCGGCCTCGACCTCTCCGAGGAAAAGACATGGGGCGAGGAAGTCTCCCGATAATGCCTTAGGGCTTCTCCCCGAAACCCTTTTATTTAACCCAGAACACGCCTCACGGTCGAACGGAAAGGCTCTGGAAGCGGTCGACAGTCCTTCTCTTTCCCCTCACTTTACGGCCTTCTCCCTTTCCCTCGCCTCCGAGAACGACCCCTCCAGAACCAGGACTGGCTCTGGGGATCAGATGGAGGCGCCTTCCGAGAAGGTCGCCTTGGTACATTCCGTTCCCCCTACCGGACTTCCGTAGCTTGCGGCAGAGACCACAAGCCGCATCTCATAAGGGCCGACTGCCCTCCGCCTCCGGCCCCCTCCCCACCGCACGCCTTCCGGTCCGAAAGTCAAAGGCTCACCCCGGCCTCAAAGGTACGTGTGCGGTCAGTCCAGCCACACTATCTCCGGCCTTATGCCCTCCTCGTCCACCTCCAGCAAGGCGTAGGAGAGCCGGCGGGAGAAGCGGCGGTCGTTGGGAGTCCCGGGGTTCACCAGCAGGACCCCCTTCCTCTCCTCCAGGTGGGCGGAGTGGGTGTGCCCGAAGACCACCGCGTCCACCCCGGCGAAGCGGGAGAGCACCCGGCGCTCGATCCCCAGGGGCGGCCCGCTGCCGTGGGTCACACCTATGCGCTTGCCCTCCACCTCAACCACCCTCGTCTCCGGCAGCACGGCCCTCACGCTGGGGTAGTCCATGTTCCCGGCCACCGCGACCACCGTCCCCAGCTCCCGCAGCCGGTCCAGCACGGAGATGTCCACCAAGTCACCGGCATGCACTATGAGGTCCGCCCCCTGCAGCGCCTCCACGAGTGAGGGAGGAAGGTCTTCTTTTACCTTCGGGATATGGGTATCGGATATGGCCACCACCCTCTTCATCTCTAGCTCACCCCCGAAAATCTCCTCGGCCGGAGGGCATCCCTCGGCAACAGCACGGGCGCCGCGTCACCTCTTCCTATGCGAAGCTCGACTCTCACCCTCAGCGGGGGCAACCCCCGCCTAGCAACACCGCCCGCCGTAAAAGCGAACCCTCTCCCGTGCTTTCACCGCGGCCCTTTCCCCAATCACTGTCCTTTCCCTAATTCTACACTCCCCATGCCCGTTCCCGAGGGCCTGTACCGGAACATGCCCCATTGCCGGAAAGCCCCTTTCCCGGCCGCCCCCTCCCCGCTCCGGCCGTTGAAAGCCGCGGCGTAAGGCGCCGGTTACAGGGAGTCAAAGGGCGAAGGGCCGCAACCCGCTCGCGGCCGGCGAGGGTGGAGCGTGACCCGATTCGGCAAGGATTCCGGTGATCGTGCCCTCACTCCCGAGGCAGGATCGGGGCAATCGACTCATTGCCCGACCGTGATCGGGGCAATTGCCGGCAAGGGGGCATCCTCGGAGAGTGCTGAAGCTTCGGACCCCCCTTACCGGCCACATTTTTCTCACTCGCTTGGAAGGGCTCTGCTATAATAACCCCGGACCGAAGGAGTAACCGGATGATTCATAAGAGGAAGAAGGAACTGCGCAAGAAGGTCCAGGAACTGCGCGACGCCCTTCCCCCGGAGCGGAGGAAGGAGCTCTCCGAGCGCATCGCCGAGAACCTGTGGTCCGTGCCCGAGTTCGCCTCCGCGCGGACGGTCCTCTTCTTCATCTCTTTCCGCAGCGAGGTGGACACCCTGCCCATGATCCGGCGCGCCCTCGAGGAAGGGAAGCGGGCCTGCGTCCCCTGTACCAACGCGGACGACAAGTCCATGGTGGCCTCTCAGCTCCTGGACCTGGAGAGCGACCTCCGCCCGGGGAACTACGACATCCTGGAGCCCAGGCACGAGTGCCTTCGCCCCGTTCCCCCGGAGGAGATCGACGTGGTCCTCATGCCCGGGGTGGCCTTCGACCTCTCCGGCGGGAGGCTGGGTTACGGGGGTGGCTATTACGACCGCTTCCTGGAGAAGTGCAGCCCCCGCTGCAGGCTCATAGCCGTGGCCTTCGAGCTGCAGGTCGTGGAGCACGTCCCCTGTGCCGACCATGACCGCCACGTGCACAAGATCGTCACCGAGAATCGGGTCATAGACTGCCCCTCCGTCTGCTCCCTGCATCAATGATGCAGGGCTTCATGATCGCTGCACGAGACGCAAAAGGAAAGAGACCGCCTCCGTTGATACCCGAGGCGAGAGAAAGGGGGAAAGGTGGAAATCCGTGGCAGGAAGACGCTGGTAACCGGCGCGGCGAGCGGCATCGGTAGGGCCACGGCGGTGGCCATGGCGGAGAGGGGGGCCAGGCTTTTCATCACGGACATCAACGGGCCAGGCCTCGAGGAGACCCGGCGCAGGATCGAGGAGACGGGCGGGGAGGTCTGCCTCGCCAGGGCCCTGGACATATCGGATTATGAGGCGGTGAAGGGGCTTGCCGAGGAGGTTCACTCCCGGTTCGGCCCCCTGGATATCCTTGCCAACGTGGCCGGCGTGGCTCTTTTCTCACAGGTCGAGGACACCACCCACGAGCAGTGGGAGAGGGTGGTGAACGTCAACCTGTGGGGACCTTACCACACCATTGAATGTTTCGTACCGGAGATGGTGCGCGCGGGGAGGGGCGGGCACATCGTCAATGTCTCCTCGGCGGCGGGGGTCATCGGCCTGCCCTGGCACATGGTTTACGCCGGAACCAAACACGCCCTGGTGGGCACCTCGGAGGTCCTCCGTTTCGACCTCCGCAAGCACGGCATCGGGGTGAGCGTGATACTCCCCGGAGCGGTGAACACGGGGATCATCGACACGGTTGAGATCAACGCCGACCCGCGGGCCTG
Source organism: Candidatus Solincola tengchongensis (assembly GCA_015711895.1). Taxonomy (GTDB): domain Bacteria; phylum Actinomycetota; class Geothermincolia; order Geothermincolales; family RBG-13-55-18; genus Solincola_A; species Solincola_A tengchongensis. Next base: position 3,574 of record MU158606.1, on the reverse strand, counting down.
CGAGAGAGGCCGCGACCTCTTCCGAAGGCACGCTGACCCTCCCGAGAAGGTGGCCGGCCTCATCATCCGGTCCATCGAGAAGAACAGGTTCAAGGTCTTCACCTCACCGGACGTGTGGATGCTCTACCTCCTCAAGCGCGTCTTCCCTCCGGGGTATGTTCTTGCGATGCGCTTCATGACCTGGTGCCTGGACCGCTTCCTCACCCGGGGAGGCCATGCCACAAAGGCTTGAGGCCCAACCTCTCCCGGCACATGATGGCTTCCAAAAGCCACGGACCCGCGGGATGTGACATAAGAAATCCCATCTCGGTCAGCTCATCTTCAGGATACACCTTGCCTCAAGTGTGATACGAGCCTCGCTCCCGCACGTGGAGGGTTTAGTGATGGAAGGATTTGATGATCCCCGCATGTGCTCGGGTAAGATGCGTACAGTTCCTTAATTTATTTTTCCGATTCGCCTGTCGGGTTAGAGCAAGGAGACCCGCGTTCCCGCTTACCGCGCTTTTCTCCTTCCGCCCTCCGGCCCTCCACCGCGGTTTTTCCCGCCTTAGCCCGTGGGGTATAATCAACCAGGACTTTTCGCCGCTTTTTCGCGAGGACAGGGGTGATCGAGGCTTGGAGGAGAACCATGCCCGGCAGGGAAGGGCGCAGGCGGCTGGGCCGCAGGGAGATACTCGTCTTCCTGGCCGTCCTGGGCCCCGGCATCATCGTCAACATGGTGGACACCGATGCCGGGGGCATCACCACCTATTCCGTATCCGGCGCACGTTACGGGTATAACCTCCTCTGGGTCCTCACCGTTACTGCCGTTTTCCTGGCCCTCATCCAGGAGATGATCGTCCGTCTGGGCACCGTAACCGGGAAGGGGCTGGCTGCACTGATCAGGGAGCGGTTCTCCCTACGAGTCACCGCCCTGGTGATGCTGGCCTTGCTCTTCACCAACTTCGCCAACACCGTATCCAATTTTGCTGGGCTGGCGGCAAGCCTACAGCTCTTCCATCTCCCATATCACATTTTCATGCCCCTGCTGGCCCTTGCCGTCTGGTGGCTTGTGGTGAAGGGCACTTACAAGCGAGTGGAAAAGGTCTTCCTCGTAGTCAGCCTGGTTTACGTCGCCTACTTCATATCGGCTGTCATGGCCGGCCCAGAATGGTCGGAGGTGGGTAAGGCCCTGGTGACACCGCGATTCCGCATGGAAACCACCTACCTGGTGCTCGCCGTGACCAACATCGGGACCACCATTGCGCCGTGGATGCTCTTCTATCAGCAGTCTTCCATCGTGGACAAAGGGCTGGACGCCGAGAAAATGGGTTATGAGCGGGCGGACACACTGGTAGGGGTGTTCTTTGCCGTTGTCGTGGGCATGTTCATCATCATCTGCTGTGCGGCGGCCTTTTATTACAAGCCCGGGGTGGGAGCCATAAACATAACCACGGCGGAGGAAGCGGCGGCGGGACTTGCCCCCATAGCCGGAAAATATGCCTCTTATCTTTTCGGCTTCGGACTTTTCTCCGCCTCGCTTTTCGCCGCCTCTATCCTACCCCTGACCACCGCCTACACGATTTGCGAGGCCTTCGGCTGGGAGGCCACTCTCGACCGCCCCTATCGGGAAGCGCCTCAGTTCTACCTCACCTACACCCTTTTCATCATAGGGAGCGCGCTTTTGGTAATGATACCCCAC
>MU158606.1:0-1883 GCA_015711895.1 Candidatus Solincola tengchongensis | reverse complement strand
AGACCCTTAACGGAGTGCTGCTCCCAGTCATCGTCACCTATATGATGATCCTGGCCAACGACCGCGAACTTATGGGAGAATATGCCAATACACGGCGTTTCAACGCCGTCATGTGGATCGTGGTAGCGATGCTTTATGTAATAAATCTGGCAATGATAATCTCTACCTTCATCCCCTCGGGATGAGAGGGGCATCGGCAGGGATAACATTTTCTAACATATAATTTGGGGATGAAAACGGTAAAAGAGAAGCGACGGTGCCGAGGAAGAATGCCGTTCGTGCCTGCAACCCCTCTGTCGCCGTTCTTCTTCCTCGGGATCAAGAAGGTTCATGATCAGCGGCGCGTCGTCAAGTTTTCTCCTGGATTCCTAGATGGTCTGTGATTGAGAGAGGTGGTGGTCTTATGGAAGAAGGTTCATTTATGTTATCGTCCATCATCAAAAAAGAGGTCCGAGACACTGATGGAAGGAAGGTGGGCCACCTGGAGGACCTGGCCTTCGATCTCTCAGCCAGACCTCCCGTGGCCACTCACCTAGCGGTGCACCTGGAGTGGACGGACCGCGTAGGAGAAATCTTGCTACCACGTCCCGTCGAGGACATCGTACTCCTTCTCCCCTGGTCCGAGCTGGAATCCATCGAGGAGGACGCCCTTTATCTCAACCAAGCCCACCCTGACTTCGAAGTGGTCTCCTGCGAGGGCAAGACCTTGGCCCGGCGTGACCTGCTCAACAAGCAGATTGTGGACGAAGAAGGCAACCGGCTGCAACGCGTCGACGCCGTCATCCTGAGACGCGAGGGTATATTGCTCATCTTCGAGGGGCTGCAGGTGGGCATGGAATGGTTCCCCACCGGGAAGAGGGTCCAAAAGCTGGTGCGCCGCCTGAGGAAACGCTACCGCCGCGCGGGCGAGGTGAACGTCATCCCCTACGAGGCCATCCTCCGCGTGGAGGAGGAAGCCATAGTAATAGGGGTCAGGTCTTGAAATGTGATACCCCGTAGGGTATATAGCCACTCCGCGCCTCCCCGCTGTCAGCCCGGCTTCGAGGACCTTGCTCTTTCCAGATCCCGATAACAAGGCGAGGAAAAAGCCGTTATCGCCTGCCTCACTCCGGGCGAGGAAGACCCCGTTCGTAAAGATGGAGGCATCACCTCGCCCTCCAGGTAAGGGGCTCAAGGGCCAATGCACCAGAGTGCCGACTCACCGGGCCCCGTTGACATGGGCCTCGGGAGGGACCACACACGGCTTCATATTCACACTCGACTCCTTATAAAGTTGAGCGGGAACCGAGTTATTCGGCCGCATCGGCCCCGGTATCCCTCGGGCTCAAGGGTGAACAGGACCATTTTCCTTTTTTAGAATGGGGAGGGAGCACGTTATTCCGCGTGAGTGGTAGGGCCTCTCAAGAGAGATAACGCCCGGCGATTTTTCATGCTCTGCCCCTCCTATACTCGTGGGAACGGCGGGGTCTTTTAGGGATCAGGCCCGGGAATTCCTGCATGCTCTACTCCTCATTGTTCATGATCCGGGGTATCTTTGGTGAAAGCCAATACCCGGCAATGGTTAGAACGAGTCTCCCCCCTGCACTCACGGAACCGACGGGGTTATTCGAGGTTCACTCCTAGCGATTCCTACATGTTCCCATGCTCTTGCGCTCATGGAACTCCTGCGTCTTTTGGGAACGAATCCCGAAAAACGGCCATAAAACCCGGGAATGCGGGAGGAGGAAACAAAAGGCCACGTAGCGCGCTTTCGTCCAGGCCCGCGAGCGGAAAAGGTCGATGCTGTATCGTTTCAGTAGGCGCTTTCCGGGTTGAAAAAGGTCGAGAGACCACCCTATCATCCTGACAAAACAAGCAAAGTTAACAGGAAGAAAGGGGTGATC
>JACVJH010000135.1 GCA_015711895.1 Candidatus Solincola tengchongensis | reverse complement strand
GCTTCCTGGTAATAGTTGCCATATCCCGCCGGGACCCGGTCGTCCCTGAGAAAGCGGGGGAACCACCCCCTCGGATTCCCGTGGGTGACCGGGTAGGGGCCGTCGTAGCTCTCGGAGGCACCGTGCATGCTGTAGATCTCCACCAGGCGCTGCTGTTCGTCATCCGCCCCCCACCAGGCGTAGGCGGGGGGGATCCTCAACCTCACCATCTTGGCCCAGTTGAAAGGGAGGACGAACACCCGCCGCCAGGAGGTGTGGTGGGGAACCACCAGGGCGTGGTGGACGCGCAGGCACTCCCTCAGCTTGGTCGGGTCGTCACTCTCCGGGCTCAGCCAGCCGTAAAGGCGGGGGTCCCTCTCCCAGGGCGCGAAGTAGACGCCCCGGTGCCCGTACCTGTGATCCGACCACTCGTAGCCCAGGAGGACCACGAACTCGCCGGGCCGGTTGAACTCCTCCCGCAGCTCGCGGAGCAGCCTCCATTCCTCCTCCCTGCCCGAGGGCTCGAACATCTCCATGGTGTCATGCATGGTTATCGCCGCGAAGTCCAGGCCTTCCTCGTCGCGCGCCGAGCGATAGAACTCCCGCGGCTCGAGGTTGCCGTCGCAGAGGCAGGTGTGCACGTGCAGGTCGCCCCAGAAGAGGCGCATCCCGCCGCCGAAGGACACGGGGTTGCTCTCCCCTCGCAGGCCCCCTGCCGAGGCCCTCAGCCGGTAGACCCCCGGCCCCGCCAGGCGGTAAGGGACGGTGACCACGCCCCTGTCCCGGGGAGAGAAGATGACCTCCGGAGCGGTCTCCATCCCCGGCGGGGGAAGGAGGCGCACCGCTCCCTCGAAGGCGGGGTCCACATCCCCCCTGGCATCCACGGCCCGGAGGTGGATCCTACCCCTCCCCTCCCGGTCCGGGGAGGAGAGGACAGGCTGGAGGGCCTCCGCCTCCCCGCCCACCGCCTCCAGCACCGGGTTGCGCTCGATGAAACGGTAGAGGCCTGAGGCCCGTTCGTCCACCTCCACCGCCAGGTTCACCCGTGAGGAACGGGCGGGCACCTTCCACCCCCTGCTCCCTCCACTCCTGTCGCCCAGGAGGACCAGGATCTCGTCTCCCTCCCGCAGCCTGCCTTCACGTACCCGGATGCGGATCTTCCTCTGCTCCAGGTAGAGATATCCCACGTCCAGGGCTTCCAGCCTCACTCCGCAGCGGCGCAGGAACTCCCGGCCTAGAAAGCGCAGGGCTCCCCGCAGGGGGAAGTAACCCTGGGAGGCCACCTCCAGCCGGGCTCCCCCGGAGGTACGCAGCTCACACCGGTAATAATTGGGAAGGCGGGGATGGCGGTTCTGGATCAGGCCCCATCCGTGGGCGTAGAGGAAAGCGGGCCTGCGGCCATTATTACCAAAATATACCATACGGCAGAGGCTTATCTTCAGGCCCCCGTCCTCGGAGATCCCTCCCGGACCGCAGCGGAACCTCAGGGTGACCTCCGCGTATCCCGAGCCGGCCCGGAGCATGGCGGGCTCCACTTCCGCCTCCCCCGGTGCGCTGTCCGTTGTGGGAGCCGGCTTGCGACCGGAGCGGAAGAACTCCGGATCGTAGAGGAAGTCCATTATCCCGAAGATAAGGACCCCGGCGGCCGTTCCCGCGAGCCCGGCCGCGGCCTTCAAGACCCGGCGCAAGACCTTTCTCATCCCGGTCCTACCTTCCAGCCCATCCCGTTTCGGCGGGAACCGATTTCACAGGGGATATTCTACCAGCCCTCGGGTGGGAGGCAGGCCCCGGTGCCGGCGGCCGACGGAAACGGGTCTCGATTTCCTCCCCCGCCCGGCGAGGGGAAGTTCCCCGGGGAAGGGAACCGCCGCCATCCGACTTGCGCCCGAGAAACGGCATTCCTTCCATAAGATGTCGTCTCTCGGCGCAAGGAGACGGATCATCTTCGCTCATTGCCCAATATCCTTCGCCTGCTGTCCGTTGCTCGCTATCCCTTAGCCTTGCTGGTTGTCCGTTGCCTGCTGCCTGCTGTCTTTCACTCCTTTTCCTTTTTCCTCCGTCAGCTGCCTGTTTCCCTCCGCCTCTTTCTCTCCTGCCCGTTGCCCTCTGCCCTCTACTCTTTGCTCTTCATCCCTCGGTCTCCGGCCGGCGAGCCCCTTGGATGCCGTCCGCTCCGCGAACCGCTCCCACGCGGCCTCATTCCAGGAAGACGAAGGCGTAGCGGTCCTGCCTCTGCTCCCGGTGGGTGAGGACCTCGATGGGCAGTCCGAACTTGCGCACCGTGGCGTAGACGTCTATACCCAGAAAATCCTCTCCCGGCCGGGCTTTCTCCGGGTTGGCGCAATCCTGGCGGCTGGAGGCGGCACACACATCACAGCCGTGACAGTCGTAGAGGGCGAAGGCCCAGTAGTGCCCGTCCAGAAAGGCCCTCCGCTCCACCTCCCAGGCGATCTCGTTGGCCAGCTCCTTGCGGTGGGTGTGGATGAGCAGCGCCAGGCGGTAACGGCGCAGGAGGGGCTCCGCCTCCCAGGGTTTGATGAGGTCTGGTGAGCATTTCAGCTGACCGAACTCCGGACATCCCCAGGCGCACTTGAGGTAGGTGCGGTGGTCGAAGACTATCTCCGGGACCTCGACGATCAGTGCGTCGACCGCCCCCATCTCGTAGGCCAGGTTCACGTATCTTTCCATATCCATAGCCAGCCCCCTTCCACTCGTCGCCCAGACGAGTCCCTCGGTCACCGATCCACGCCGTACCAGAAGCGGCGGCAGAACTCCCAGTCCCTGAAGGCGCGTGCACCCCCGCGCATGAGGATGGCCGGGAGATTCCGCATACCCGTGCTCCCCCTACTCGATCCCCAGCCGCTCCCCGTCCATGATTATATGCGCTCTCCCCGGTATTCGACCGCAGCCTGGAAAGGAGAGCCGCATCTGGTAAGATATGGCAACTAATAATGGTCGTGCGGAAAAACCTTTTCCCGGCCCTTCGGCGGGCAAGTTTCCCCCGCGGGGACGGGCCGCCCTCGCCGCACGGCGCCGCCCCGCGCCAGGGGGTCAGCGGGCCAGGTTCATGCCCGAGAGGGCGAAGTCGCCCAGCAGGGAGGCCCGGGTGACCACGTCCTCCCCGTAGCGGTCGCGGAGGGCGTCCAGAGCGGCGGTGAGCCTCTCCTCCCGGGAGTCCAGGCACTCCCAGATGGTGATCTGTCTCCCCTCCTCCCTGCGACGCAGCTGGGTGACGGAGACGCCCACCGTGGTCACCGGCTCCGTCCACAGGCCGGAGCCGGCCTCCCGCCGCAGGAGGTCCCGCGCCGCCGCGTAGACCGGGGAGGTGAGGTCGGTGTACTCGGCCAGGCTGCGGGCGCGTGCATAGCCCAGGGCATAGCCCACGCGCAGGCGCAGGCTCACCGTCCTCCCCAGGTAGCCCTCGCGGCGCATACGGCGGGTCACGGCGTCGCACAGCCCCAGGAGGGTGTTCTCCAGGTACCCCAGGTCCCGGGTCCCCCCGCGCAGGGAGAGGCTGTGCCCGAAGGACTTTATCTCCTGCCCCTCCCCGCCCTCCCGGACCGGGCTCCCGTCACGGCCGTGGGCCGCTTCCCAGAGCAGGCGGCCCATCACCCCGAATTTCCACTCCAGCAGCTCCACGGGGGTGCGGGCCAGGTCCCCCACCGTCTCCACGCCCATGGCCCGCAGGTGGCGGCGCATCCGCTCCCCCACCCCCACCAACCGGTCCACGGGGAGGGGGGCCAGTATGTCCGGGAGTTGCTCCGGGGTTATGAGGGTCAGCCCGTCCGGCTTTTGGAACTCGGAGGCCATCTTGGCCACCAGCTTGTTGGGCCCGATGCCCACCGAGGCGGTGAGCCCCAGCCGGCGGCGTATCTCCCCCTTGA
>JACVJH010000134.1 GCA_015711895.1 Candidatus Solincola tengchongensis | reverse complement strand
CTCTTCCAGAGCGGGCATATTCTCCTTCTTCACCAGTTCCTCGTCGATGGGCTTTCCCGGCCGCACGGTGAAGGCTCCGCCGTGCATCTTCAGGGCCCGGATGGTGCAGGTTATGACCACGCAGTCCGGGGACTTGCCGAGCGCGCGGACCTTGATGTTCATCATCTTCTCCGCGCCGCAGTCGGCACCGAACCCGGACTCGGTGACCACGTAATCGGCGCACTTGAGGGCCACCAGGTCGGCCACCACCGAGTTGTTGCCGTGGGCGATGTTGGCGAAGGGTCCGGCATGCATGATGCAGGGCTGGTGCTCCAAGGTCTGGATAAGGTTGGGCTTGAGGGCCTCCTTGAGGAGCACGGTCATGGCGCCCGCCGCCTTGAGGTCCTCGGCGGTCACCGGCTTGCCGTCGTAAGTGTAGGCCACCACGATGCGCCCCAACCGCTCCCGAAGGTCCCTGAGGTTCTTGGCCAGCGCCAGGATGGCCATCACCTCGGAGGCCACGGTGATGTCGTAACCGGTCTGACGCGGATACCCGTTCTCACGGCCTCCCAGCCCGATGACGATGTCTCGCAGGGCGCGGTCGCTGATGTCCACCACCCGTCGCCAGGAGATGGTCAGCGGGTCGATGTTCAGGGGGTTGCCCAAAAGGATGCTGGTATCGATCATGGCCGCCAGGAGGTTGTTGGCCGCTCCCACGGCATGGATGTCCCCGGTGAAATGGAGGTTGAGGTCCTCCATGGGCACCACCTGGGAATATCCTCCTCCCGCCGCGCCGCCCTTGATACCGAAGACCGGTCCCAGGGAGGGTTCGCGAAGGGTGAGGATCACGTTCTTGCCTATCTTCCCTAGGGCCTGGGTCAACCCTATGGAGGTAACCGTCTTGCCCTCGCCCAGAGGGGTAGGGGTGATGGCGGTCACATCGATATACTTAGCGTCCGGACGGTCCTTCAGACGTTCCAGGACCTGTTCGAAATTGATCTTGGCCTTGTACTTGCCGTAGAGCTCGATCTCATCCTCCTCAAGCCCCATATTCCTGGCGATCTCAGTGATGGGTAGCATTTCCGCCGCCTGGGCGATCTCAAGGTCACTCGGAATCATGCTGCAACTCCTTTCCTCTTCCTCCAGTGACGGCCTTTTCGTTCAATCCCTTCGCGTCTCTCCTTCAGTACCGGTCCCGATTTTAGGCATATTATTAACCGACGGCTCTCAGCCATAAGGCCTGGAGTCCCCGGTGAGTCCTCATCGCGGAAATCGGTTCCGGTTCTTTTCCTCCCGGACACCGACGGTATTATATCCGCTGCTCCCAGCCATTGCAAGGAAGGAAGCGCCCTCCAGCGGCCAGTAGAAGGTCCTCTATCGACGGGTTGGGTCGAGGCAAGAAGTCCATTGCCCGCGGTCATTTCCTGAGGGATAAAGGCGCCATAAGACATGGAGAGAAGGACGGCCACCGGCTTTCGAGCCGTGTGGGTCTTCGGCGCGGCCTGCGCAATCCCACCCCGACGAGCCGCTTATGGATAAACGGAAAAGGCCTGTGCCATGGGGTGAGCGGGAGCGCAGCGTGCCGACCCGCTTGCGGATGATCGAGTCGCGGACGAATGACGAGGTCCGGAGCGGATGACGAGACCTTCACTGCCCACGGGACGTGAGGACCCGTCTCCCGCTCCGACGACCGCGGAAGAATACGGTGGAAGGACAGACCTTTACTCTCTCCCTCTGCCGGACCAGAAGGCCCGCCACGCTCCGCGCGCGTGGACGGGTCATACATAAATTATTTTATCCGTGTATCCGTGCTCGAGCCTTTCAGCCCACCGACCGGTCAACGGCCAAACACCGAGCTTTATGATACCGTCCTGCCATCATGAGCCATGCGGCTCGGGGTCAAGGGTTCAGCCGTGGGTTATGGTCGGCCGCTCCCTCTCCGGCTGAGCTTCCGACCCCTCGTAGTACATGTCCTCCCGCTCCAGGATGTCCGCCGGGTAGGCGTCCACCATCTCCCATCCGAGTTTGAGGTCCTCGGGCAGCGCCGCGGCTATCATCTCCGCCTGCTCCTGGGGCAACGCGGCCTTTAGCACGGCGACCACGGCCCTCACCGCCCGGTCCGCCTGACCGACGGACTCCAGTCCCGCGGCATCCCTCACCTTCTTCAGGAACTCTTCCCGCAACATGTTCCTCGCCCCCTTTCTCCGCGGGTCCGGTCGGGACGGCCCGCACCCATCCGCCGTCCTCTCCATCCTCTATTTATCATTATCACCACCCCACACCCCGGATAACCCTAAGCTGTTCTTCATCGCCTCCCGCACAACAAACCGACCATCCGCTTTTCATATCGACATCTCGAGGGCAAGCGATAAAGGGGATGTGTTAACCTCACGCTTTCCTGCAGCCTGCGGTCCCCTTCTCCACCTCGTCTCTACCCCGCTTTTCAATATCGGGGCGTCAAACGTATTCGGTTGATGTGACGCGGTTCAACCCACGCCACGGCCCGCCCCGGGCACATGCCGAAAGGGGGTCGATAAAACCGGTGCACTCTTTGGAATATAATTCCAAGCTATTCTCGCCGCCTGCGAGGTCCAGAGAAAGGAGGCCGAGGATCGCGTGCTTCCAGGCGCATACTACTCCTGCGGATCATGCCGGACCCGGAAACCATCCGGAAACCTTCTGCCGCATGACGGGCGTTGGTCCCGTGTCGGACCACACCGTCCAGCGGGTGGGTCGTTCGGGGAACGCAGGCCCACGTTCCCGTCCGGCCTCCCGGAGGCAATGCGGTTCAGCGGGTCTTTCCCCAGCGGCCGGCGATGACCCGGGCGACCTCCTCCTCCCGGCCGAAGAGGAAATGGTCGGCCCCCTTCAGGAGATGGAGCTCTCCCCCCAGGCGGGAGGCCAGCTCCTCGAGCTTCTCCCGAGAGGCGAACTGATCCTTCTCCCCGGCCACCACGAGAGTCTCCGGCGGCAGGCTCAGGCCGCTGTTTTCCAGGAAGTGGAAGAAATCGAATCCCACCATTGGCGGGCTCACGAGGGCCACCCGGCGGCAGCGACCGCCCTTCACCGCCCAGCGCAGGCCCACCCAGGAGCCGAAAGACCACCCGGCAAGGGAGAGGTCCCCCGCGTCCACGTCCTCCCGCTGGACCAGGAAACGGTAGGCCCCCTCCACGTCCTCCGTCTCCCGGAGCCCGCCGGTGGACTCCCCGGCGCTCTCCCCCACTCCCCGGAAATTGAACCGCAGGCAAGCCCATCCCTCCCCCACCAGCACCTCGGAGATCACCCGCAGAAGGGGAACATGCATAGACCCTCCGCCGATGGGGTGGGGGTGGCAGAGGATGCAGGCCGGAAAAGGCCCCTCTCCTTCGGGGAGCTCCAGAATCCCCTCCAACCTCAGAGGCTCCAGGCTTTCGGCGTAAAAGGCAACCTTTTCCCGTTTCACCCCACGCGCTCCTTTCCCATCCTCGCGAAGATGGCTTCGCACATACATTTTCGCCAGAGATATGCTACATGGCTTTGGGAACCACTTCCAGAACGGCCCCACCGAGGAGGATACGTGACGCTCCGTGCCTCGGAGGCATGCTCTTCCCCGCCCCCGGATCCCGCCTTCCCCTACATAGGCCAAGGCCTCTGCGCTTCCCGTCGCGGAGACCGATCCAGGCACCAGGCGGCAACCATACGCCTCCCGCGCGCGGTCAAGAATCAAACCCGGCGGCCACGTCGGCCCTTCTTCGGCTGCTTTCCTCCCGCGACCACGAGGGTGGGGTCGCACGCCGACCCATGAAAGGGCACGGCTCGCCCCAGCCGACGACGCTGCGCAATGCCCCAGCGACCTTGCCCTTCGCGAGCATCCCATCATAGGGTACCTGTTGCCCGCTGGAAGCAGTGAAGGCGGAGGGGCCGGGTCCGGCCTCCTTTCCCCCTCACCCCCCGGAGCCGATGCAGGCCTCCGCTGGGGCCCCTTCGCGGAATGGCTCGCGCATCCGCCGCCAGCGTGGGGTCGAACGAACACCTATGGTCGCAGCAAGGGCCACGGGAGCCGAAGACATCCGGGAGACCATCCCGCCTCCCCGTTAAAGCAATCATATCGGAGAAGGAAAAGTCGGTTTCCCGAACATGAACCGCCGTGTGCGCTCGTTCTTATCTATGGTTAAATATCCTCATGGCCTGCGAACGTACCGCCGAGGGCGGCACGGGGGACGAAAGAGGGAGGGCGGGGGTCGCCGGGCCGTTGAAGATCGCCGCCCTCCTGATGATGCCCGGCGGGAGGGCCTTCACTGAGACGGAGGGGGTTTAAGGCATGGACGGATACGACGTGATAGTCATCGGGGGCGGCTACGCGGGACTTTCCGCCGGCGCCCTTCTGGCCAGTAAGGGCCACCGGGTGCTCCTACTGGAGAGGTCGAGGCATCTGGGAGGGAGGGCCGCATACCAGGAGCGGGACGGCTTCCTTGTGGAATACGGGCTGCACGACAACCGCTTCGCCTCGGAGGGGGCGGCGGCCGCCGTCTTCCGCCGCCTGGGTCGGGAGCTCAAGTTCATCGAGCCCGGGGAACCGGAGCTCTACCGGAACGGGAGTTTTCTCCCCCTGCCCAACAACGTGGGAAAGATATTCCGTTCCCCCCTCCTGTCCACCCGGGCCAAGCTCAGCGCCGCCTACTACCTGCTACGCCTGGTCCTCGGGCGGCCGGAACGGAAGTACCAAATCTCTCTTGAGGAACTCACCTCGAAGTGCAGGTCGCCGGAGACCCTCGAGCTCATGAGGGTCCTCTCCGGCATCGGCATCATCGCCCCCGACCTGCGGCACGCCTCGGCGGGCGAGATGGCCGCCTTCCTGCGCAAAGCGCTGCGGGCCAAAGTGAAGGTTGGTTATCCCGAGGGGGGGACCCGCCAGATCATCGAGGGATTGAGGGAGGAACTGGAGAAAAACGGCCAGATACTCACCTCTTCACAGGTCACCCGCCTCTTCCTGCGGAAAGGAAAAGTCACCCAGGTGAAGACGGACACCGCAACCTATACCGCCCGCGCGGTGATCAGCGCCATACCCGTCCAGGAAGTGCCCGACCTCTTCGGGGGCAAGGACCTTCCCATCAAGTTCGTGAAGAAAGCCCGGGAGCTGGTGCCTACGGCGGGCATTGCCCTGGACCTGGGGCTGCGGGAGAAGGTCAGCGAGAAGAAGGGCTTAATAGTGACCCCGGACCCCGTGACCATGGGGCAGTTCACCTCCAACATCGACCTCTCCACGGCCCCGGAGGGGAAGCAGCTCCTCTCCTGGTTCTATCCCCTTCCCCTCCCCTGGATGAGGAACCAGGACAAGGTGAAACGGGAAGAGGAGAGGCTGCGGGAGATGCTGGGCGAGATGTTCCCGGGGATATGGGAGGCGGTGGAGTGGGAGCGCGTCATGCGCCTGAGCATGGTGGACGGCTTCCTGCCGCGACCCGGGCAGACCCGCGAGGACCGGCCGGGCTTCACCCTCCCGGGCCTGGACAACTTCTTCCTCTGCGGGGACACCACCTGCGCCGAGGGCACGGGAGGGGACACGGCCTTCAACTCCGCCCTGGAGGTCTCCGAGCTGGCGGACGCATATCTCAAGGAGGCCAAGGGAAAAGAAGGCGAGGAAGAGGGTTGAGGATTGGTTTGCTGGACATGACCGCGCATGACGAGGAGGGTGCAATGACGTTCTCCGGTCTCGCCAAGGTGCGGTGGAACGGGTTGACGCCTTGAGAGGACAGCGGTCGGGCGAGGCGGAGGGAAGGGAGGAGAGGGAATAAGCTGATGAGGGGCGACCGCTAATCGGACCGGATGCCCTGCAGTCCATAAACCGATCTACGGAGACCGCAAAGGAGATCGAGACATGGAAAGACACCCGGACCTGGCCAACGCAGCAGACAGCCTGCTCCTGGTCATCGACCCCCAGGAGAAACTGGTGCGCATGATCCACAACCGCGAGGAAGTGGTCGGGAACATCGTCCGGCTGCTCAAGTTCGCTTCCATATTCTCCCTGCCGGTGATCCTC
>JACVJH010000133.1 GCA_015711895.1 Candidatus Solincola tengchongensis | reverse complement strand
AGCCTCTCCCGGTCCAGCCCGTTGGCCACCTTCAGGTTCTGGGCGTGGTCGGTGATGGCCAGGTAACGATATCCCAGAGCCTCCGCCGCCGCACGCATCTCCAGAAGGTCGGTGATCCCGTCGCTGGCGTTGGTATGCACGTGGAGGTCGCCTCGTATGTCCTCCATGGACACCAGGGTGGGAAGGCGGTGCTCCAGGGCGGCCTCCACCTCCCCTCGGTTCTCCCGCAATTCCGGCGGCGGGCAGTCCATGCCCAGCACGGCGTAGACCTCCTCCTCGTCGGCACCCGCCAGGCGCCGGTTGTCCTTCACCCGGAACACGCCGTACTCGCTCACCTTCTTCCCGGCCTTCTTGGCGATCTCCCGCACCCTCACATTGTGCGGTTTGGATCCCGTGAAATACTGCAGGGCCGCCCCGTATTCCTCGGGAGCCACCACCCTGAGGTCCACCTGCAGGCCGTCGGTGGTGAGGACGGAGCTCTTGGTGTCCCCGTGGAGCAGCACTCTCTCCACCAGAGGCAGGCTGCAGAAAGCCTCCATGACCTTCCCCGGTTCCCTGGAAGCGACTAGGATGTCGATGTCCCCTATGGTCTCCTTCATGCGCCGCAGGCTCCCCGCCGGGCTCATGGCGAGACCGGGCATCCTCTCCCCTAGAAGGCCGATTATCTCTTCCTGGATACGGTGAGCCCGGTGAACGGGAAGCCTACCTGTGGTGGTCTGGAGGTGGCGTATGCCCTCCAGGATGTTCTGCTCCGCCTTGGGCCCCAGGCCGTGAAGTTCGGCCAGCTTGTGTGCCTCCGCCGCCTCCTTGAGCTCCTCTATGGTGCGCACCCCCAGCTCATCGTAGACCAGCTTGGCCCTCCTGGGGCCCAGGTTGGGGACCTGAAGGAGGGAGATGAGCTCCACGGGTATCTCCTCCTTGAGCTCCTCCAGCTTGGAGATGGTACCCGTGCGCTTGAACTCCAGGATCTTTTTGGCGATGCCCTCCCCTATGCCCTTGTACTTGCGGAGTTCCTTGACGTCCTCGGCTTGCAGGATCTCTTCGCCCACCTCCCTGACCACTTCGGCCGCCCGGTGGTAGGCGTTGACCTTGAAGCGCACCTCTCCCTTGATGTCCGAGAGCTCCGCCAGCTCCTCGAGGGCCCGAGTCAGTTCCTCTACCTCTCCCATGGAAACCACCCCTGCGCCATGGGTAGGGGGCCGGAAGCGTATCCGTCTCCCCCGGCTCCCAGGGACTCTTTCCCCTTTCAGCGCTGAAGGCGCAGGCTCTCCGTTTCCAGCCAGCCTCGCGCCTCCCTCAAGGCCTCCTCCACCCTGCCCGGTGCGGTACCACCCGGCAGGTCACGCGCCCTCACGCATTCCTGGAGGGAAAGGCACCGGTATACGTCCTCCTCGAAGGAGGGGTCGATGTCCCGGAGGTCGTCCAGTGAAAGGCTTTCCAGTGGGATGCCTCCCCGCTCCAGGCACAACCTTACCGCTTTCCCGGCCTTCTCGTGGGCCATCAGGAAGGGTATCCCCTTGGCCACCAGGTAATCGGCGAGGTCCGTGGCGTTGAGGTATCCCTCCAGGGCCGCCTCCTCCATCCTCTCCCGGTCGAACTCCGCCGTCCGCAGCGCCGCCGCGGTTATCTCCAGCATGGAGCGCAGCTGCTCGGCGGCGTCGAAGACCCCCTCCTTGTCCTCCTGGAGGTCCCGGTTGTAGGTCAGGGGCTGTCCTTTGAGCATCACCAGGAGGGAGACCAGGTGTCCCACCATCCTTCCCGTCTTTCCCCGGATAAGCTCCGCCAGGTCCGGGTTGGCCTTCTGAGGCATGAGGGATGAACCGGTGGTATAGGCCTCATCGAGGCGCAGGAAAGCGAAGCGGGGATTCATCCACAGGACGATCTCCTCCGCCAGGCGGCTGAGGTGCACGGAGGTCAAAGCCGCGGCGTAAAGGAAGTCGGCCGCGAAGTCGCGGTCGGAGACCGCATCCATGGAATTGGAGGTTATGCCGCCGAATCCCAGCTCCTCGGCCAGCAACCAGCGGTCCAGGGGATAACCGACGCCGGCCAGCGCCCCGCTTCCCAGCGGGCACTTGTCCATGCGCGACCGCGCCTGGGCGAACCGCTCCACGTCCCGCCTGAACATCTCGAAATAGGCCAGGAGGTGATGGGAGAGCAGAACGGGCTGAGCCGGCTGGAGGTGGGTGAATCCGGGCATTATCACTCCCAGGTTCTCCTCCGCCAGCTCCACGAGGACCTGCATCAGCCCCACGAGGAGGTGGAGGATCTCTGTCGTCTCCTCCATGAGGTAGAGGCGCAGGTCGGCCGCCACCTGGTCGTTGCGGCTGCGGGCGGTGCGCAGCTTGGCCCCTACCTCTCCCAGCCGCTCCACGAGGACCCTCTCCACGGCGGAATGGACGTCCTCGTCATCGGCGAAGGGAAAGGTGTCCTCTTCCACCTCCCTTCCCATGTCCTCGAGGGCGGAGAGCACGCGCTCGCACTCCTCCGGGCTGAGGACCCCACATTCACGCAGCGCGAGGGCATGCGCCCTGGTGACCCGCAGGTCCTGTCGCGCCAGGTGGCGGTCGAAGCGGAGGGAGGAGGTGAACTCATGGACTATGTGCTCCGTCTCTTTGCCAAAGCGCCCTCCCCAGAGTTTCATTCCTCTCCAGCCCCTTTCCCACCCTCAAGGCCGGCCCTTCCCTGCCTTCTCCCCCATACCCGTAGAGGGAGGCCCCAGAGCTCCACGAATCCCCGGCTGGAAGCGTGATCGAAGAGGTCCGCGCGGTCGTAGGTGGCCAGCGAATACTCATACAGGGAATAGGGGGACTCACGGCCCACCACCGTGCACGTCCCGCGGTACAGCTTTACCCGCACCTCTCCGGTGACCGCCCTCTGGGTCTCCTCGACGGCCGCGCACAGGGCCGACCGCAGAGGGTCG
>MU158605.1:9927-17519 GCA_015711895.1 Candidatus Solincola tengchongensis | reverse complement strand
TTTTTTCTTTTCTTCGTTCCCTTTCCCCTGAGGAGGTCGTAGGCCTCGTTCCCGTAGAACTGGTCGTAGGGGTAGTACGCCCGGGCCACGTCCAGCTTGCCCAGCTGAACCCCGCCCTCCCAGAGCTGGATGATCTTGTTGTCGCGCCAGTACTTCTCGACGTGGTACGAGGGGTCACCGCCGTAGAGGCCCATGAGCTCCATGGCCCGGTTGGTCACCTCCACGGCCATGTCACAGCAGAACACCTTGGCCACCGTGGAACGGGAGAGCATGTAACGGGAGGTGCGCGGGCCGTAGATCTCCGGGTGGTCGAACATGTAGGCGGCGTTCACGTAGGCGTCCCTTCCCACCTGGATGCCGATGGCCATGTCCGCCAGGATGTTGGCGGCCTCCGTGTGCTGGCGTATGGGCCTCCCGGCCACCTTGTGGTCCCGGGTGAAGGCCAGCACCTCCTCGAAGGCGCCCTGGGCGATGCCCACCGCCCAGGCGGCGCTGAAGAGCCGGGCGAAGATGAGGTTGTCGTGGAGGAGCACGGCGTCCTCGCCGGGGCCCGCCGCCCGGTAGGCCCTGGGAACCCGCACGTTGTCGAAGTAGAAATCGCCCTCCCTGCTGGCACGGAACCCCGCCTTGTCCTCGAAGCGCCCGAAGGAGAAGCCCTCGATGGGCACGGGGACGTAGATGAGGGCGATGCCCTCGTCCCCCAACGAGGGATCCGTGTTGCACACCACGCAGTAGACGTCGGCTATGCCCGAGTTCGTGGGCCATACCTTGGAGCCGTTGATGACCCATTCGTCGCCGTCCAAGACCGCCCGGGTGTGTATCCCCTTCCCCCGCATGTCCACGTTCTCGATGTTGCACCCCCCGGAGGGCTCGGTCATGGCGAAACAGGCCACGTAGAGCTCCCCGCTGGTGAAGCGGGGCCCGAAGTCCTCCAGGAGGGTCCGGTTACCGGCGATGACCGCCGGACGGAAGGCCCAGGCGCCCCCTCCCAGGGCGGCCACGCAGGCCGGTTCCCCTCTGCCGAACTCCTCCAGGATCACGCAGTAGGTGAGGGCGGAGGTGAGGTTCCATCCCCCGTATTCCGGGGGGAGGAAGGCCCCCTGGAATCCCAGCCCCACCAACTTGCGCTGAACCTCCTCCACCAGCGAGAAATCGCCCCGCGTGCTCTCCTCCATCTCCCTCCGGATGGGCCTTATCTCCCGCTCGATGAAGTCCCTCACCAGACCGGCCAGGAAGCGGTCTCCCGGGCCTACCAGCTCGTGCATGAAACGATGCTCCGGGTTCTCGATGCATACGGGTTCCATCCTTCACCCCCTGTCCTTAAGAGCCGAACTCAGGCGGAGACCTCGGTCCCCTCCTCCGGCGACAGGATGTAGGAGACGGTGGAAGGTCCGGCCTCCATCCAGTCGATGCGCGCTCTCCGTCCCTCGACGGCCTGGTAAAATGCCCCAAGCCTGCCGGCCATCAGCAGCTCCTCGTAGGGGTTGTCCACCCAGACCCGCAGGATCCCCCTCGAGGTATATTCCACCTCGCTGGCCAGCCCGTAACCGTACACCGGCAGCTGGGAGAGCATCTCCTGTAGGAGCCGGCCCCTGTCCTCCTCGGCCAGCCCCACCAGACCCAGGTCCTTCAGCATGCGAAGGGTCCTCTCCCTCTCGGCGTCCACGATTATGGGCACCACCTCCTCCCCCAGCTCCCGGACCAGCTCCCGGATGACCAGGCGCACGGAATGGGCCTCCCAGTTGATCATGCGGATGTTCCTCCTGCGGTCTATGATGAGACCTTCCTCCTCAATCCACTCAAGGTTCCTGAGCTGGAGGGGAACCCCGCAGCGGGGGCAGAGGTGGTGCCGGAAATCCCCTTCCTTCAGGGGAGGATAGTCCACTTGTAGGCGTTCGGAGATCTCCGGCTTGGACTCCGTGGCCTCCACCCGCAGGATATAGCCGTCTTCCTTTTCCTTCCAGAAGGCGCGGTAGGGACGCCCCTCCAGGGCCTCGAAGGCCCCCACCACCACGGCGGCCATGAGGTCCAGGTCCCAGGGATTACGGATGAAGGCCTCTCCGAACCGCCCGGGCTTGTAGCGGATGGTCCGGGAGTGGGCGGTCCCGGTGAGGGAGGCCAGCCGGTGGAAGAAGCGCACCGCCCCCCGCTTCAGGGGGAGCACGTGAAGAAAGGCTCTTCGCGCCGGGTTGTCCAGGAGGCCATCGACCACCTCGCGGACGGAATTGCGTTCCGCCTCGTAGAAAATGCGGTTCACCGGGAAGCCGAGACCATCGGAGATGCGCCGCCTTATCTCGGGCAGGAGATCCGCCTCGTAGAAGATCTGGCGGTATTTACGGTTGCCCAGGTTGACCACCGCCCCATTGGGCATCCAGGCGTTGAGGCGCCCGATGATGCTGGGCACGCCGCATATGGGACAGCGCCTGAACCTCATCCTTCCTCCCCACTGGAGAAGAGAAGCCCTAAAGCCTTTTCCGCCCTTGCCCATCCGGTCCCGCACCCCCTCCCATAAGAATAAGGATACCCCCGGCTGGCTGGTGTTTAAACGAACTCCGCACCTTGGAGGTCGAGATGAACGGGTGCGGGGAACGGGCTGGCGCCGTGAGGTCCTCGATGAGCTCGAAGGACGCCTCATCGCTTCTCACCGGATACCCCGGCATGGGGCGAGCCTACCGCCAAGGTTTTCCCTTTCCCGAAAGGTAAGCGCCCCGCCTCCCGGCAGGACGGTTGACGTGACCGCGGAAGGTCCTCGGGCCCTGGTTGAGCGCGGCTTCCGTGTGGATCGCGACCTCCCGGCATGGAGGTGATTCGCGATCCTCCCCGGGACTCGATCTCGCCGGAGCGCCGGCTGCCGTCACTCTGTTGATGTGCTTCTCCTTGGGCGCACCGCGTCACGGCCCGGCGCTCCGAGCGGGGCGGGAGAGGATATAAGATGGTGCCCGGGGCGGGAGTCGAACCCGCACGGGATTCCCCGAGGGATTTTAAGTCCCTTGTGTCTACCGGTTCCACCACCCGGGCACCGCAAACGCTGCATGTATCATTCTATCCGCCCCTCTCCCACCCGGAAACCCCGATCTGGACCGGGCGCTTGTAGGGGCAGGCGCACTCCCTTTTCCAGGTCGCTCTGCGAGAAGCGCCCGCGGAGAGTCTCGTTCAGCACCAGCTCGCGATCCCCCTGCACGCGGATGAACCTCAAGAGGACCTCCTGTGGCTCCCAGCCTCCCATCCCCGACAGCAGAAGCTCGACGCGGCCCCCGCCGATGACGCAGCGACGGATGTCGAAGCGCTCCACGGCATATGCGCTCCTCCCCTCGTCGTCAACCAGGACCTGGCCACATGACTGGAATATCCTGGAAAGAGCGTAGACGGCCGTCCCGGGCCCCCAGTCGTTGTGGATGTAACCCGCCGTGGTGCCGTCGAAACCGGAATGGGCGTAATTCTCCTCGATGGCGCCAAGTACGGAGGGCCGCATGAGGGGATAGGGCTCCTCGCCCAGGTACATGGTGGAAAAGCAGGCGCGCAGGGCGGCGATGGCCCTCACCAGCAGCTCCTCCTCCCCGTTGGCCAGGAAATAATCGGCGAGCAGCGGCGCGGCCAGGCCTTGGCGGGCGTCGTTCCACTCCGCGTCGGTGTTCTGGACACCGAAGCCCCCGAAGAGGTCTATGGACATCACCGGCGGGGACCAGACCTGCTGGTAGGAGAGCAGCCGGTCCAGCACCGTCCGGCCTCTTTCCAGATGTTCCGCGTTCCCGGTGGCCAGGAACAGTTCCAGGAAGGCCCGGGCGGCCCAGATCATGCACATGGTGTTCTCGGGGTGGCACCCGGTGCGCGGGTCGCTCCACCCTATGGGCTTGGTGGAACAGGAGAAGAAGGTCTCGTAGTCCTGCCAGAGGTCGCAGGGCATGACCTCACGAACCAGGAAACCCGCTCCCCGCTCCGCCGCCTCGAGGTATCTCTCCTCGCCGCTCAAGCGGGCCAGGAAAGCCAGGAACATCACCGGTGCCGCAGTGGAGGCGCTCTCCATGAGGTCCGGGTGTGGGCGAGGTTCACCGCCCTCGAAGCGCAGCCAGGCGGGGCAGGCTCCCGAAGGGAGCTGGCAGCGGATGAGGGCCTCCCCAAGGCTTCGGCAGGCGTCCATGACCTCCGGCCGGGGGAGGAAGTCCCGGTACCATTCCAGAAGATGGAAACCCGTGGTGGCGGCGTCCGGCAGATGGTACCAGTCCCAGTAGTGAAAACCCCTGCTCCCCTTGACGCGGACCTGCCTCTTTCCCAGGAGGAAGAGGATGGCGTGGGGGATGCCCTCCGGCGCGGGAGCGCGCAGGACGAGTTCCAGCGCCGCCTCGCTTTTGCGGAGCCATTCCTGGTCGCCGGTCTCCAGCGCCATCCAGCGTCCCGCGTAGGAGGTCCTGGCCAGGTTGAACCAGCTCTGCATCTGGATGCAGCGGGGCATGGTGGCCGAGAAACGGCGTATCTGCCAGCGCAGGAGGCGCAACCCCGCCCGGCGGTTGACCACGTGGGCGGCCCCGAAGCGCAGTATGGCCGGGTATATGGAGGGGAAGCGGATGAGAAGCCGGCCGGTCAGAGGGCCGGTGCGCACGGGAGGACGCCGGGAATGGACGTTGAAGGTGTACACGCCACCGCACCCGCCCTCGTCGCTAAGCCACTCCCAGTTCTCGTCGTCCAGAAAGAACCAGCGCGTGGCCAGGGCCGCCAGCTCCTGCAGCCCGCGCTCCCTTTCCGCATGCCTTTCCAACCGTGGGCGTCCGAAGCGTTCCCAGAGGAGGGTGTTGGCCATTCGGTGGAGCGCCCTTCCTCCTTCTCGAGAGAGGAGCAGGAAATAGGCCAGCCGTACCTCCTCCCCCGCAAGGAGCAGAAATCCCGGAAAGGCCCTCTCCCGGAAATAGACGTGGCCCTCCACATGGTGAGCGGTTACCGCGTAGGAAAGGGTCCTCCCCTCCAAGGTCATGGCCGCCCGCAGCCCCTGCCTCTGCAGGGTCTCCAGGGCCCCGAGATCCGGAACCAGCGCCACGGAGAGACCCTCGCCCCCCAGTATCAGGGCCGGGGAGCGGAAGACTTGGTCGGCGACCACCTGCCCCGCCTCGGGATGCAGGTGGGGAACGAAGCGGTAGGAAACTTCTTCCAGAAGTTCCGATAGGTCCCAGCGGACGCCAAAAGAGGCGAGGAGCATGGTCTTCCGCGTGCGCAGCGAGTGGTCAACCCTAAGAAGCCCCGGTCCGGCACTTTCCCATTCCGTCCTCAGGAGAAAATCGCGCTTCTCCCCGGGATGACCCGGCCCGTTGAAGCGCGCGGTCAAGGCGCAGCGGGCACACTTCCCCTCCAGCCCGCCAAGGGTCAGGTCCAGCCCGCCTTCACCTGGCATCAGTTCCCAGTGGATGCCTTCCCGCAAAGCAGACCCCGCCTCTTCCATGACCAGAGCTTGGGCCAACCTTAAACTCCAAGTGGATGAGAAAGGGGCCTCTCAAGGTGGATGCGGCACCGGACCCGGTCAGACCCCGGCCAGGGACCTCACCGCCTCCACCAGCTCGGAGGGCTGGAAGGGTTTGGTCATGTAGAGGTCGGCACCGAGGGCCATGGCCTTCTCCCGGTCTTCTTTGAGGCTGCGCACGGTGAGGACGAGCACCGGAATATCCCTGGTCTCCTCGTCCTCCTTGAGCATCTTCAATATCTGGAAGCCGTCCACCTCGGGCATCATGATGTCCAGGATGATAACGTCCGGCCTGCGGCTGGTCACCGCTTCCCTGGTCTCCCTTCTCTCCTCGAGGCCCATGATCTGGAACCCCTCGTGCTCGAGAATGGTCTGGAGCAGCTTGTGGATGGCCGGCTCGTCGTCTATAACCAGGACCTTCTTGTCGGGCATAGATCTCTCCTGCTGCAACATATGCTTCAGCCCCCCGCCCCAAGTCTATTCTACAGCCTCCTCCGCCGTCCCGCCACCCTTCCCAACAACCCGGATTCCGCTCCCTTCGCCGGGAAGAAAAAGTCCTGCGATCGCCTTCCGACCCGGAAGGGGTTCGCTCCCCAGTCTCCCTCTCGGACCCTCTGACCCTCCCTCGGTACGGGGGTCTCCTCAAGGACTCGAAGCTTCCCGCACGCCTGCGGTGACGGAGACTGCGGCAGGTACGGCGGGCTACAGGGTTCAGCCGACGGAAAATCGGCCTGTCGGCCGGGATGCAGCGATGCTACTCTGTTCATCACCGGTGAGGAAAGGAACCGTCGCCTGCGCATCCGACGAAATGCGGTTCCCTCCCATCATTGAGGCCTCACGGGGCGGATAGGGCGGTGGAGCGGCCTTCATCCCCTTTCGTTCAAGATACCTCGTTCCCCTTTCGTTCAGGGCACCTCGTGCCGGCGGCACGGAGGACCAGCCCGTCCAGGATGTCCTTCTCGCTCACCAGGATGCGCTCCAGCCCGAAACAGGTGGTCACCGCGTTGAGCACTGCGCACCCTCCCACGATGACGTCCGCCCTGTCCTGCTCCAGGCGCATGTAGCGCTTCCTCCCCTCGAGGGGCAGTGAAGCGAGGCGCCGGTATTCCTCCTCCACCTGAGAACGGGTGAGCCAGGTGTGGTGGATGGCCTCGCCGTCGTATTCGGACAGCCCAAGCCGGATACCGGCCAGGGTGGTCACCGTGCCGGCCAGTCCCACCGCCAGGCCGGGCCGGGGATGCCCCATCCCCTCCACCAGAACGGACAGCTCTGCGCGGAGATATTCGTCCATCCTCTCCAGTTCCGCAGGAAGAGGCGGGTCGGAGGAGAGGAACCTCTCCGCCATGCGCACGCAACCAACGTCGATGCTCCGGGCCTCGAGGACGCGCTTT
This sequence comes from Candidatus Solincola tengchongensis, assembly GCA_015711895.1. Taxonomy (GTDB): domain Bacteria; phylum Actinomycetota; class Geothermincolia; order Geothermincolales; family RBG-13-55-18; genus Solincola_A; species Solincola_A tengchongensis. Next base: position 10,682 of record MU158605.1, on the reverse strand, counting down.
CCCCTGCCCAGGATGAACTCCGTGGAGCCTCCGCCGATGTCCACCACCAGGATGAGCCCGAAGGACTCCGGGGGCTTTCCCAGGTCGTAGGTGGCCCCCAGATAGGAGAGGACGGCTTCCTCCTCGCCGCTGATGACACGGGGGCGGACACCCAGGACCTCCTCCGCCCGCTCCAGGAAATGGGCCGCGTTGGAGGCGTCCCGGGCCGCGCTGGTGGCCGCGGCCTCCACGGCCCTGACCCCCTCCGCGCCCAGCAGCTCGCGGTACTCCCGGAGTACGCGCAGCGTGCGCTCCTCGGCCTCCGGGTCCAGGCGGCCTTCCCTGTCCACCCCCCGGCCCAGGCGGGTGATCACCATGCGGCGGTGCAGGGTGCGCAGGAGAGGGCCACCATCTCCCCCCTCCACCTCGGCCACCAGAAGCCGTACTGAGTTGGTGCCTATGTCCACCGCCGCCGCCTTCATCTTCCCCTCCCCAGAAAGGGCTCGCAATCCCCGGGGCACCGCAGTTCCTGGAGGTTCTCAATCTCCCGGAACACCTCCGCGCCCACCGGGTTCTCCCCTCCCGCCAGGTAATGGGCGAGATGGGCGTGCAGGCATTTCAACCCTCCGGCAACGGTGCCGCCTATCCCCGTGCGGGAGGAGAAGAACCCCCGCACCTCCTCCCCGCGGCCCATGCGCTCCGCCCATTCCTCGCGCAGGCCCCGGTATTCCTCCTCCGCACCGCGCAGGGCGGAGGCAAAGGCCTCATCGGCGCGC
>MU158605.1:6837-9917 GCA_015711895.1 Candidatus Solincola tengchongensis | reverse complement strand
GTCGCAGCCTCTCCCTGAGGTCTCCGTTCTCCAGCCGTGAGACCTCCTTCTGCAGGAGGGGGCAGGAGAGCCAGAATAGGGTGGGAAAGGGGGTGCCGTCGTCCAGAATAGGAGAGGTGGCGATGACCTGCACTTTCCCGTGCGGGCAGCGCGAGGCCACCCGCACCTCGCCCCGTAACTGGCGCCCCAGCTGCCGTTCCGCCACGCGGCGGTCCTCCTCGCTCAGGGCGCCTCGCTCAAGGATGTCCTCCAGTTTCACTCTTCCCCGCGCGCGGCCATGAAGATCTTGAAGTCCGCAACCGCCAGGTCCTCGCCCCTCTGATTCTTCACCACCTGGCGGAAGGAGACCACCCCGCCCGCATCTCCCTTGTCCCTCTTCTCCGTGACCTCGGCCTCCACGTGGATGGTATCCCCTATCTTGGTAGGGGCCACGAAGCGCACGCGGTCCATCCCGTAGAAGGCCACGATGGCCCACTCCGTGAGGGGCATGAGGCCGCTCGCCGCGGAGAGCACCAGCATGCCGTGGGCGATCCTCTCCCCGAAGGGGCTGCGGGCCGCGTACTCCCGATCCACGTGCAGGGGGTACCAGTCCCCGCTGAAGGCGGCGAACATCACGATGTCCGCCTCGGTTATGGTCCTTCCTCTGCTCACGAACCTCTCCCCCACCTGAAAATCCTGGTAATAGCGCATGCCTCCACTCCTTTCGCTCTCCCCCGCCACACGCTTCCAGCCAGAGTATAACCCAGGATGGGCCTTTACGGCGGTCGGAAAACGCCATCAATGGCAGTGTGAGGTGCCGCCCCAGGCATACCCGGCATGGGTTGAGCAAGAGTGAGACGACTCACATCTTCAAACCCTCTGTGGACATAAGGTCATCGGCTCGTGTGCTGGCCCCAGCACTCGGTCGTGAGTTGCCCTTAGATTCCATCTCCGAACCCTCCAAGCTCATTCGAACCTTTCCCGTCGAGCCACGTGCGCGGGTTGACCGCCATCCCCGCCCGCGTTATCTTAACCTTGGTGTAAATGTTAAGTTGTGATTAATAGTCGGCAAAGAAAGGAGAGGGAGATGACGGTAGGGCTCTTTTTCACCGAGGAACACGAGATGCTGCGCAAGAGCATCCGGGAGTTCGCCGAGAAGGAGCTGGCCCCCCACGCCGAGGAGTGGGAGGAACAGGGGAGCTTCCCGGACTGGGTGTTCACGCGCATGGGCGAGCTCGGCTACCTGGGACTGCACTACCCGGAGGAATACGGCGGGGGCGGTGGGGACTATTTCTGCAACATAGTCCTGGCCGAGGAGCTGGCCCGCTCCGGGAGCGGCAGCGTGAACATGGCCGTGGCCGTGCAGGTGGGGATGGCCACCCCGCCCAGCCGCGCCTTCGGCACCGAGGAACAGAAGCAGAAGTACCTGGTGCCGGCCATCAAGGGAGAGAAGATCGCCTGTCTGGGGATAACCGAGCCCAACGCCGGCTCCGACGTGGCCAGCATACAGACCTACGCGGAGAAGGTCCCCGGCGGGTGGAAGGTCAACGGGAACAAGATCTTCATCACCAACGGCGCCCGCGCCCACTTCATGACCCTCCTGGCGCGCACGGAGAAAACCAAAGGTTACAAGGGCATGAGCGTCTTCCTGGTGGACACGGACACCCCCGGCTTCGTGGTCAACCGCAAGCTGGACAAGGTGGGCATGCGGGCCTCGGACACGGCGGAGATCTTCTTCGAGGACATGTTCATACCCGAGGACGCACTGCTTGGCGAGGAAGGGCGCGGTTTCTACAACATCATGTGGGAGCTGCAGGGGGAGCGGCTCATCGGGGCGGCGGCGGCCATCGGGGGGGCGCGACTGACCCTAGAGAGCGTCATCGAGTACACCAAGGAGAGGGTGCAGTTCGGGAAACCCATCTGCAAGAACCAGGCCATCGCCCACCGCATCGCCGACCTGGCCACCAAGATCGAGGCCGCCCAGTCCCTGGTCTACATCTGCGCCTGGAAATACGATCACGGGGAGTACCCGGTCAAGGAGATCTCCATGGCCAAGCTGATGGCCGCCCAGGTGGCCTTCGAGGTGGCCGATGAGGCCCTGCAGTTCATGGGCGGCTACGGCTATATGATGGAATACCCCGTGCAGCGGGCCTGGAGGGATGCGCGCCTGGGGCGCATCGGCGGCGGGACCGACGAGATCATGCGGGAGATCATCGCCACCACACTGGGACTGTACGCCTGAGGGCAGAGGGCTCTCCCGAAACCCCGCGACCGCGGGTCCCCTTTTCCAGTGTGCGGAAAGCCGGCGGGATGTCGACCTCAAGGCGCGAGGCCGCCCAGGCACAGGGAGCCCGTCGGGAGCGGGCACGAACGGCGGGGGGCTCCGGTAACCGGCGTACTCCATCCCCCGGCGTGGAAAACCCGCGCGCCGCTTCGGGAAGTGGAGAAAGGGCGCGGCATCCCGCGCCCTCTTTATCGCTCATGGGGATTCGGGGGACAGCCCTCCTCCTTCCTATCCGGCAGCGGGCCGGCCTTCAAGCCTCCCGGCCATGCGGGCGCTCACCGGAGAAGCCATCGGCAGGCATCCGGCTTTCCGGCCCGCCTTCCGTTCAGGGAAGCCAGACCACGGCCTCGCCGCCCTTGAGGACGTCGCTCCCGTCTTCCTTCTCCGCCCATACGTCGAGGACCACCAGGTTGCCCTCCAGCTTCTCGCGCACCCGTCCCTTGAAGATGACCTTGTCCCCGGGGATGACCATGCCCCGGAACTGGCAGGAGAGCTTCTTGAGGTAACCGGGATCCCCTATCCAGTCCATGACCGTCTTTCCCAACAGGGCCATGTTGAAGAGGCCGTGGGCGATGACGTCGGGAAGCATGGCCACTTCCTTGGCGAAGTAGGGGTTGGTATGGATGGGGTTGAAGTCGCCGCTGGCCCCGGCGTAGACGATGGCGTCCATGCGGTCGAACTGATGGGAAAAACTGGGAATCTCCTGTCCCACCTGAACATCGTCGTATCTGAGGTTGCAGAGCTCGATCATTGCGCCCCACCTCCCCTGACGATGAAGGTGGCCCGGGCCCGGCACACCAGTTCCCCGTCCTGGTTG
>MU158605.1:0-6827 GCA_015711895.1 Candidatus Solincola tengchongensis | reverse complement strand
TCGTAGATGTCCGCCACCTTGCCCGTCTCGGTGATGACGTCATTGGGCTTGACCACCGTGAACCACTCGAACTCCTGCGCTCCGTGCACCAGCATGGCCAGGTTTAGCTTGATCTCCTGGTCCAGGAGCATCATCCCCGCGCCGCGCAAAGCGTACACGGCGGCGAAGTTGGGCATGGCGATGATGTCCCCGTACTTGGTCTGTTTGGCGAACTCCTCGTCGTGGAAGATGGGCCGGTGGTCCTTGGCGGCGGCGGCGTACTCGCGCATCTTCTCCCTGCCGATCTCGTACTTGATGGGCCCGTAGGTCTTGCCTATCCACTTGTGGTCGATCATAGGCTTACCTCCCTCTCCTCGCTCCCTCCCTGTACGTCGCCCTTGGGGTCCACCCGCGGGCATAGCAGGCGGAGCAAGAAGATTTTAACATACAAGAGGAGAAGGGCTCGCCCCGGACAAAGGGAAAGGCCCCGCACCTCCAAGACAGGTGTGGGGCCTTTCCCGCTCGCCCGGGTCCCCGCGCGCCAGACGCGCCGCGGAGATCCCCTTCTCCATGGACGCGGGACCGCGTATCTGGTCCCCCCGTCCGTCCTTGTACCACGTCATCACGCTTCGTCAGCGCGCCCGGCTTCCGGGGTCCACGGGCCATATCTCGCTCTCGTCCACGTAGTGCGGCTACATGGTGCAACTGCGGTCCTGGGTACGCAGGCGGTCCTGCTGCATGTCGCAGTCGCCCTTCCGGGCGGCTTCCGCATTCGCACGTCCCGCCTGGGAGAACCCGGCTCCATTCCCGGCACCCGCATCATCCGGAGCGCCGTTGCGGTACATGCGGCACTCCCCGGCCTGGCAGGGGCATTCGTCGGCGGAGCCCTCGCTCTCCATACGCTCCCGCCTCTGCTCCATGAGCTGCTGACACTCTCCGGGGCACTCCCCGCTCATCTCCTGGTGGCAGTGCTCGGCGCGTATGCGTTCGCTCTTACCCTCGTTCCGGGTGGTCAGGCCTCCCGCCTCGCCCGTCCTCGTCCCGGAGAGCACACCGGACTTCGTCAGCCCTTCGGCGCATCCGGCACCCTTGTCGCCCGCTGCCGTTGAGGCCGCGACGGCCACCCCGGCGGCCACCATGAGCGCGACCGCCGTCAGGGCGAGGATGATAAACTTCTTTCCTTTCACTTCCTCACCTCCTTTCCTCTGCCTCTCAATCCCTAATACGCCCTCCGGGGCGCGGATGTACGGTTACTACGCAAGAGCTTTGAACCTTCCGGCTTGATGAGGAAGGAAGGTTCTCTTGAGCTCGCTGGGTATCATGCGGTCCCGCCTTCGGAATCCGCCTATCGTGAAGAGGAAAGAGGTCGCGCCTACCGTCATCTTGACGTCGGTGAAAAAGGGGCTCTGGGGCGCCGGGCATGACCCGGACCGGCTATCGGGGATGGAAGGCCTCGCCCCCTCCCATCCGTTGGCGCCGTCGGTCACCGCCCAAGCATGGGATGGGGATGCGCCCTGAGAGCCGTTCGTCGATCTTGCAGAGCAGAGGGGAATCAGGGGACGGAAGTCGTTCACCGTATATAATGCGCGTGAAAGGCGTATTCATTTACGGAGAAGGAAGAACCCCTTGGAGTCCCTGGAAGAGCTGGCACGCAGGACGGCGGAGGGAGACCTGGAGGCCTTTGGGGCCATTTACCGCACGCTCCTGGACCCGCTTTACGGGTACTTCTTCTGGAACCTCTCCTCGGGCGCAGAGGCGGAGGACCTCACCGAGGAGGTCTTCCTGAGGTGCCTGGTGCACATCGGGAAGTACGACCCCGGAAAGGCGCCCTTCCGGGCCTGGGTCTTCCGCATAGCCCGCAACCTGCTGGTGGACCACCTGAGGAGGTCGGCAAGGCGGGAGGCTAAAAAGGCCCGGGAGATGGAGGGTCACGAAGAAACTCCACCCGGGGAAGACCTCGAGGAGGAGGAGAGGCGGCGGGCGGTGCGCGAGGCGCTGCGGGAACTGCCCCCCACGCAGAGGCAGGTGGTGATCATGAAGTACTTCACCGGGATGAACAACGCCGAGGTCGCCTCCGCCCTGGGTAAGAGCGAGGGTGCAGTCAATGCCATCCAGCACCGCGCCCTGCGCAAGCTGGGCGACGTTCTGGTGCGGCGGGGATGGGGAGAATGAAGGCGGGAACGAGAACGGAGATGACGGCGGAAAGGAGATGACGGCGGAAAGGAGCTTATGTCCCAACGCCGTGCACCCGACGCCGCCCGCGGCGTCCGGTAAGAGAGGGCGGTCCGGAAGCCCGGCCCACCCTCGATGAGGCGAACCAAAGGGGAGAGGAAGGGCCCATGTTCGAAAGGAGGAGGGAGAGAGCGAGGGCGGCCGAGGAGTTCCTGCGCGGCACGCAAACTCCTCGCGCTCCACAGCCCCTGCGCGACTTCGGGCTGCAGAGGATCGTGGCCCGCGCCACCACGGCCGGCGAAGCGGCGAAGGAGAGGAGATATCTCCGCCATCCGGCCCGCCTGCGCCGTGCCGTGCTCATACCCGTGTTCACCCTCCTGGTGATGACCGTGGGCACCTCCGGCCTGTACGCGGCATCCGCTGGGGCCCTCCCGGGATCCCCGCTCTACGGGAGCAAGATATTCTTCGAGAGGGCCCGTCTGGCTTTTACCCCCTCTCCCTCCTCGGACGCCGGCTTGGAGATGGAATATTGCCAACGGCGGATGCGAGAGCTGCAGGAGATGCTGCGCGGCGGCGGTCCCCGCGACTGGGAACGCTGGCTCAAGGAGTACCGCCGCAACCTCTCCCGGGCGGATTCCCTACTGGAATCCATTCCCGAGGCCGAATCCCGTTCCCTTTCCCTCCGGTTCGAGAGCACCTTGAGCGAACAGTTAAGGTTCATGGAGGAGACGCTCGCCGCCGGAGCCCCGGATGAGATCCTGCCCTTCCTCGAGGAGGCCTACATGGAATGCCACGGGAGGATGATGCGCGCGCGTGCCCGCTGCGGCATGGAGGGAGGAGGTGGATCCAGGGAGCAGGAGGGCGAGCCCGGAGGACCAGGGGGAGGAGGCACAGGTTACCCACAGCGGCAGGAATACCCTTCCAGCCCGGGTGGATGCACGGAGTATCCCGATTCCGGTTGTTCTTGGTCCAATCACCCCACCGTACCCGAAGGCGAACCGGACCGTGTTGACGCTTCGCCTCAGGAAGCGGAAGGCACCATGTCCGGCGACACGGGGAATAGGTTAGGATGCGGACCCACCGGCGTGGAGGAAGGAGACCAGGAAAGCACTCACGGACCGTTCCCCGGGAGGCACGTCGGGATGTGAACCACGGGAAGGGATGCGAGCTGCCGGAAGACCCGGGGTTATATCAGGCTACAAGGATGGCCTGGACGAAACAGCACACACTCCCCTGCATGACGCGTGTGCTCCAAAAGCCGCCCGGGCGAACTCTACCCCAAGTGTCAAAAGGAGCCCTTCGGAAAATACCGGTAATGGCCCACCTCCGAACGGGCAATGATCCGGTCATCCGCTAACTCCCTGCAATCCGGCGCGCCGATGACATCCACGACCGCCTGCAACGCATTTCATAAATCGAAAAAGGACTGGAGGGGCGTTGTTGGGGGATTGGAGGAACGAGGGCCCTAAACCTTCACGGTCAGGGTAATGTGATGTCGTGCGGCTCTCTTCCCGGCTCAAGGCGAAGCGGCCTGGTTCCCTTTATCTCCCTCTTCTTCGATGCCCACCTCGCCCTCCACGGCCCCCTCCTTATCGTCGAGGACCACGAGGGGTATCTCGCCGGGCTTGACGTATCCCATGCGTCGGGCCTCTCCCTCCACGTAGCGCTCGCTGGAGGCGAAGTCCCGACGCTCCTCGAGCTCGCGGGTGAGAGCCCGCTCCTCGGCCAGCCGGGCCTCGGTGCTGGCCAGCTCCCTCCTGCTCTCCAGGTACCGGACTACGGGGCGATAGAGAACGGCGGACGCCAGGGCCAGGGCCAGGATGAGCCCGACAAGGGCTACCGCGCGCCGTCTCCTTGTGCGACGGCCCCTCCCTTCCCTGCGGGCGCCATGGGCCTTTCTTTCCCCGCCGCTCTCAGGGCCCACAGCCTTCCCTCCCCTCACCACCGCCAGGTCGCGTCTTGCCCCGCTCCGCATCTCTCTCCTCACGGCACCGGAGCTTTTCTCCCCATCCCTTCGCAAGGGCTTTCCCGATGAAACGTGGCGCGCGGACACGTGTCCGACGGCAGGGGGGGTTGCCTCCCTCTTCCGTGGCGGCGTCCTGGAGCTTAATCGGCGTAGGAGCAGAACCATCAAGGGATGGAGGGCCGCCTCCCCTCGTCTCCTCCCCGGGCCTTCCTCCCCTGCATAAGAGGACTTTTCTCTACGTGTGCCGGAAGTCGTCCGCTCCACGTATCCGGCGGCCATGCGGGGCAGTCGTTTCTCCCGCAGGTCCCTCCCCTCGCGGACCTCGCCGTCACGCCGCCGGGAAGGCCGGATGGCGCTCTCCCTCCGGGTTGTCTCTCCCCCGACCATCTCTCTCCTTCTCATCTCTTTACAATAAATGAAAATCTGAACTCTACTAACATTCTATATCAATCAAATAAAATTACAACTCTAATTTACAGTTGTTATACCAATCGGAGGAGAGAATCCTGCGACAAGGGAAGGGGTGAAGTCCTTTTCAACCTCCAGGGTAAAGGACAACCGATATGACCTGCCCGCGATCGCCAAGAGGCATGCATAAAGCCCGCTCCGTCCTTCTGCGAGCGGATGGCTCTTGGTTCGCAAGCCAGGGAAAACACGAGCTTGGTTGTCCGGCCGGTTGACGGTGGGCGGTTTCAGGGCCAGGGCAGCTCTTCCATGGAGGTGGCCCCGCCCCCGGCCCCCCGGTTCCCGTGGCGGGACCTTGTGTCTTCTCGGAGAGGGGGCCGCCTCAAGCGGGCGGCCCGTCCTCCGTCCAAGTGAGTTTTTCCTGCAGGCGGCGCAACCTCTCCTTCTTCGCCTCGTCTATGCGCTGGTAGGCGAAGTCCTTCTCCTCGGTGTAGAAGCCGGTGTCCGCCGCACACTTGGGGTCGAGGGCCTCGGATATCCTCCTCTGCCAGCGGTTGAAGTGCCCGGCCAGGGGACTCATCACCTTGCGCACCGGGGGTATGAAGACGGAGAGGGGGGTCATGCACTGCTCGATGGCGTTGAGGGTGGAGGTGAACTCGATGGGGTTCAGGTTCTCCAGGCTCACCGGGTTGTCCACGCGGTAGGCATAGGTTATCTCGCAGTGCGCCCAGGTGTTGTTCTCGTAGGGCACGAAGTAGGGGTTGTCCCCCTCGTCGTCCATGATGGCCCCTTTCTCGATGAACTCCTTCTTGGCCTCGGAGATGACGTCCACCCACTTCATCTGGGTATCCAGGGCCTCGTTTCCGTCCAGGCAGGTCCCGAAGATACCACCGGGGCGGAAGGCCAGGGGTATGATGCTCACCCGGAGGAGGTTGAGTGGCAGGCGCAGCCCCGGGGGCTGCAGGCGGCGGAAGTCCAGGAGTATGCCGCGATGGCGCTCCACGATCTCCTTGAGCACCGCCTCCTGGAATTCCGTCTCCTCCAGGGAATGGCCGGCGAGCACGAAGGTGAGGGGATACTTGAGGGTCCGGGTGAGGAAGGGCCTGAGGGCCTTGGTCTCCAGCAGTTTGAACCCCGAATGGGGCATCATCAGGGCCACGTAGGCCACGGTGGCTATGCGCACCGCGGCGTACCCGATCTCCGACTCCCCTATCTCGTAGAGCGCGTCGGCGAACTCCCTCGGTCCGGGAAAGACCAGGAGGAAGAAACGGAGGTTGGGAGGGACTTCCACCTGGGAATCGAGGACCAGGCCCTCCGCCTCCATGCGCTGCGGGCCTGGCCAGTTGTAGAGCTTCACGGCACACTTGGTAAATATTCCCAAACCGGATAGGGCTCCCAAGGCCCCGCGCATGACGCCGCGCAGGGAGGGGCCGGGCCCATCTCCCGAGAACCATCCCAGGCCGGAGCCCGGAGTTCCCAGCCTCAGGATCTCCCCGTCGGGAAGCACCCATTCCACCCCCAGAACGTTGCGGGCGCTGTAGCTCATGTAGATGCAGTCGTGCCCCACCCCGCTCATGGAAGTGGCGCTGGCCAAGGGAGAGCAGGAGGGGCCGGCGCCGATGATGTGCGTGTTCAGGCCCCGCTTCATGGCCTCCGCCTGCAGTTGGGCCCCGCAGACGTAGGGTTCGATCACCGCGTACATGTTCTTCTCGTCGATCTCCAGTATGCGGTCCATGCGCCGCAGGTCCACCTGGACCACGCCCTCGGTGCTCGGCCCGCCGACGGCGCCCCATCCCGTGGACAGGGCTTTGAACTTCAGGCCGTGGCGGTTGCAGGCCCTCACCACTTCCTGGACCTCCTCGGCGCTCCCGGGAAGGACCGCCGCCACCGGTCTCCTTATCCACAACTCGGGGTCGTCGTTTAGGAACGGCTGCCAGGCGTAACCGTCGAGCACCGCGGGTTCCCGGGACACGTTCTCCGGCCCGACGATGTCTTCCAGTTCTTGGTAGGCCTCCTCGGAGATCACGGCTCACCTCCCACCATTCGGCGTCCCGCCTATCCGGTTCTCACGGAACCCTGGAAAGTGTTTCCTCCAAAAGGTAGCACAGCCGACCGGCGAGGATAATGATAAGGCAGGATGCCGCGGGGCGCAAAACCGGACGTGTCGGATCCCTCCTCTCCGCTTCCGCTCGGAGAAATGTCGTTCACCCGACCCGCATCGACCGTGCATGAGGGCCGGTTCGCCACCGGGAAGCACTATCTCGATATGCGCCCCTTGGGGGAGGAAACGGAGGAAGAGAGGCCG
>JACVJH010000129.1 GCA_015711895.1 Candidatus Solincola tengchongensis | reverse complement strand
ACGTGGCACTACATATCAGCGTGTTTCGCAAGCCAGAATCCATCTACCTGGGGTTTTATGAGCGCAAGCGGTCGAAATCGGGGGTCAACTGTAGAAGATGAGTAAAACGATGTCTCCATGGAACGGATACCTACCGAGAAAGCAAAGCGGCGTGATTATAAGACGAACCTTCTATTTATCGCATGCCGGAGGGAAAAGGCATGAGCCACGTCAATTGTAAAAGGCTCGCCTTCGGGTGAGTAATCCCTTTCCTGTTACAAAGAGTGCTTCTGTCAATACCCGCACCAGCCAGAGGATCAAGCAGTCCACAAGATTCTAAGGACACAGGCTATGCGATCCAGAAATATCCCCTCACCATGCCCAGAATCCACTTATAGACCGGGATCATATTTCGTACCCAAGTCTTGGGGCGAGGATTTTCCATATGTTACCAATCTCCCTCATGCTGAAGAAGGTGTCGTAGTCCTCCATCAATGCTTCAAGTCCTTCCTTTTTGAAATAGAGGTTCCTCTGAACCCAGTTGTCCAGTGTCTCGCCCCTCGCATCACAATGCAGAGCAATCTCCCTCTCCGCCTTCCCGTTGTGGTACACGAGCCTAATGGTGCCCGCCTCTACGGCCGCCTCGTATATAAGCTTTCCAAGAGGAACGTTGACCCTGTATCTTCCCTCGTCATCGCTGACCGGCGGCATAGACTCCTTGTGTCCTCTTAATATTTCGATGGGGAATTTTATGAGAATGGAATTCAGGCCCTCGGCTCGCGAAAGCGCGGCGTTCGACTTGTCGGCGGTTATGAAGTATATGCCCTTATGAAAATCTATCTGCCTGAGAAAGCTTTTGTACTGGTCACGGATGATCATATCCCCGCTTGACTTCTTCCTGGTTAGAAAAGAGCTGGCTTCCTCAGTAAGTTGCCTTTCACTCGGTTTCCCAACGGCCTCGGAGTAAGCCCCCATTCTGCAAAAATCGGACCTCAGTCCCTGAAGCTCCACCCTGGTATCCAGCACGGGGTTCGATTCCCCGACTATCACCACGGAGACGCCCTCGATGTCGGTTCCCTCGCTCAATTCCAGTATCTCCTGCAATGCACGATAACCCGCTCTCCCTTCCACTTGGAGGAAACCTCTCTCGTCCCTGATATTGGAGGCCTCTTCCAGCTCGTGCATCACAGCGCTCGGGATGACCAGCAGAACCCAGTTCGGCGTATGTACGTATTTCTTCACGTCCGCAGCGGATAACGAAGGTATAAGGTGTTCCGTGAGCGAGCAGTTATACAGGATGTTGGTGTCCACCCCTATTATCACGTCGTCCGAGGCCGAAAGCAGGCTGGATACCTCCTTCCAGTTGGAGGGCAGCAGCATCGAAGAGCGGAAGAGAATAGCTCCTACTCCCTTATAATAGACGTTCCAATCCGGATAATTTTCGGCTCTCCTGCATTTGATGCAATCGTCATCGCTCACCACCTCCAAAAGTTTCACACCGTCGTGCCTGTACAGGGTGATTCCCCCGAATTTGCGCAGGATACGGTCGAGGAGCAAATGATAATAGGGGTAGGAAATATAACCTTCACGGAGAGCCTCTTCTGCTTTTCTCGTTCTCCTGTTCTCGAATCCCAGGTCTATCTCCAGGCACGGGGTTTCCACTTTTATTATCTCCGCCGTCTCTATCCGGCAGTTCTCGATCCGTATGTCCTGCACTTGTGATTTTAAGATGTGAGCTATTTCCTTCAATTTAACGGCTTTCTTCCCGTCGTTGAAATGAGAAAGGCAGGTTAAGACGTAATCCGTGATCCTCCTTCCGCAGACGACGACAGTCGCGCAGTCGCTCATGCACATCACCCCCGAAAATCCGGATACTGCCCCTTAAATTCATTATGTAAAAATGTTGTGGAAATTCAAGAAAAATGCCTTACGAAAAGACCGGGCCAAGAGAGCATGGTAAGCACTTTATGTTCATAATCCTGGAAATGCCGTAATATGTCAATTAGAATTTGTTGTAAAACAAAAAGCGTATTCCAATTCGGGCCTTGAGGTTTGGTTGTCCTATGACTACAGGAAAGCGCAGAAATCAAAGTTGAAAGGAACCGCAGGTGATTTGGGGGGCAGGGACATAAATCGTTTAATTATGGTCAGACCTGAGCGAATTGAACCGTATCGATGAGAGCCTGAGCAACGGCCGAGGCGAGCCCTCTTCGCTTCCTCTCGTTCAGTCTTATCCCGCGAGGCACCTCCAGCATGACCGCCGCCACATTGCGCCGGCCCCGGAAGCTGTCCACCACCGAGCCGCCGACGAAGGGGGCGTACTCGTTGAAGCCCTCCGCGGGGCAGAGGGTGTACCCCGAGGCTTGGAGGCTCTTCCGGAAGGCGTCGTAGGCCGGCCTCAACCACCCCGGGACCAGCTCCCCGCGCCGGGTGCCGAAGACCAGCGTGCCGGGCGGGAAGGGATGCCGGCCCCCGGAACCGCCTCCGTCGTCGTAGCCGTGGAGGTCCAGTACCAGGGCGAAACCATGTCTCTCCACCGCGGCATCCGCCATCCGGTGCAGGGCCCGGTAGTAGGCGTCGAAGAGCTCCTCCAGCTCGGGGACGCCCCTGGTCCTCTCGCGTCCCCAGTTGAGGTCCAGCACGCCGCGGGCGAAGAGGGCCGCCACGCCGGAGGCGGCGAGCCCGCGCGCCTCGCATTCGGCGGCCACCTCCTCCAGGAGGAGGTCGGTATGGAGGTCTATCTTCTCCTCCGGGTCGGCGTAGGGCCGCAGTTCCTCCGGGAACTCCCGTCCCCCGTGGGGCGCGGAGAGCACAACCGGGGAATCGCCACGGAACACCCTAATGAGTGGGTTATCGGCCCGGTGGCCTTCCCGGCGTCCTGCGGCCGTGATTCGATTTCCTGCCACCTCTAACCGCACCCCCTGAGAGGAGAGGGCATGCCCTCAAGGCGAGAGAATTCGAGCGTGTTTCCTTTCCGCCGTCCAGCAGTCATGTCATCACTTTCTAGGCACCTCCAACCTCACTGCCCGGCGGTAAAGGCCTTCTTTCAAAGTGCCGTCCTTCCGGCCGGGTGCCACCTCTCAGGCCAAGGCCGCCTCGCTTAAAGGGTCTCGCCGAGGCGTGGGAGGGGACAACGCATCCCGACGAATCCATTTCCCATCGTATCCATCTCTAAAGTGAATTTTAACCTTCGCGCGGCAAGCTCGCCTTCATGGATGGTGGGCTTCACACCGCTCAGGGCTTGCCCGTAAAACGGGGCTGTGCGGCTTCACAACGATCCCGCACCAACCGATCTCGCTTTTCCCGCAGGTACTCGATCAAGCCGCTCTTGGGCGTGGAAAAACCAACACGCCGCACGTTATCCACCTACGACCTGCCTCGATTGAACGGTTTTGGAGACAGTAAGAATTCGGCCCTCAGAGGGGAGGGGTCTTGAGGTAAATTTTTTCCCTTCCCTCCCGTTTCGGTAAAAGAAGAGGGAGACCTTCACAGGGGTAATGTCACCCCTGGTTTGGGAATCTGCCCGCATCGCAGTGAGAGGATCATGTACTCCCAGTGGGTCTCCCCCGCGAGCTCCAGCTCCTCCCCGCCCACCTTCACCCGGCCCCGGTAATCGGAGAGGAAGCGGTAGTAGGCGGGACCGGCCACGGCCCTCCCGAAGAGCTTCAGGGCCGGGGCAGGGAGCCTGTCCGCCAGGGTCATCACGCTCTCCATCTCCTCCTTAACCCGCAGATGGAACTCTCCGGAGACGTCACGTTCGGCGAAGGAGAAGCTCGCCTCGGATGGGTAGATCTGGTAATCTTTGGAATCCCTGCGGTAATTTCCGACCCGGAAGTCGACCCGCGAGGATTCCAGGACGATGCGGTCGTCCAGGGCCAGGAAGAGCACGGGGACGCGGATGCGTCCGCAGCGGCGGGAGGTGTTGACGTCGGCGAAGATCATGGTCAGGCGCTCGTGGAAGAGCCGCCCCCATATCCAGTGGGACACGTAGAGGGGCAGGAAGGCGTTCCCCCAGTTGTGGTCGTGGTAGCCGAGGCCGCTGACCCGGTGGGTGACCCCGTCCACGGTGAGGGTCCCCTCCACCCGGGCACGCGGCTGGGCCACCACCCACCCGAAGACCCGCTTCCTCTCCGGCCTGCCGAACATCACCTCTCCGGTCCCCCGGGTCCATCCCGGCAGGAGGTTGGTGAAGACGAGGTCGCAGGCCAGGTCCCCATGCCGAAAACGTACCCGGTATTCGGGGTAGTACCCCTTTATGGTGTTCTCCCCGATGGCCACGTCGCAGGTCTCGCGGGAGGCCCGCCACTCCGAGGCGGGGAAGGGCACGATGTTGTTCAGCCGGCGCCCGTCCGGGGTGTAGACGTTGAAGAGCATGCAGCACTGGCGGGCCAGGGGGTTG
Organism: Candidatus Solincola tengchongensis; assembly: GCA_015711895.1. Lineage (GTDB taxonomy): Bacteria > Actinomycetota > Geothermincolia > Geothermincolales > RBG-13-55-18 > Solincola_A > Solincola_A tengchongensis. The sequence continues at coordinate 1,415 of JACVJH010000129.1, read as the reverse complement.
AGAAGGTTTGGGTACTGGAGCTCCAGGACGCAGCGGTGCCCGTCCTCGAACTGGGCGTCGAAGTACCACCACTCCCAGTAGAGGCGGCCCTCGTAAGGGTGGAGGGCGTCGTCCTCCGGCCGTAGCCCCCGGTTGAGCTCCTCCGGGTCGCGGCTCCCGTACATGCCCACCGGGGTCACCTGGAGGTGCCGGTCCCGGGTGGTCCAGGCGCGCGCCGCCGCCGCCACCGCCACGTCCTCAAGGGCCATCCACACCCATTTCTTGCCGGACATCGCCCCCCTCCCGTGCGAATCCTTCCGTCCCTCCGCTTGGCGGCCCGTCCTTGCCTCCCCGCGATGCTCCCGCCCCGCCGTGGTTCACCATTTTCACCATTAAATATCTCTCCAGGCGAAGGGGCCGCTAATCATTCCGGTCTCCTGTCGCCGCCGCAGTGCCTTGCCTCTCAACCTCGACGGGAAGGGTTCGCGGAGATGCCCAAGTCCAGAAACATGGCGGACACTGCTTTTGACTCCGGTAGAAATGTGAGAAAATTACAACCGCGCAGCAGTCGACATGGGGCTGGAGAATCCGGTGTGACCGCTTTACGACGCTCCGGCCAGTGCAATGTTCGAGGCATATAGGGGGTGACGGTCAATGACGGTGAAGAGGTTTTCCGCAAGACTGCTGAAGGGAGCTCTCCTGGGCGCTGTGGGCATGTACGGGGCGGCGGCGGCGGTGAGGCAGGCCGACCACCGTCGCTCCGCCGGTCAGACGCGCCCGCCCGCTCTTCCCGACGGCGAGCCGCGACCGGGCATCCGCTCCGCGGACGGGACACCCATCTACGCCGACGCCTGCGGGGAGGGGCCCACCGTCTTCCTGGTGCACGGGCTGGCCTGCAATCACACCATCTGGCGCTACCAGAGGGCGTTCCTCAGGGACAGGTACCGCGTGGTCTCCCTGGACCTGCGCGGGCACGGCAAGTCCGGCACTCCCGCCAGCCGGGACCAGAGCACGGAGCGCCTGGCCGAGGACCTGGAGGCGGTGGTGGAGGCCTTCGACCCGCCCTCCTTCGTCATCTGCGGCCACAGCATGGGCGGCTTCACCACCCTCAAGTGGCACGAGCGCTTCGCCGAGCGCTACCGGGGCCGCCTCAAGGGCCTGGTCCTCGTGGACTCCTCCGGCGTGGACGTGGTGGAGGGGATCGTCCTGGGCGGGCTGGTGAAGCGCCTCTACCCCGTTCCCCTCTCCACCCTCCTGGACCTCATGGCCGTCGACTTGCCCGTGGCCCAGAGGGGTTGGGAGCTCTACGGAAGGACGGCACCCGCTTACCTCTTCGCCCGCTACACGGCGTTCGGAAAGAGGCCCCCGGCGGACGAGGTGGAGTTCCAGCGCGAGCTCATCTTCTCCACGCCCCTGCCCAACTTCGTGCGGGCCAT
>JACVJH010000128.1 GCA_015711895.1 Candidatus Solincola tengchongensis | reverse complement strand
GCGAGGAGGATAGCCTGGCAACGGATCCCAGCGCTGGAGACCACCGCCGGAAGCGGGAGGCTGAGGGGCATAGGCGTGAACCCCGACCAACTAGTCACCGAGTCCCTCCTCGAGACGCCCAGGGTGGAGAAGGGGTTGGTGTTGACCGACACGGAGCGCGACATCCTCAAGGCCTGCGTCTTCGAGAGGCACCGGGGGACCGGCAACCTGGGGATGGGGATGGTGCGCGGGATGGGGCTGCGCGAGGGGGCTCTGGCCTCCACCGTGGCCCACGATTCCCACAACCTGGTGGTCGTGGGAGTGGATGACCGGGACATACTCCTCGCCGCGAGGCGCGTGGAGGCCATGGGAGGAGGGCAGGTCGCGGTAAGGGGAGGGGAGGTCATCGCGGAGCTTCCCCTGGACGTCGCCGGCCTGATGTCCACCCTGCCCTTGGAGGAGGTGGCGGCGAGGGTGAGGGCGCTGCGGGAGGCGGCCGCTCGCCTGGGATGCCCACTCCGGGAACCATTCATGGCCTTGTCCTTCCTCGCCCTTCCGGTGATACCGGAGCTGAAGATGACCGACCGGGGGCTTTTCGACGTGGGTTCCTTCCGACACGTGGCCCTCTTCGCGGACTGACGCCCTCCGTGCCTCAGGTCCTAGGCCGGTGGCGGAGGTAGCGGCATGTGGTCGCCGGGACGGAACGGCGCCGCCGGCGGAACAAGCGGTTGACAGAAGATGGAAAATGGCGCGCGGCGGTCCTGTGATGGAAAGATTGAGCGACGTCGAGGATTGGGCCAAGTCGGCTCGCGCCCAGGTGGGAACGTTTGCCCACGGGCGTGGGGATACGGAGCGACTCCTCTCCCGCGGGGAGGAAATGGTCCGGGCGTTCCAGGAGGCCATGCTCAAAAGGAGGGGGGCGGAGATCACGGCCGCCCTTTTTCTCCTCCTGATCCTCGGCGCGAACTTCCTTCGCGGCTGGGCGGCCTGCCGCAGGGCCAAAAAGGCCTGGCGCGGGTTGTGATATACTTGGTTCACGGCTGAAATGCGGGAATTCCGCGTTATTTCGCCTCATGCGCGGGGAATACCGTGCGAAGCTGGAAGGCCGCTTCTTCAGAGATGGGGTGACATCCACACCGATCCTCGAAGGTGCGGCTGCAGGAAGGAGGACGGCTGGGAAAGGAAGAGGCACGGGAGGTCAGCGGCAATGGAGATCAAAAAGGTGTTCGTGGTCGGCTCCGGCCTGATGGGAAGCGGCATCGCCCAGGTGACCGCCTTTGCCGGTTACCAGGTTAAGATGCACGACGTGGACGAGGAACGCACCGCCAAGGGCATGGAGGCCATCCGGGGCTCCCTGGGAAAGTTCCTCTCCAAGGAAAAGATCACCCAGGAACAGCATGATGCCGCCCTTGCCAACCTGAGCACCACCACCGACCTCCGGGAGGCTTCGGACTGCGACCTGGTGGTGGAGGCGGTCTTCGAGGACCTGGAGGTGAAGAGGCAGGTATTCTCACAGCTGGACGAGATATGTCCGCCGCACACCATTCTGGCCACCAACACCTCGGCCATCCCCATAACCTCCATCGCCGCGGCCACCAAGAGGCCGGACAAGGTGGTGGGAACCCATTTCTTCAGCCCGGTGCCCCTGATGCGGCTGTGCGAGATAATCCGGGGACTCCAGACTTCCGACGAGACCATGGAGATCGCCGAGAGGTGGGCGCAGTCGGTGGGCAAGGAGACGGTGCGGGTGCTCAAGGACCATGCCGGTTTCATCGCCAACCGCCTCTACCTCCCCATGGGCATGGAGGCGGCCAGGATGCTGGAAGCCGGAGTGGCCACTCCCGAGGATATCGATAAGGCCATGCGCCTGGGGTACAACCTGCCCATGGGTCCGCTGGAACTGGCGGACATGACCGGCATCGACGTCCTCATGAACGCTTCCCTAGCCATCTACAACGACACCGGGGATCCCAAGTATTATCCTCCGCCGCTGGTGCGCCGCATGGTCGCCGCGGGGCTCCTGGGGCGCAAGACGGGGCGGGGTTATTACGATTATTCCAGCGGCAAACAGGAGAGCTACTGGAAGTTGTGAACCCCGCCGCTGGTGCGCCGCATGGTCGCCGCGGGGCTCCTGGGGCGCAAGACGGGGCAAGGGTGATCAACGCGTTCCCGCGGCGGACGGGGAGGCCGCGAGAGCCTGCAGAACTCGCACCTAGGCTTTGAACGCGGAGGCGGCGATAAAAGCGCATCGCCGGAAGGGTCATCGCCGGAAGGAGGGGGCCCGGAGACTCTCTCCGCATTTGAAAGGGGGCATGGATGGAGGAACGGGGCTCCATCGCCTGGGAAGTGGTCGGGGGTGCCGGATGGGTCTATTTCAACCGCCCGGAGAGGCTCAACGCCTTGCCGCCGGGTTCGGTCCGTGACCTGTGGGCCTGCCTCAACGCCCTCGAATCGCGCGGCGAGGTCAGGGCGGTGGTCTTCTCCGGGCGGGGTGAGGCTTTCTGCGCCGGCATGGAGCTGAGCGACCTGGAGGGCGCCACCCCGCTGGCGGCGCGGCGCCGCGCCCGCGAGGCCCAGATGATAACCAACCGCATAGCGGAGCTCACCGTCCCCACCATCGCCGCGGTGAACGGCGTGGCCATGGGGCTGGGTCTGGAGATCTGCCTGGCCTGCGACCTGGCCCTGGCGACCCCCAGTGCCCGCTTCGCCTTTCCGGAGATACGGCTGGGGATGATCCCCTCCGGGGGAGGCACCCAGAGATTGGCCCGCTTTGTGGGGCTGCGCCGTGCCCGCGAGATGCTCCTCACCGGACGCGTGGTGAACGCGGAGACGGCGGCGGCGTGGGGGTTGGTGAACGAGGTGGTGGGGGATGAAGAGCTGGAGTCACGGGTGCGGGAATGGGTGGACAAGCTCTCCCAGGGAGGGAGGACAGCCCTCTACCTGGCCAAACGCAGCCTGAACCGTTCCCTGGACCTGGACCTCACCCACGGCATGGAGCTCGAACTGGAATCCTTTTCCACCTGCTTCGCGAGTGGAGATCCGGCACGCGGCATGCGCCGTTTCACGGAGGAGAGGGCCTCGCGGGAGGCGTCCGCCGTTGGAGGGGGACCCGAGGCCGGCGGGGAGGAGCAGGAAGCCGCGGGGGTCGCCTTCACGGCCTCGGGAAGCGCACTCGAAGTGGACAGCGGGGAGCCGGAAGAGGAAGAGGAGGAAGACCTCTTCGAGTGAGGGACCCCGCTGGGACCCTGTTTTTTGAGCCCGGCGGAGATTGAGGGTGCACGGTTGCGGTAGGCGCCTCGGGTATCGGCCGACCTTTGCATCCGCGCCTCACGTTGTAAGGCGGCGAATCCCAGGGCGCTGTCGGTTCTCCGGCTTGGAGAGAGGCGCCCATCTCCTCTGATCGACGCCGTTTCCGCTTTGCCTGTATGCATGGGCCTTTCCCGAACATGGGGCGCTCGAGGCCCGCCGTGGAAGGCAGTGCGGTCCGGACTGCCTGCCGGTGCATCCTTCACGGCACCGAGGGTTAAACCGTATACAACAAGTCCCCTGATGGCCTTGTCCTCCTCCGGCGAGGGCTGAGGGAGGTGTGCTCACCCCCGTTCGAGGCGGGGCGGCGTTCCCGCTTGCCGTGGAGGCGGGTAAGGGGAGCGGGTAAGGGACCGTATCCCGGCCGGTGCGCGAGGAGAGTGACTGAAGCGGCATCGCCGGCGCGCCGGCTTCTGGACCGGAAAAGGAAGGCAAGGAGGCGAGATGAACGCTGAGAACTGGGAGTTCAAACATCTTGTCGTGGAACGCGACGAGGAGGGGATAGCCGTGCTGCGGCTGAACCGCCCGGAAGTCAGGAACGCACTGAACCTGGAGCTCATAGCCGAGCTGGGCCGCGCCGCGGACATGTTGGCGCGGGACGGTTCCGTGCGCGCGGTCATCGTGACCGGCGGTGAGGAGGTCTTCGCCGCCGGGGGGGACATCAAGGAGATGGCGGATAAGTACGCCCCAGATATGCTCAACGCTTACGGGGCAGATCTTTCGGGTTTCGAGAAGATCGAGCGCATCCCCAAGCCGGTCATCGCCGCGGTCAGCGGTTACGCCCTGGGAGGGGGATGTGAGCTGGCCCTGGTCTGCGACATGATCGTGGCCTCGGAGACCGCCGTCTTCGGCATGCCGGAGATCACCCTAGGTATCATCCCCGGGGCGGGAGGGACGCAGCGCCTTCCCCGCCTGATAGGCCCCCACCGGGCCAAGGAGATGATCTTCACCGGCTCCTTCTTCGACGCGCGAACCTGCCTGGAGATGGGCCTGGTAAATAGGGTGGTCCCGGTGGAGCGGCTCATGGAGGAGGCCAGGGAGCTCGCCCTTCGCTGCATCCGCAACGGGGCCGTGGCCCTAGCCTGCGCCAAAGCCTGCGTCAACGAGGGGATGAACACCGACCTCTACACCGGGCTGGCCTATGAGCGTAAATGCTTCTCCCTGCTCTTCTCCACCGAGGACCAGAAGGAGGGAATGCGGGCCTTCATCGAGAAACGCAGGCCCGCCTTCAGAGGGAGGTAGAGGACGCCGGCTTGCGAGGCCGGGGCGGGGAGGCGGAGGGAAAGAGGTTCAAGGAGGCCTTGGACGGAGCCGTAGGGAACGGAGGGCTTGCTTTCCGTGGGGCACGGCGGTTGGCGCGCAGGGTCAGGGCAGAGGGCATGGGATCCTCACACCCCCACATGGACCTGAAGGCGGAACGACCTGATCGACGAGGGAGGTGCGGAGATTGATTTCCTTCCGGTTGAGCGAGGAGCAGGAGGCCGTCCGCAGGGTGGCCCACGAGTTCGCGGAACGGGAGATCCGCCCTGTGGCCGCGGAGTACGATGAGAGGGAGGAGTACCCGGAGTGGTTCGTGGAGAGGGCTTTCCGGGCCGGCTTCACCTATACCTACGTGCCCGAGGAGTACGGAGGACAGGGCATGGACTTCCTCACTGCCTGTATCGTCAACGAGGAGCTGGCCTGGGGATGCTGCGGGTTTGCCACCATCCTGGGGGCCAACAACCTGGGGGTGACACCTCTTCTTGTGGCCGGGAGCGAGGAGCAGAAACGCAAGTATCTCACCGACCTCACCTCCCGCCCTTCACTCGCGGCCATGGCCCTCACCGAGCCCGAGGCGGGCTCCGACGCCGGGGCGGTGAGGACCACCGCCGTCCGGGATGGGGATTTCTACGTCCTCAACGGGACCAAGTGCTTCATCTCCAACGGGGGCATCGCCGACCTGCACACCGTGTACGCCTCCACCGATCCCTCCCGGGGTACCCGCGGCCTCTCCTGCTTTCTGGTGCCCAAGGGGACCCCGGGCCTCTCCGGCGGCAAGAAGGAGCGCAAGATGGGGGTGCGCGCTTCAGTGACCTCCGAGGTCATCCTGGACAACTGCAAAGTCCCGGCGGAGAACCTGCTGGGAGAGGAGGGACAGGGCTTCAAGATAGCCATGATGACCCTGGACAAGGCGCGCGTCTCCGTGGCCTCCAGTTCCGTGGGCATAGCGCGCGCCGCCCTGGAGGCGGCGGTGGATTACGCCCGGCAGCGGGTACAGTTCGGCCGCCCCATAATCGAGAACCAGGCCATCCAGTTCATGCTGGCGGACATGGACATGGACATCGAAGCGGGAAGGCTCATGTACTACAAGGCCGCTTGGCTGGAGACGCAGGGCATGCCCTTCACCCGGGAGGCGGCCATGGCCAAGACCTTCTGCTCGGACATGGCCATGCGGGTGACCACCGACGTTGTGCAGGTCTTCGGAGGCTACGGGTACATGCGCGACTACCCGGTGGAGAAACTCATGCGGGATGCCAAGATAAACCAGATCTGGGATGGGACCAACCAGATCCAGCGCCTGGTCATGGCCCGTTCCCTCCTGGGACGCTGAGAACAGGAGGTATTGCATCGTTTCAGCGAGCGCTTTTCAGGTTGAAGGAGGTCGAGAGACCAAGCTGTCATCTCGACAGAAGAGGCAAATAGACAAGACATGAAGGAGCGATCCCTCAAAGTTGGATATGAAAACATGGTACTGTGCCCGGCTTGCGGAGCGTGGAGCCCGGAAGAGATGCGGGGTGGTGAAGCGCGCAAGAAGTGATTTAGTATTATAGACGTCGCGCGGCGGGAAAGCGGCAAGCCATGCTGCCCGCTGCGCCGAGGAAGGGAGGGCCTCTTAAGAGAGCAACGGATGAGGAAAAAGGAGGTAGGGTATGGACTTCGAGCTCTCTCCGGAACAGAAGGCCTTTTTCAAGGAGGTCAAGGAATTCGCCGCCAGGGAGATAGCTCCCAATACGGAGGAATACGACCGTAAGGGCGAGTTCTACTGGGAAGGATGGAAAAAAATGGCAGATATGGGCCTGCTCGGCCTGCCCTTCCCGGAGGAGTACGGAGGGTCGGGCGCGGGAGCCCTGGACACGGCCATCGCCATGGACGCCTTCGGGGCGGGGGGCGGCGACGCCGGGATGTCCCTGTCCTGGGGCGCCCACACCATAATCGGGGCCGTGCCCATCTGGGTTATGGGCACGGAAGAGCAGAAGAAGAAATATCTCCCTCCCATCTGCAGCGGGGAGAAGATAAGTTGCTTCGGTCTCACCGAGCCCGACGCCGGCTCCGACGCCGCCTCCATAAAGACCACTGCGGTGCGGGACGGCGACTACTACGTCATCAACGGGACCAAGATGTTCATCACCAACGGCCCCATCGCCGACCTGTGCATCGTCATGGCCGTGACGGACAAAGAGAAGGGCGGCGCGGGCATCAGCGCCTTCATCGTGGAGAAGGAGTTCGGCGGGTTCGAGGTGAGCAAGGAGCTGGACAAGATGGGCAACCGCACCTCCCCCACCGCCGAGCTGGTGTTCACCGACTGCCGCGTGCCCGCGGAGAACATGCTGGGGAAGGAGGGCG
>JACVJH010000127.1 GCA_015711895.1 Candidatus Solincola tengchongensis | reverse complement strand
TTACGGGGGGACGGGCGATGACGTGGCTTATTCCGTCCAGCAGACCTCGGACGGGGGTTACATCCTCGCCGGATGGACGGAGTCCTTCGGAGCGGGAGGGAAGGACGTCTACCTGGTGAAGACCGATTCCACGGGAACCAGTATTTGATCAAGCTCATAAATCTACGAAAAAACAAGGGGCCGGATATGGACTTTTGATGAAGAGATTTGGCAACCTGTTCTTCGCTCTATCTTCGATAATGGTATAGATCTGGACAAAGCGGGAAAACCTTTGGAATTCGACTTCCATTAATCCGACCTGGTTTTGAGGAATCCATCTTTGGGCCACGATTTTGCACAAGGCTTGATTGACTGGGGTAAAAACATGCCCACCGCCCCGCATGCGTGTGTAGCAGCGTTATACCCTGCCACTTCCTTCTTTAGGGCTTTTTAATCCGGTTGCATATCCAAGGTTCAGCGTCGTCCGAGTAGACGAGTCTCATGATGGAAGAACCGGAGAACCGCCCTTCGTTATGGCGCGACGGGCTTTCAATATTCCGCCCTTAGACATAGGCTTTTTCCGCTATTCTACGCTTGAAGACTCGATCCCGACGGGGTGGGCCTTTTTCATTGGTTGCCCCAAACCCCACCTGGGTCAACCGCCTTTCCCTCCTCGGCCCCGTTTAAGCCGACCTCTCCGCGAAATAGGCCTTCGCTCTTTCGCCTGTCTCCCCCAGTCCCTATAATAAACGGAAGACCGAGGACAGGAGGCAGGTAAATCCCCGCATGGAAAAGGCCGTAGTCCTGCTCGAGGACGGGAAGTACTTCACCGGCACGCCCTTCGGAGCACGGGGGGTGCGCACGGGAGAGCTGGTTTTCAACACCAGCATGACCGGATACCAGGAGATCCTCACCGATCCTTCCTACAAGGGCCAGATCGTCACCATGACCTACCCCCTCATAGGGAATTACGGGGTCAACGAGGAGGACGTGGAGTCCTGCGGCCCCCAGGTGGAAGGGTTTGTGGTCCGGGAGTGCTGCCGCTATCCGTCCAACTGGCGGTCCGCGCGGCCCTTGGATGAATATCTCGCGGAGCACGGCATCGTGGGCGTGGAGGGGGTGGACACCCGCGCCGTCACCCGCCACATACGCTCCATCGGGGCCATGATGTGCATCGTCTCCTCCGAGGACGCCGAGCTCTCGGAACTCAGGCGCATGCTGGATGAGGCCCCTCCCTACGTGGGAAGGGACCTGGTGAAGGAGGTCACCTGCAGTGAACCGTACCGCTGGGAGGACTCCCGAGTCCCTCCCATGGGAAGAGGGGTCATGCCCGCTGTCTCCGGGAACGGGAAGCGTCCCCTTCGTGTGGTGGCCTACGACTGCGGGATAAAGCGTAACATCCTGCGCATACTCTCCGCTTTGGGGTGCGAGGTCCTGGTGGTCCCCGCGGAGACCGCGGCTTCCAGGGTCTTACAGATGGGGCCTGACGGCATCTTCCTCTCCAACGGCCCGGGGGACCCGGCGGCGGTGACCTACCTCATCGATGAGGTGGCCAAGCTCATCGGGGTGAAGCCCATCTTCGGGATATGCCTTGGGCACCAGATACTGGGCCTGGCCTTGGGCGGGCGCACCTACAAGCTGAAGTTCGGGCACCGCGGCGCCAACCATCCGGTAAAGGACCTGCGGCGGGGCAATGTCCTCATCACCGCCCAGAACCACGGTTTTTGCGTGGACCTTGAGAGCATCGCCTCCGAGGTGGAGCCCACGTTCATAAACCTCAACGACGGGACCCTGGAGGGATTCCGCCACCGCCGCTACCCGGCCTACTCCGTGCAGTTCCACCCCGAGGACTCCCCGGGGCCCCACGACGCCGTCTACCTCTTCGGGGACTTCATCCGCGACATGCGCGCCGGGCGGGGTGAGACCCATGCCTAGGCGCACGGACATCCACAAGATACTCATCATCGGCTCCGGGCCCATCATCATCTCCCAGGCCTGCGAGTTCGACTACTCGGGGACCCAGGCGTGCAAAGCACTCAAGGAGGAGGGCTTCCAGGTGGTGCTGGTGAACTCCAACCCGGCCACCATCATGACCGACCCGGAGATGGCCGACCGCACCTACATCGAGCCCATCACCCCGGAGGTGGTGGCCCGCATAATCGAGAAGGAGCGTCCCGACGCCCTCCTCCCCACCCTGGGGGGGCAGACGGGCCTGAACACGGCGGTCAAGGTGGCGGAGATGGGGGTCCTGGAAGAGTACGGGGTGGAGATGATCGGCGCCAACTACGAGGCCATCCGCAAGGCGGAGGACCGGGACCTCTTCCGCAAGGCCATGGCCTCCATCGGCCTGGACCTGCCCCGCTCCGGGCTGGCCCACTCCATGGATGAGGCCCGCGAGGTGGCCGCGGAGCTGGGGTTCCCTCTCATCATCCGCCCCGCCTTCACCCTGGGGGGCACCGGGGGCGGGGTGGCTTTCAACGCCGAGGAGTTCGAGCGAGTAGCCTCCGCCGGGCTGGACGCCTCCATGATCAGCGAGATCCTCATCGAGGAGTCGGTGATGGGGTGGAAGGAATACGAGCTCGAGGTCATGCGCGACCTCAAGGACAACGTGGTCATCATCTGCTCCATCGAGAACTTCGACCCCATGGGCATCCACACTGGGGACTCCATCACCGTGGCTCCCGCTCAGACCCTCACCGACCGGGAGTACCAGCTCATGCGGGACGCGGCCATCGCCATCATCCGCGAGATCGGTGTGGAGACGGGTGGGTCCAACATCCAGTTTGCCGTCCACCCCGACAACGGGCGCATGGTGGTCATCGAGATGAACCCCCGCGTCTCCCGGTCCAGCGCCCTGGCCTCCAAGGCCACCGGGTTCCCCATCGCCAAGATCGCCGCCAAACTGGCCGTGGGATACACCCTGGACGAGATCCCCAACGACATCACCAGGGAGACCCCGGCCTCCTTCGAGC
>MU158604.1:3058-4997 GCA_015711895.1 Candidatus Solincola tengchongensis | reverse complement strand
GCCATCGCGCTGCCGGACGCGAGCGGCAGAAGCACGATGGAAAGAAGTGCCATCCCTCCGAGAAGGACAAAAGCCCGTGTCACGAAACCCCTTCCGTTTCTCATTTCGCTTTCCACCCCCCTACGCAGTCATGGCTACGGTAAACCCGAGGGTCGCGACGGCAACAAAACCGATTTGGAACCATCGCAACCGCCTGTCCGCTTTATGAGTTTCCCCCATGTTTCCGATCGGCATCCCCCCTGTCGGCACTCCATTTAAAACCGGTCACCGCCCGTAAAGAACATGTTCATTCCACCCACCATCTCCCCGCTCGCCCTTTTGCCCGGATGCAAGCCATACCGATTTTTGAATCCATCCGTACCGCTTCCAGGCTTTCGCCGCACAGAGGCGCACTGTCCATGCTGACCGAACTTTTCCATTGGCCGGGAGTGCTCCTGATGTCAAGCCTTTACCTTTCAGTTCCGGTTTCCGGACATATGCTTTAATTAAGCCCTCGTTCGCACTTTTCGAGATCCCGTCCCGTATGCCTGTGCCCCTCCTTTCACGGCAAGCGGAAAAGGGCCACGTCGTCGAACCACACGCTTCCGCCCCCGGCCGTGCCCGGGCCGCCCACCGTCTCCAGGCCCACCGCGGCTCTGGCCGCTCCGGACGGCGCCCGTGCCTGGAGGTGGAAGGGCACCCAGTCATGCGTGGAATAACCGGAGGGCGCCTCCAGGTCAAGGGAACTCGCGCCCACCTGCGTCCCGGAAGCGTCGTACCAGTAAACGGTGACACGCACCGCGGCCTTCCTGAACAGTCGGGTGCGGTAGAAGCCGGTCAGGGCGTAGTTCGCTCCCCCCTGTATGCCCGTCGCCTGGTCGCTGCGCCAGGAGCAGGTGTAGGGCGCTCCCGCGGGGGCCGGGTCCTTGACGCGCAGGGAGCGGGTTCCGCCGTGGGACATCTTGGCATGATCCTCCATGCGGGCGCTGCCCCCCGATAGCACCACCTTGCTCCAACCCGGCACGCTCCCATCCGGGTTCACGGCCTCGAAACCGGGGTTGGTCAGGAGGTTGGTCTGGACCTGGGAGGGGAGCTCCAGGGTGAGCGTCCTCGCCTGGGCAAGGGTTATACCGGGAACGCGCAAGCGACTGCCCTCCAAGGTGTAACCGACTCCCGGCGTCAGGAGCGCGCCGTCCAACCTCACCTTCATCCCGGGAACGGAGGCCCAAGCGTGGACCAGCACCAGGTCGGTGCGGCCCAGCCGGTCCACCACGGGAATGGCGCTGGGGTCCGTGTTGGTGTCCAGACGCACGCTCAGGGTCTTCCCCGGCTGAAGGCTCAACCCCGCCCAGAAGAGGTCCAGGGTGAGCTCCTCAACGTTGCGCACGTGGGCACCGACCATCCCGGCGGACCGGTCCACCTCCGCCCGAGCCAGAGCGGCTTCCTCCCCGGCGCCGGGGTACCTCCTCAAGGTCATCCAGTAGGAGGAGCACACCGGGTCGTCGTAGGACTTGTAGGCCACCCGGTCGGGCTGCCGGTTGCGTGCGTGGGCCTGGAAGAAATCGGCGGTCACGCCGTAGGGTTCCATGAAGCCGTGGCCCCCGTAGGGGCTGGTGTTGTACTCGGAATAGTAGGGCCCCACGGCGGACCAAGAGGTGAGTAGCGCGTGCACGTCGCCCCCGTTGGCGAATTCGGCCGTGGCCGGGGAGTAGGGCGGCGGCGCTTCCACCAGCCACCACTTGTCCCCCGGGGTGGTGCTCTCCCGCCTCCACCACATCACGGTGAGGTTCTGGTACTGGTTGGGGAAGTTGCTGTCGTTCAGACCCTGCACGATGCGGATGGGCATGTTGGCGAGATTTTCCAGCACGTAACGGGCGCTGTTGTCCCGCATGAGCGGCGTGTCCAGGGATGCTTCCGGCTCATCCTCCTTCCCGGCTATGGCCGCCCAGTTGTCGGGCAC
>MU158604.1:0-3048 GCA_015711895.1 Candidatus Solincola tengchongensis | reverse complement strand
GACCAGGGCGGAAGCCCCCGCGTTGGGGGAGACGGCGGTCACCAGCCCCGGGTTGTGGATGCCCAGGACATAGGCCCCCGTTCCGCCCATGGAGAGGCCGGAGACGTACACGCGGTCCTCGTCGATGTTGAACCTCTCCATGGCTTGCAGGATACAGTCTATGACGTCTCTCTCCCCGTACTGATGCTCGTTCTGCACCCGCAGCTCGTCGAACTCGTGCACCGCCCCGTAGCTGCAGACGGAAACCTCTCCGGATACGGGAGGTTCCGGAGTGTCCCTACCGTCCCCGTAGGGCGAGCAGTCGTCACCGGGCTGCAGGTTTATGGGCTTGTCGTTGACGTTGACCTTCAGGTACCCGGCGTAAGTGCCCACCCGCAGGGTTATCCACGGGTCGCCCGGCTTCAGGGGACCCCACTCGTAAGGGGTCTGGTAGATGAGGTTCCAGGACCCGCCGGAGATGCGGAACAGCCGCACGTACTTGCTGGTGGTCCCGTTCACGGTCTCGGAATAGAGGTCCACGTGGTAGCAGTCTCCGGTGGCTGGGTCGCGCCGGACGTTGACACCCACCGCGCTCGCGTTCCCGGGGCGGCTGACCTCCCGGAACCTGATGCGCACGGCGTAGTCCTTGCCGGAGGAATCCTTTCTAACCAGTTCTTTCCAGGTAGCCGACGTGTCGGATTGCACTATCGTGCTCCCCGTCGCCGACCATGAACCTCCTGCGGGCGTCCAGTCGGCCAGGCTGGACATGCCGTCCACGATGTTCGGCTCGCGGTTGGGCCCCGCGTCCTTGTTCACCCCGTCGATGTAGAAGCTGGTCAGGTTACGCCCCCAGGGGGAGAGGACTATCCACTGCCTCTCGTCGGCCACCGTCTTTATCATGTTGGAGAAGATGTTCATCCAGTTGTTGTCGATGAGGGGTATCCCGCCCAGGGCGTGCAGCTCCACCCACAGGGGGTAGGAGCGCGAGGGGTCGTATCCCGACGGCAGGTAGATGCTGCAGGGGAGGTTCAGCCCGTCCACCGTGGAGACGAAATCGTAGCGAACGGTTATGCCTCCGATCACCGGCTCCTGGTAGGGAAGGACCTCGCACCCCGGCAGCCAGGCGAGTGCCAGAGCCGCCACCGCGATGAAAGCGAGAGGGCCTTTCAATTTTCGTAACAGTGTTCCTTGCCGCAGAACCAAAGGGCCACCTCCTCAACGACAACTACCAATTGTTACCAGCTATTTCACCCGGCGCTTTCACGCGAATTGAGCTTCCGCACGCATTCATCCTTCGCTTCCTTTCATTCCGGTATCGTCGTCGACGGGACAGAGGGAGAGGAGGCAAGTGTCGGGTATCCCGTTGAGTTCCCAGGTAGCCCCGCCGTCGCCGCTCCTGTAAAAGAGGCCCACCACGCTCTCCGGATCGCCGCCGGAATAATCGCGATCCACCCCGCACATCCAGATGTCGGACTCGTCCAGCGGGTGGACGTCCAGCGGCCCCCAGGGCATAAAGCCCGGAACCCCGTATTTCTCGTGGGGAGGGACCTGTAACGCCTTGACTCCCTCCGGCCCTATCTTCTTGACCTCCGTGTAATTAACAAATTCACCGAATATGTCACCGCCTACCCATTCCACCATGAAAGCCGTGTCTCGGTTCAAAGCGTGGAGATTGAAGGGGACGTCGTCCAGGTGCGCGGTCATGGAGCCTTCGAACTTCTCTTCCCAGGTCATCCCTCCATTCAATGATCTGAACACATAAATTCCGTAATGCGCCCAGACGCTCTGTTCATCCACTGCGGAAAGATGGAGCACCCCTCCAATAGGGATGGAAGTTTCGATGTGCGGGGGATACCAGGCGGAACCGCCGTTCACCGTCTTCACCATGACAGGATCTTCAGGCGCAGCGCCAGCAAAACCCACCCAGGCGATATCCCGCCCAAACGCGGTCATCGCCCTCGCGCTTCCCGTCACTCCCGGAGGAGTAACGTTTACCCAGCCCGATGGTTCTCCCTCGGCCGCCGCATAACCTCCCGAGAGAGGGAAGATGAGGAACACCAAGGAGAGGAGCAGCGGGACAGAAATGGTCGAGGGATGGATTAAGCGTGTCTTAGTGAAACCCCATCTTCTCCTTGCCATTATCTTCCACCACCTGCGGCAGCCCTTCACCGATCGAACCGCTCCCCTTCACACATTACAATCGTTCTCTTTTCCGCTCTATGAAGGACAATGTTATCCTTTCAGGCCTTGCCTTCCTTTTCTTTCCAAAACCACAGTGGGTATGGATCGTTCCTCGATCGCGTGGAAGCTGTCATGGGGTGCATCTCTTCATCCAACCGCGAATTTACACAGACTTAACCCCTTAAGGCGCCTGCGATGTTGAAGTCCTTCAACCGTTCTCGACCGTAATGCATATTTCAGGGATATTGAGCCCCGAATTTTTCTCACACTCCAAACCCCTGTCCGCCCTCTTGTTCCCCGCTGGTTACATCTCCATTCAATTAAAACAAAAACGTCAAGTTTTGTCTATATTAATCCTTTTTTTCACGTATTTCCGCCTTATTGACCTTTTTCGAGACAATCCCCGTTCTCTTTCGTATCCCATGATCTGACGCCACTTCAGCCTCGAGTATTAATAGTCATATGCTCTTATTCACAAGCGTGGCAAATTCTTTCCTTTTACAAGGATGATGTTTTAGTCCCCTATTCCTCGCGGCTAACGGAGAATTCTAGAGGCATGGAACGCTATTCTGTCTCGGATGTATTATCTTAAAAGCCTTGGCTCACCAGGCTATATTCATATTCGCCTCATTGCCTTATATCCATCCACCGCCGACCCTCTTTCCACCTCGTGAATTGTCTTCGTTATGGTGAATGCCCTATGGATTCTTTCCTCCGTAAAGATGCCGCTGTTCACCGATGTTCTCACTATGCCTTTCTTGCCAAACCTCTCCTGCGATGCGCTACCTTTCCAGCCGCCTTTTTCAGCCCCAAAGCTTCCGATCTCCTCTATCCTTCCGTTTTTCTCCTTTCTGGACAGCCTTATCGTTTCCTCCGCAGCTTTTGTCC
>JACVJH010000124.1 GCA_015711895.1 Candidatus Solincola tengchongensis | reverse complement strand
TCACACCCGAGGAGGCCTCGGCACTCCTGGGACCGCCCATCTTCACCCACGAGGCCAGGGGCGGCCTGCTGCCCGAGAACACCATTGTGGTCTACGAAAAAGCAGTCCTGCTGTTCCGTGACGGGCGCCTCATCGGCATGGACACCCAGGTTCGCCCGCCCTCGCTTCCCACCCTTCCCTCCTGGTGAGCGAACAAAAGCCCGCCGGCTGGGAGGAACGCCGCGGGGACGCGCCTGGGTTCAGAAAAACGGGGCAACTCCTGCGTTTGTCCCGTGTCCAAGGAAAGAGGGCAAGGAGGACTGAATGAATAGTGCGGTTTGAACCGCTGCAATCATCTGCATCGACAAGTACCGTAAGACACCCCCCTCTTGGAGGATTGCCTAGGTCCGGAAACACGGTGGACACTCTCTAAACTTGTTTTGGGCACAGAAGCGGAGCAAGGAGGTGCCCGAACGAATGGTCCAGCCGGAACCACTACAAGTATTCACCGCACCAGGTCACAACATCAGGCGACCTGGAGAGGATGGGATGGGAGCCTCGATAAGGGTAAAATAACAGCGAGAGAAAGGGCGGGCATGAGAACATCCTACAGGTATCGCTACGCGATCTGGGGTTTCTTGATCGCCATGGCCTACACGGCCCTCCTCTTCGTGCTCCACTACCTCATCTCCTCCGGCGGGCCGTCCCACCTGCTGCATGAATCCCCCGCGGCGGTGATAACCGTCATCCTCAGTTTGCCCCTCTGTCTCCTTTCCGGATGGCTGCTGGGCTCGGAAAGGGACCGGCGTGCGGAGTTGGACAGGATCCTGGAAAGGGAAAAGGACCACCTGGAGATGGCGGAGAACCTCTCCCTCCTACTGCGCAGGGCGGAGGATTCGCGCCGCATGGCCGGGATCGCCGCCCAGGAGATAAAGCACCCCCTCACCTCTCTGGTGGGTTATTCGCTTACCCTCAACCAGTACTGGGAGAAACTGGATGAGCAGCAGAAACGTGATTTCCTTAATTATATCCGGGTTTCCGCGACCCGTCTGGAGGGGATGATAAACGACCTGTCACGGATCCTCGACCTGGCTCACGAACCCGGCTACATGGAGACCACCCCGGTGAATCCCTCGGAAACCTTGAAAGAAGCGGCCGCCCTGGTTGAGGACATATACTCACCCCGTGGCACCACGCTCAACGTCCGCCTCCTGACGGACATCCCGGCGATCCAGGCGGACCCTTCCCGCCTTTTCGACCTCCTCTACAACCTCTTGGACCTCTCCATGCGCTGCTGCCGGGAGCGGGACATGGTCTCCGCCTGGTGTTCCATGAGAGGAGAGAGCCTCGTCCTTAGCGTAAGGTGTCCACATCCGGCCCCCAGCGGGGAAACCCTCGGCGCGATCAATGTCTGGCCTCCACACCTCACCGAGGGCGAACTCCCCACACTGGCCATGGAATACAGGCTGGCCTCCAGGCTGGCGGAGGAGCTGGGCGGGAGTCTCCGCCTGGACTACTCCCAAAAGGCCGGCCTGTCCCTGTCCCTCACTCTCCCTCTCCGGGTATCCAGCTGAGCATACCGTCCGGCAGGAAGCGGCAAGAAGGGATGAAAGCCCGGGCCGGAAGTTATACTCAAATCGCTTAAGACTGGCCTTTATGCGGCCGACTGCGGCTTGTCGCGGGGCATCCTTTGAGCGCCTCAAAGGCCGACGGCGCAGGATATCGCCATTCCTTCTCCTGGCAACGGAAATGCCGGCAGCCGGCCCGCCTTAGGCCTCATACCGTCGCCGGCCAGTCGTTCCCGTAATAAGGCTGGGCGTACGGCGGCGCCTCACGGTAGTAATAGACGATGGCCTCCACCCGGTGCCCGTCTCCGAGAACGACCTCCATCTCCCCCTTCTCGAAACCGGCCTCCCCCTCGATGACGTCTATGATGCGCACCATCTCCTCGTAGCACCCCTCGAGGGGGACCAGGAGTACCCCGTTTATCATGATCTCGTCCTCACCTCCCGACCTCACCAGGAGGGGATAGCCGAAGGGCGTCTCGTAGAGGCGTCCGGGCACGCAAGCGGGTATGGCGTCCCTCACGGTGTGGCTTATATGGCGGAACATCTTCTCGCCCGGCTTGAGCGTCCCGTACACGAAGATCGGCGTCTCTTCCATCTCAACCACGCGGCAGAAGCTTTCCCGGGTTCATTATATCGGCAGGGTCCACGGCCATCTTGACCGCCTGCAGGGCACGGATGGAAACCTCTCCCACTTCGCGGTTCATCCAGGGCGCGTGTTCGTAGCCGACGCCGTGGTGGTGGCTGATGGTCCCGCCGTGCTCCATGATTGCCTCCGAGGCGGCGCGTTTCACCTTCTCCCACTGCTCCTCCTCCCTGCCCTCAGCGGCCATGGGGGCGAAGAAGGTGTAGTAGAGCGAGGCCCCTTCGCGGTAGGCGTGGGAGACGTGGCAGGCCACCAGGTTCTTGTCCCCCCACTCGGAGAGGGCGGAACGGATGGCGCTGCGCACCTCCCCGTAGAGGTGCAGGAGATTGTCCCAGGTGGTGGCGGTCTCCAGGGTGTCCACCATCACCCCCCAGTTGATGAGCTGCTCCCGGAAATAGGCCGTCTCGTGCCGGCTCCGGTACCACTGCCTCCCCGGTCCTGTTCCCAGGTGGAACCCTCCCAGCTGACGGCAGATGCGGAGGATGAGGGGCCTCAGGTAATCCACCTCGTCGGCGCTTCCCTCCAGCCCAAGGACCATGAATGCCCCGTCGTCGAAGGAATATCCGCGGCGTGCCAGGAACCTCAGGGCCGCGTCCTCCGCCTTCCTCTTCCAGCGGGGACCTTTGGTGCTGCGGAAGGCCTGAGCCAGGGCGGTCTCCGTGCGGTCGGAGAGCCGCACGCAGGTGGGAACAAGCCCCTGTTGCATCATCTCCCTTATGGCGGATACCCCGGCGGCGAAATTGCGGAAGATGAGCCCCCGGTAGTCCAGGACCTCGGGCAGGGGCCTTATCCTCATCAGGGCCTCGGTGATGACCCCCATATATCCTTCGGAGCCCACGCACAACTGGAGTATGGAGGGGCCGGCGGCGCTGGAAGGTACCCGCCGCGTGTCCACCACCCCGCGCGGGGTGACCATGCGCAGCGCCAGCACCATGTCCTCGATATCACCATAACCCGTGGACTGGCGCCCCGAAGCCCGGGTGGCCAGCCAGCCGCCCAGTGAGGAATGGTCAAAACTCTCCGGAAAATGCCCCAGGGTGAATCCGTGTGCGTTCAGCTGCTCCTCGATCTCCGGGCCCAGGGCTCCCGCCTGGATGAGCGCCGTATGGGAGGTGGCATCCACACGCAGCACGCGGTTCATGCGCGCCATGTCCAGGCTTATGTAGCCCTCCTTCTCCCCCATAGGCTCGACCCCTCCGGTCACGCTGGAGCCGCCCCCGAAGGGGATGACAGCCAGGTTCTCTCTTTCCGCAAGCCGGAGTATCTCCACGATCTCCACTTCCTCGCGCGGCCAGACCACAACATCCACGGGACGGCGGATGAGCCTCTGCCGATAGCGCAGGAGGTCGCGGTAGCTCTTGCCCATGGAATGGCTCACACGCTGGAACTTCCCGGTGGATACGTTCTCCGGGCCGCATATCTCCCGAAGCTCCTCAAGGGTCTTCCCGCTCAGCCGGGGTTCCGGGAGTCCCACCTCTTCCAGATCGGGGTCGGTGAAACGCTCGGTGTCCAGCGGCATACCGAGGTTTTCCCGGAGGAAGGGCATGATGTTCTCCCGGTTCTCAACGTCGAACCTCTGATCCAGGTCTCCCCATCCCCACCAGCGCGTCTTACCTTCTACGTAATCGGACATCTTGAGCCTCCCTGCTATGATCGCCTCCCCAGGCCGCTTTGCCTCATGGTCGCCTCGTACGGTAACCCTTCGACGGCCAAGCTCCACCTCCATCCTCATAACGCGAGGGATAAAACCTAACGGGCGCATTTGGCGGTCGCAAGGACCGCCTAACGCCCTCTCCTACGGCGCTCCTGAGACCTGCTGCGTCGTATAGGCCGCCGCTCATGAAAAATCCCGGCAAGGGATCGGGATGGCGCTGCAGCCTTACCGTACCGACCCCGCCCCCGAGAGGGCTGCCTTCTCCGCCTCCGGGGGGAGCTCGATGTGGATCTGGGCATCGTAATCATACGCCTCCATGTGCATGGTACTCCTGTAGGTGCCCAGCTGGGGTACGTCCTTCATCTCGATGGTCATCTCGATCTCCCTTATGAGGTGGTCCCCCTTCCCCACCAACAGGCGCAGGGTGGCGCTGAAGCCCTCGGCGGCCTCCTCCATGGCCGACATCCACTGCTCCATCTGGCCTTTGGCCGCTTCTCCCGCTTCCTCCCGGAAACGT
>MU158603.1:5371-14273 GCA_015711895.1 Candidatus Solincola tengchongensis | reverse complement strand
GGGGAGGAGGCGCGGAGGCGGGCCTTTCTCATGGCCTCGAGGGTCCGAGCCGAGGGGCTGCGCTGCGACCTGGACCACATGGAGAGAAGCCTGAGGGCGCAGATGAAGGAGGCCGACCGACAGGGCTACCGATACTGCCTGATCCTGGGAGAGGACGAGCTGCGCGGAGGCTTCCTCACCCTCAGGGACCTGGAAGGAGGGACGCAGGAGAGGTTGGTGGCCGCAGGGGAGGACTGGTTGCGCGAGTTGAGGGAGAGAGTGGGGCAGGAACGGCGGGGTGGCGATGCGTGCGACGCGTGAGGCGCGAAGACTCAAGTGGGGGACGACGGTGCGCCGGCACGGATAACCCGTGGAGTGGGCGCCTCTTTCCCTCCTGGAGGAAAGGATCACCAACCTGCTACGAGGAAGGACTGGGAGGACGATGAAGGACGGAGGCTGGGAGAAAAGGACACATTACTGCGGCACGTTACGGACCTCCGACGTGGGGCGGGAGGTGGTCCTCAACGGCTGGGTGCAGACAAGGAGGGATCATGGGGGGGTCATCTTCCTTGACCTCCGGGACATAAGCGGGCTGGTGCAGGTGGTCTGCAACCCGGAGGTGAGCCCCGAGGCGCATGCCGCCGCCCGTCAGGTGCGCAGCGAATACGTCCTTTCCTGCAGGGGGGTGGTCCGCGCCCGACCCGAGGACTCGGTGAACCCCCGGTTGCCCACGGGAGAGGTGGAAGTCATGGCCGAGAAGGTGACGGTCATCAACTCCTCGCTCACCCCTCCTTTCGAGATCGAGCCGGGAAGCGGGGTGGAGGAGACCCTCCGCCTGCGTTACCGCTATCTGGACCTGCGCCGCCCCGACATGCAGGAGGCTCTGTTGCTCCGCAGCAGGGTGACCCAGGAGGTACGCAATTTCCTTATTTCCAGGAATTTCCTGGAGATCGAGACCCCCATACTCACCAAGAGCACGCCGGAGGGAGCACGGGATTTCGTGGCCCCCTCCCGCCTGCAGCCGGGTAAGTTCTATGCTCTTCCCCAATCCCCGCAGCTCTTCAAGCAGCTTCTCATGGTGGCCGGCTTCGACCGCTATTTCCAGATCGCGCGCTGTTTCCGGGACGAGGACCTGCGCGCCGACCGGCAGCCGGAGTTCACCCAGATAGACTTAGAGATGTCCTTCGTGGAACCGGAGGACGTGATGTCCCTCATGGACGAGATGTTCGCCCACCTCTTCCGCTCCGTGCTGGGGGTGGAACTCCCCGTCCCCTTCCCCAGGCTCACCTGGAGAGAGGCCATGGAGCGTTACGGGACCGACCGCCCTGACCGGAGGTGGGGCATGGAGATGCAGGACTACTCCCGCCTCTTCCGGGAGACGGAGTTCAAGGTCTTCCGCTCCGCGCTCGAGAAGGGGGGAAGGGTGAGGGGATTCAAGGTGGCCGGGATGAGGTCCCCGGCCCGGCGCGAGCTGGACGGGCTGGTGGACGAGGCCCGGCGCCTGGGGGCCGGAGGCCTGGTGTGGATGGTGCGCGACGGGGAGGGGCTTAAATCCCCCGCCGCCAAGTTCCTGTCCCTGCCGGAGACGGAGGGCGTGGTGCGCGCCGCGGGACTGGAGGAGGGCGAGGTGCTGCTCCTGGCCGCCGGCGGGGAGGAGCTCAACGCCGTCCTCTCCGGCCTGCGCTCCTACTGCGCGCAACGCTACGCTCCCCGGCCTGACGAGAGATTCTCCTTCACCTGGGTGACCGATTTCCCCCTCTTCGAGTGGGACGAGGAGGAGAGGCGTTACAAGAGCAACCACCATCCCTTCACCGCTCCCTCCGCCGGGTGCCTGGAATACCTGGAGGAAAGGCCCCTGGAGGCGACCTCGGATTCCTACGACCTGGTGCTCAACGGGGTGGAGCTGGGCGGTGGGAGCATCCGCATACACGACCCGGAGCTGCAGAGAAGGGTCTTCGGCATACTGGGGCTCTCGGAGGAAGAGGCGGCGGAGAAGTTCGGCTTCCTCTTGGAGGCCTTCCGCTACGGCCCCCCTCCCCACGGGGGGATCGCCTTCGGCCTGGACCGGCTGGTGATGATCATGGCCGGCAGGGAATCCATCCGGGAGGTCATCGCCTTCCCCAAGACCCAGTCCGGTTCCGACCCCCTCACCGGGGCCCCGGACGTCGTCTATCCCGAGCAGTTAAGGGAGCTGCGGCTGCGTCCGATTTGAGAAGCGCGTGGTGCGTTGGACTGCGTCGAAGAGGGAGGGGACATGGAGATAACCATGGCCAGGTACGCGGGTTTCTGCCCCGGGGTGAGAAGGGCCATCCGCATGGCGGAGGAGGTCCTGCGGGATCCCGGGAAACCGGCCTTTTCCGTTGGACCCATTATCCACAACCCCCAGGTGGTGGAAGAGCTGGAGAGAAAAGGCCTGCGGGTCCTTCCCGAAGACCCGGCGGAGTGGGAGGAGGCCGGTTTGGCCGGTTCGCGGGTCATCATCAGGTCCCACGGCATACCCCCCCTCCTGACGCGAAGGCTGATGGACCTGGGCGCCGAGCCTGTGGACGCCACCTGCCCCACGGTGAAGAAAGCCCAGAAGGCGGCCATGCGCCTGGTTGGCGAGGGGTACCACCTCTTCATCGTCGGGAACCGCGAACATCCGGAGGTGGAGGCCATCCTGGGGCACGTGAACCGGGATGCCGTGGTGATCAAGGAGATACGGGAACTCAAGGAATGGTGGGAGGGGCAGACCCGCATGGTGAGGAAGGTGGGGCTCATCGCCCAGACCACCGTGGACCTGCTCACCTTCCGGAGCCTGGTGGAGGGCCTGATAACCGAGGTCCCGGAGATGATCCGGGAGGTGAGCGAGATGAAGCTCATAAACACGCTGTGCCGCAACACCCTGGCCCGCCAGGCGGAGGCCCTCCAGTTGGCGCTGGCCCATGACCTGGTGGTGGTGGTGGGGGGGAGGAACAGCTCCAACACCGAGTTCCTGCGCAAGATATGCGAGACGGCCGGTGCCCGCGCCGTGAAGGTGGAGACAGCGGAAGAACTGGACCTATCCGAGTTCAAGGAGGTTTCCCGGGTGGCGGTGGTGGGGGGAGCCTCCACTCCCCGGAAGAGGCTGGAAGAGGTCCGGCGCCTTCTGGCCGGGCTTTAGGGGTGCGGTGTCGACCCCGCGCGCCTCGCTTCACAATGGCCGGGACCCTTTTCCTTCCAGGAGCCCTGTCTCGGTCCGGACGGCCGACCTCCTGCCGAAAGCCGAAGGTATTGCCGGGGAGGGCGTAAAGGGAAGAAAACGCGGACCGTGATGCCCTATCCTTTCAGCGGGCTATTTTGAGGTTGGAAAAGATGAGAGTCCACCCCGTCATCCCGGTCAAACAGGGAAGGGGAGGCCAAACCTTCTCCAGGATCTTGTGCTAAAATGAAAGCAGCGGTTGTCGGGCTCGACCTTGTGCGTTGTGCGCCGTGGATTATCGTTGAGCCAACACTTCGATAAAGGGAACCGCTTTCCGCCGGCGGACGTAATGCCCCCAACCCGGGTGGGGGACTACGGAGGCCCGCGGTAGGTGCCCACCTGCGTGGGTGCAGGTTCAAGATAGCGGCGCGGACGGCAGGGTGGAGTCCGATTCTTTTCCTCCCCCCGGCGAAAGGGACGGGTTCGAACAGCGAGAAATCCTCTCTGAGGCGGGAGGGGGTGCGTTTTTTGCATCCACTGGCAGTTGAAACGATAATCGAGGTGGACCCCATTTTTGGCGGGAGATGGACATGGACCTCTTCGAGGCGGCGAGGGAGAAACTAAGGGAGACCGAGGCGCCGCTGGCCCTCCGCATGCGGCCGCGTACCCTGGAGGAGTTCGTGGGCCAGGAGGAGGTGGTGGGCGAAGGGACCTATCTTCGACGCGCCCTGGAGGAGGACCAGCTGCAGACGGCCATCTTCTGGGGCCCGCCTGGTTCCGGGAAGACCACCCTGGCGGCGATCATCGCCCGTATGACCCGGGCCTATTTCCAGCAGATATCGGCGGTGGAGAGCGGGGTGGCCGAGGTGCGCAGGCTCATCCGGGAGGCCGAGGATCGGAGGGCCATGCACGGGCAGCGGACCATCATATTCATCGACGAGATCCACCGCTTCAACAAGGCCCAGCAGGACGCCCTGCTCCCAGCCGTGGAGGACGGCACCATCATCCTCATCGGGGCCACCACGGAGAACCCCTATTTCGAGGTCAACTCGGCGCTTGTCTCCAGGAGCAAGGTCTTTCGCCTGCGGCCTCTCAACGAGGGCGAGATAAGGAAAATCCTGGAAAGAGCTCTGCAGGATAAGGAGAGGGGGCTCGGCGCCCTGGACCTGGTGGTGGAGGAGGAAGCCCTCAGGCATATACTGCGCATCTCCGGTGGAGACGCCAGGGTGGCCCTGAACACCCTGGAGGCGGCGGCCCTGCTCTCCCGGGAGATGGAGGGCCGGAGGCACGTGGACCTGCGGGCGGCGGAGGAGGCGGCGCAGCGCAAGGCCCTTCTGTACGACAAGTGGGGTGATGCCCACTACGACACCATATCCGCCTTCATCAAGTCCATGCGCGGTTCCGATCCCCATGCCGCCGTCTACTGGCTGGCCCGCATGCTCCAGGCGGGAGAGGACCCGCGCTTCATAGCCCGGCGTATGGTCATCTTCGCCTCTGAGGACGTGGGCCTGGCGGACAGCGAGGCCCGGCAGGGAGCCGGCGCCGCCGCCCAGGCGGTGGAGTTCGTGGGCCTGCCGGAATGCCGCCTCAACCTGGCCCATGCCGCCCTCTACCTGGCCCTGGCCCCCAAGAGCAACTCGGCGCTGAGGGCCATATCCGCCGCCGACCGTGAGATCGGCGAGGGCATGACCCCGCCGGTGCCTCCGCACCTCCGGGATTCCCACTACCCCGCAGCCTCCGCTTTGGGGCACGGAAAGGGTTACCTCTACCCCCACGACTTCCCCGGTGGTTACGTGGAGCAGCCTTATCTACCGGAGGGAATGGAGGACAGGAAGTATTATCTGCCCGGGACTCACGGGGATGAGGCCCGCCTGGTTGAGGGGTGGAGAAGAAGGAGGGAAGGAGGTCAACGGAAGAGCGGGGATGCGCCTGCTTCCCCGGGCGACTGAGGTCACCCGCTGTCGTGAAAGGAGTTCCGTACGTCGGGAGCGGGAGGGTCCGGCGGGATGGCCGCCGGAGGTCGCGCGGATGCACGGAGCGAGAGGAGCGCCCGCTGCCGGCGGAGACCGCGGCTCGCCTCGAGGAACGGGCGGCGGGATGGAATGGCTTTCGACAGCCACTTTACGGGCGCGAAAAAACGGGATAGACGGGGAAAGGGCAGCTCCTCCGTCTCGTTGACACCTCGAAGGAGCGGGTGCTATCCTCGAAAAGCCCGGATACCGAGCAGGAGCGCGGATATGTACAGCGAGAAGGTCATCGAGCACTTCCAGAACCCCCGCAACGTGGGCTCCATACCCGATTATGACGGGATGGGAAAAGTTGGAAGCGAGGTTTGCGGGGACATGATGGAGGTATACATCAAGGTGGAGGACGGCCGCCTGGTGGACGTCAAGTACAAGACCTTCGGATGCGGGGCGGCGGTTGCCTCCGGGAGCATGGGCACGGAGATGGTCAAGGGGAAGACCATCGAGGAGGCCCTGCGCATAACCGACGAACAGGTGGCGGAGGCTCTGGGAGGCCTTCCGCCGGAGAAGATGCACTGCTCCAACCTGGCCGCGGACGGCATAAAGGCCGCCATCCGTGATTACCTTTCCCGCCGGGAAGCCCGGGGCGGTGAGGTCTGAGGAGGTTTTCCTTGGGTGGGTTGGCCGCCCTCATATGTGCCGCGTCCTTCGCTCTCTTCATGCTCTCCCTGGCCGCGGTGGCCTGGAAGCTCTCCCGCACCATGGCGGTGACCAATCGTATTCTGGACGATATCCGGCGGGAGACCCTGCCTCTCCTGGGCAAACTGCAGACGACCATGGACCACGTCAACCGAGAGATGGAATACGTGGACGGAGTCCTGGAAGCGGTGGGAGGCCTGGCCTCGAGGCTGGACTCCATGACCGCTGCCCTCCAGCAGCTGGTGACCTCACCCCTGGTCCGGTTCTTGAGCCTGGGGATCGGCGCCCGCAGGGCCCTGGGCGAGCGCGCCCGGCGGGAGGACGGGGGGAAGGATTAAGGGGAGGCGGGAGGAAAAACCTCGGGCATCGGATCCGGAAAGCTACCGGGGTCTGCGGTTCCGACCGTTCCTTTCCCCGCCCCCGGAGACGGGTCCGGGGGGTGAAGCGATTATCTTCGACGCCTGTTCCCGGGCAAGGAACCGTAGGGACGGATACCGCCGGGCTTCAGGGCTTTTCCTCTATCGGATAAAATAAGCCATCATGATGCGGACCCGGCTTCGGGTGGGCGCCGGCACCCGGAGGGGAACGGGGAGACGGCCCATCATCCCGTGGCGGCCCGCCCGGCAGGTGTTGTTCATCGAGTGGACGTGTCAGGCGAGACGAGAGGGAGGAGAACTTGAAGAGCGGGGAAATAAGGAAGAGGTTCCTGGAATATTTCCGGGAGAGGGACCACCGGGTGGTGAAGAGCTCGTCCCTCATCCCCGACGATCCTACCCTCCTGCTCACCAACGCGGGCATGGTGCAGTTCAAGCCCTATTTCCTGGGTCTGGAGAGACCGGAGTTCACCCGGGCCACCACCTGTCAGAAGTGCGTCCGCACCACGGATATCGAGAAGGTGGGGCACACCGCCCGCCACCTCACTTTTTTCGAGATGCTCGGCAACTTCAGCTTCGGGGATTACTACAAGCGCGAGGCCATACCCTGGGCCTGGGAATTCCTGGTAGGGGAGATGGGACTCGACCCCGGACGGATGTACTGCTCCGTCTTCCGCGACGACGACGAGGCCTACGAGATATGGCGGGATGTGGTGGGGATCCCCGAGGAGCGCCTGGTACGCCTGGGTGAGGAGGACAACTTCTGGGACATGGGCACCACGGGGCCCTGCGGCCCGTGCTCGGAGATCATCTACGACCAGGGCGAAGGGTTCGGGTGCGGGAGGCCGGACTGCGGTGTGGGATGCGACTGCGACCGCTACCTCGAGCTGTGGAACCTGGTCTTCATGCAGTTCGAGAGGGACGAAAAAGGGGAGCTTCACCCCCTTCCATCCAAGAACATCGACACCGGGCTTGGCCTGGAGAGGCTGGCGTCCGTCCTCCAGGGGGTGCCCAACAACTTCGAGACCGACACCCTGGCCGCCGTGCTCCAGGCGGTGTCCGCCCTTTCCGGCGTGAGGTACGGTGCGGCGGAGGAGAGCGACGTATCCCTGAAGATCGTGGCCGACCACTCGCGGGCCTTCACCTTCATGGTGGGAGACGGCGTGCTCCCCTCCAACGAGGATCGGGGATACATACTGCGCCGACTCATACGGCGGGCCGTGCGCCACGGCAGGCTCCTGGGAATCGGCCGCCTCTTCCTGCCTGACCTGGTGGACGTGGTGGTGGAGACCATGGGGGAGGCCTATCCGGAGCTGGTCAAGAACCGCGCCTTCATCGCCTCCATCGTGCGCAGCGAGGAGGAGAGGTTCACCCAGACCCTGCGCAGCGGGCTGGCCTATTTCCGGCAGGCGGTGGAGGAGCTGCGGGAGAGAGGCGGAGACACCATCCCCGGAGAGGTGGCCTTCCACCTGCACGACACCCTGGGCTTTCCTCTAGAGCTCACCCGGGAGCTGTCCAGAGAGGAGGGGCTGTCCCTTGACGAGGAGGGTTTCGCCGCCCTTATGGAGGAACAGCGCGAGAGGGCCCGGGCGGCCAGGGTGGAGGAGGGATACGCAGACCAGGTCCAGGAGATCTACGGCGAGGTTCTGGACAACTACGGGGAGACCCTGTTCACCGGTTACGAGACCATGTCCGACCGTGCCCGCCTGGTGGCGGTGGTCAAGGAGGGCCGCGCCGTTGCCGGTGCCGTGGAGGGGGAGGAGGTGGAGTTCTTCCTGGACCGCACCCCCTTCTACGGCGAGAAGGGTGGCCAGGTGGGAGACCGGGGCGTCATCCGCTCCGAGTCCGGGGAGGCGGAGGTGGTGGACACCTACCACCCGGCCCAGGGACTGACCTCCCACCGGGTGAGGATAAGACGTGGTTCCTTCTCCGTGGATCAGGCGGTGGAGGCGGAGGTGGACAGGGAGAGGCGGCTGGCCATCCGTCGCAACCATACCGCCACACACATCCTCCACTACGCGCTGCGTGAGGTCCTGGGGGAGCACGCCAAACAGGCCGGTTCCCTGGTCGAACCCCACCGGCTGCGTTTCGACTTCACTCACTATGCTCCGCTAACCCGCGAGGAGCTGTTGAGGGTTGAGGAGATGGCCAACCGCATCATCATCGAGGACTACCCGGTTCGCGCCTACGTGACCACTTACGACTATGCGGTGAGCATCGATGCCGTGGCCCTCTTCGGGGAGAAATACGGTGATTACGTGCGGGTGGTGGAGGTGGATGAGATCAGCCGGGAGCTGTGCGGGGGCACCCATGTGGCCAGGACGGGAGAGATCGGCTTCCTGGTGGTGGTGAGCGAGGGAGGCATCGGGGCCAACATGCGGCGCATCGAGGCGCTCACCGGAACCGCCGCCTACCGATTCTTCCGGCACAGGCAGGACATCCTGGAGGGGATGGCCTCTTCCCTTCGTGTTGAGGTGGAGAGGCTTCCGGAGAGGGTGGAACGGCTGCGGGAGCGGTTGCGGGAGTTGGAGAACGAGCTCCGGAGGAGGGAGAGGGAGGAGGTCTCCTCCCTGGCGGAGGGAAGCGGCGCCTGGCGCGAGGAGGAGGTCGACGGCAGGCGATACCTCTGGGCGGAGGTCCCCGGGCTGGATGCCCAGGGCCTCAGGGAGCTGGCGGAACGAACCCTGTCCCGCCGCGGCGCGGCGGCGGTGGCCATAGCCTCGGTG
>MU158603.1:0-5361 GCA_015711895.1 Candidatus Solincola tengchongensis | reverse complement strand
AAGGTGGGGCTGGTGGTGAACCTCTCCAGGGACCTGGTGGAGGCGGGCTTGAACGCCGTGGACCTGGTGAGGAGGGGCGCTTCCCTGCTGGGAGGCGGAGGAGGGGGGCGCCCGGACATGGCCGTAGGGGGAGGTTCCAGGGCGGATAGGGCGGAGGAGGCCCTGCGTGCGGTGGGCGAGGAGATAAGGCGGAAGCTGGAAGGGACCCATGCGTAGCCTGGGGCTGGATATAGGTAGGCGTCGCATAGGGGTGGCCCTTTCCGACCCGCTGGGAATATATGCCTTTCCTCTCGAGACCCTTCCCGGGATGTCCCCTGAGGAGATATGCGCCTATGTCGAGGAGAGGGCCCGGGAAGGGGTGGGCACGGTGGTCCTCGGGTACCCCCGCACCCTGCGCGGCCACGAAGGAAGCGAGGCGCGGATGGTGCGGGAATACGCCCAGGCGCTCGCCTCATTGGAGGGGGTGCGGGTGGTCGTCTGGGACGAGAGGCTTTCCACCGTGGAGGCGGAGAGAAGGCTGCGGGAGGCGGGGCGCCTGAAAAGAGGAAAGAAGGTTGACGCCCAAGCGGCGGCAGTCATCCTGCAGTCCTATCTGGATGCCGTAAGAGGGAAGGGAGAGGCGGAGACGGATGGATGATCAACAGGAGAGGCCCGCGGGCGGTGCCCTTGAGGAGGACGGGATCCTCTCCTCGGATAAACCCCTGCCGGCAGGCGGAGAGGAGGCGCGGCCACCTTCGGCAAGGCGCCGGGCGGCGGAGGGCGAAGCCGGTCTGCCGGCGGTAAGGTCGCGGGCGCGCGCCCTGCGAGAGGCACGGCGCCGCCGGAAATACGCGGTCGTTGCGGCGCTGGCGTTCCTGTTCCTGGTGGCCGGCATACTCCTCTACCGGCATTACTTCTGTCCCACCCGGAGGGATATGCCGGTACGCGTGGTCATAGAGGAGGGCGAGAGCGCTTCCTCCATCGGGAGGAAGCTGCATGAGAAAGGCGTGGTCACCTCGGCCACCCTCTTCCGGTTTTTGGCCTGGGCTCAGGGGAGGCAGGGCCGGTTCCGGGCCGGGCATTACCTGTTCTACCCCGGGATGCGCTACGGAGAGGTGTTCTCCCTGCTCGAGGCGGGCCCCAACAACCAGATCAGGCTGACCATACCCGAAGGGCTCACCGTGGCGCAGACGGCCGAGGTGGCGGCGCGGGCGACGGGCATGGATCCCGGGGAGTTCCTGGAGGCCGCCGCGGCGGGCGATTATGAGGTGCCCATCCTGCCCGAGGAGCAGAGGAACAACCTGGAAGGCCTTCTCTTTCCCAAGACCTACGACCTCTCCGCGGACATCACCGCCAGGGAACTGGTCGAGGTCCTGCTCCGGCAGTTCCAGGTGGAAACGGCGGGGCTGGACTGGTCACGGGCCGAGGAGCTGGGCGTGAGCCCCTATCAGGTGATCATCATCGCCTCTCTCATCGAAAGGGAGGCGGCGCTGGATTCGGAGAGGCCGCGTGTGGCGTCGGTGATCTACAACCGCCTGCGCCTGGGGATGCCGCTGCAGATCGACGCCAGCGTGCAGTACGCGCTTCCGGAGTGGAAGGCGGTGCTCACCTACGAGGACCTCAAGACTCCCTCGCCCTACAACACCTATCTCCACAAGGGCCTGCCGCCGGCACCCATCTGCAGCCCGGGCCTGGCAAGCATCAGGGCGGCACTGGAGCCGGCGGACACGGATTACCTCTACTATGTGGCCACGGGGAACGGTGGGCATTTCTTCACCTCCGATTACCAGGAGTTCCTGAGGGTCAAGGAAGAGGTGCAGCGGAGGTAGGCCGCCCGCAGAGCTCCCCGCGAGAGGGTATCCTATGGCAATTTCCGCCAAGCGTGCGGTGGCGCACGGGGAGCCTTTCATGTTTAATAATTGAAGAAAGGCAAGGAAACGGCGGGAAGGTTGAGGCGGAAGACGGAACAGGGGCCTGCGAGGGAGCCGGCCGCCTCGGTGGCCGGAGTTTAAGGGGACGGGTAACGGGGACGGTTGGGCATGGAAGAGGAACTGGAGGCCTTGACCGGAAGATGGAGGGCCCTGAGCGAGATCCTCGCCGTCCTGGATCAGGCAGGAGGGGAGGTGACCGGGAGGTCCACGGCCCAGCTCATGTATTTCGCCGGAAAAGACCTGGGCAGGAAGGAATCCTCGGCCCATGACCGCACGGAGGATCTGGAGCGCGCCCTCAAGTGGGTCTTCCCCGGCCGGGAGGATGTCTGGAAGGTCTCTCTCTGGAAAAACCAGGAAGATGAGGACTACTGGGTCTTCGAGGCGGAGGAGATGCTGGTGAGGCTCCTCTTCGAGGAATGCCCGCTGCGCCGTTCCTGTCTGGCCGCTGGTGTTCCCCTCGGCGGCGTGACCTGCCAGGCGGTGCACGGTTACGCCGCCGGGATGCTGCAGGAGATATTCGGCCGCCGGGTGGACCTCCTGACCGAGCACGCCGGGCCTGGCGCCTGCCTGGTGGTGCTCAGGACGACCCTGGAGTGAGAGATGGAAATCGCCCTGCTTTCGCTGAGCTCCTGCCTGGGATGCCAGATGGTCTTCCTCAGCCTCGAGGAGTATCTCTACGAGCTCATCGGCGAGAACAAGGTGGTCTACGCCCCCTTCCTCATGGACCGGCGAGAGTGGGACCACGCCGACCTGGCACTGGTGGAGGGCACAGTCAGGAACACGGAGCATTTTCTCCGGGCCAGGGAGGTGAGGGAGAAGGCGGACCGCGTCGTGGCCCTCGGGACCTGCGCAAGTTTCGGGGGGGTGCAGGGACTGGCGGATCTTTACCCGGAATCCCGGCTCCTCAGGTCGCGTTTCGGCGACACGGCCTTCGAGGGAGGGCCCCAGGGCGTCAAGAGGCTCCTCCCGCTGGATTCCTTCATCCGGGTGGACGCCTATCTTCCCGGGTGTCCCCCGCCCGTCGCTCTGATGGAGAGGTTTCTCCGGGCGGCGGTGGCCGGAGACCGGCTCTCCAGGGAAGGCTCCACGGTATGCGCGGAATGTGGGGTGACCTCACCGCCCCTCCCTCAACCCGGTCCGCGGCGCCTTACCGACGGCGCGGGCGAGCCCGGGAAATGCCTTCTGGAGTCCGGGTTTGTGTGCCTCGGGCCCCTCACCCGGGACGGTTGTGGGGCGCTCTGCCCCACGGAGATGGGCGTGCCCTGCCGGGGGTGCCGGGGACCCGCCGGAAGGGTTCTGGAGCGGGCGGGCGTGGACATGGAAGCAGAGACGGTGAGAAGGCTGTCCAGAGCCACGGGGAAGAAGGAGGGGGAGATCAGGGCCGAGGTTGCCGACCCTCCCCGTACCTATTACCTCTTCTGCCTCGCGGAACCGCTGTTGCGAAGACGCCGCTCGGGAGGCACTTCACATTACATACATCGTTTGGGGGAGCAATGATGATGGGGGGCGGGACGGACCCGGCCGGGTTGAAGAATCGCGGGTGAGGGCATGGCCGAACTGGTGATAAGGCCTCTGACCAGGATATACGGGAATGCGGCCCTGCGGGTCGAGTCCGAAGAGGGGGCGACGCCGCGGGCCCGGTTTTCCGCCTTCGGATACCGGGGGTTCGAGTTGATGGCCCGGGGGGCACACGTGGACAACCTGGTGCCCATGGTCTCCCGTATATGTGGGCCGGATTCCCTCTTCCACCAGGCGGCAGCCTGCATGGCCGCAGAGGAGGCCCTTGGGGTGCAGGTGCCTCCCGCCGCGCGTACCCTGCGCGAGCTGGCCCTGTGGGCGCAGCTCTTCGAGCGCCATGCGGTCTCGCTCGCCGTGCACAGCCTGCCCGACCTGCTGTTCCCGGCTTCGGATCCCGGGTTACGCAACCTGGTGAGTATCTACCGGGTGGACGAGGAGGTGGTGAGGAGGCTACTGAGCCTGAAGTCCCTGGTCGGGGGAAGGCAGGTACACGGTTTCAATTTCCGGCCCGGGGGAGCGGTCCGAGACCTGAGGCCTGAATCCAGGGAGAGCCTGGCGGAGAGGCTGAGGTCGGGAGAGGCCCTCCTCCTGGAGACGGCCAGGCTGGTGAAGCTGCTCCTGAGGAGAAGCGAGGAGAGGGTGAGGACGGCGGGGAGCATCGACGGTTCCTATATGGCCATGCGCCATCCCCGCGGGATGGAGATAGGCGAGGGCGAGCCGGCGCTCTTGGTTACCGGGGAGGAGGGAGGTGAGCCCCGGCCTGTGGTGGACCTGGGGAGCAGGTTGCGGGAGGAGCCCTCCGCGCATGGGCACGTGGTATACGCCTCTCTGGAGGGAGCCGGGGAGCTCCTGGTCGGTCCGCTGGCGCGCCTGAACGTGAACGGGAGCTACGGCACTCCCCGGGCGGACGAGGAGTTGGCCGAGGTGAAAGAGACCTGGGGCTTCCCGGTCCGCTATCCCATGGTGGCCCACGCCTTGCGGATGCTGGAGATGATCCATGCCTGGGAGAAGATGCTCGCTCTCCTGAGCGGGCCGGCCGAAGGCCCGCTGGGCGGCGGCTTGAGCGTTGGGGCGGGGAAGGCCAGGGCATACCTCGAGGCTCCGGAAGGCGCTCTGGTCTACGGACTGGAGCTCGGGGAGGACGGGATGGTGAGAGACCTTTCCATAATCTCCCCCCTGCAATTCAATCTGCGGAGCCTGGAGAGGTCGCTGGCGGAGGCCTATGCCGCCACCGTGCGGGAAGGCGTGGAGAAGACGGCGGATGTCCTGCAGATGGTGGTGAGGGCCTACGCCCCCTGTGTCCCCTGTGGGGTGCACTGACGGCGGGAGGAGGCGGGCATGGCGGAGGCACGAAGGATAGAGGTGGACGAAGGCTGGTGCATAGGCTGCTGGGAATGCGTGGAGCTGTGCCCCCAGACCGAGGGGACCCAGTACCCGGTCTTTGAGAGAGGGGAAAAGGTGCCGCGGGTAGTCAACCCCCAGAGCTGCCTGGGCTGCCTTACTTGCGTGGAAAACTGCCGATCCTTGGCCTTGACCGTCGACGGGAGGCGGTGGGAGGGGTTCGTGGAACCGAGGGCCAGGAACAAGGAGGAGGCCATCTACTGAGGGCGTGGCGTGTATGGCCCCGGGGAAGACGGCCCCCGGTGGTCCTCTCGGCCTGAGCGTTTTCCGGACCGGGAGGCAGGGGCTGGAAAAGCCCCCAAAGGGGGCACAGGGGCGGTAACGCGCGGGTGCGGGAGGGAGGCGGGGCGTGGAGAGGATATTTCAGGCAACCACGCCGGAACGGGAAGGAGCGAAGTTACCCTCGAGGCGGAGACGGGGATAAAATACGGAATTGAGGAGGCCCTCGTTAAGAAATAGGAGGAAATGTCGATACTTAACCATTGGAGTAAGAACTTAACTTTATTATAATTGAGCAACAGTATTAACGGAC
>MU158602.1:7723-31674 GCA_015711895.1 Candidatus Solincola tengchongensis | reverse complement strand
CTGTTGAAGGCTCTCCTGGAACCGGAAGGTTACCTGGTGATCACGGCACGGAACGGCGAGGAGGCACTGGCCACGATGGGTTCCCGGAAGGTCGACCTGGTCCTTCTGGACATCCTCATGCCAGGGCTCGACGGCGTGGAGGTGTGCAGGCGCCTCAAGGAGGGCACCTCCACGGCCTTCATCCCCGTGGTCATGGTCACCGCACTGGATGCCGTCTCCGACCGCGTGAGGGCCATAGACGCGGGCGCGGACGATTTCCTCTCCAAGCCCGTGGACCGCCAGGAGCTCCTGGCGCGAACCAGGTCGCTGCTGCGCCTCAAGTTCCGCCGCGACCGGCTGGAAGTCGCCTACCAGGCCATGGCCTCGGTGACCCATCTCAGCACCAGCCTTCTCAGGATGGCTGACGAACAGCAATTCCTGTCCAGGGACGTGGGAACGGAGCTGGCTTTTTCCTTCATCTCCTCCGAGCAGATAAGAAAAAAGCCCAAAGCGCTGTTAATCGGCCAGATACGGGAAGGCACGGGTGCCGAAGGCATACTGGTCAGGGATAAAGGGGCTTTTGCCGAAGGGGAGCCGTACTCCATACCCCCCGCAGCGATGCCTCCCATAGGGTCGAGGGAAAAGGCGGCATCTCCCATGCCCGGTATCACGGAGGGGGAATCGCGGGCGGCCTGGCTTCACCCGGGGAGGCTTTCGCCATCGGCCTGGGTGAGCGACGGCTCCCTCCTGGTCCTGGCCGTCGACTATCCGGGGGAAGTCACTGACTTCGACCGGGAAGCCCTGAAGACCTTCTTCCTCGCCGTGTCCTTTTTCCGGTCACTCGCCAGGTACGCGAAGGAAACCGAGGACGCGTTCCTCTACACCATAGAGGCGCTGGCCAGGGCCGCCGAGGTGAGCGACGAGCTCACCGGCGAGCATATCAAGAGGGTCAACCACTACTCGGCCCTGATAGCCGAGGAGATCGGCCTTCTCTCTCGCGAGGTGGAGACCATCGGGTACGCCGCCCAAATGCACGACGTGGGGAAGATACACGTGCATCCCGACATCCTGCGCAAGAAGGGCCCGCTCACGGCGGAGGAATGGGAGGAGATCAGAAAGCACTGCGAGGCGGGGGCCCACATCCTGGGGAACCACCCCCGGCTGGCCGTGGCCGCGGAGATAGCCCTCAGCCATCACGAGAAGTGGGACGGTTCCGGCTATCCCCGCGGCCTAAGGGAGGAGGAGATCCCCCTTACCGGCCGCATCGTGGCCCTCGCCGACGTCTATGACGCCCTGCGCAGCCGGAGGTCCTACAAGCCGGGGCTTTCCCATCAGAAGGCGGTGGAGATCATCCTCCAGGGTGACGGCAGGAGCATGCCGGATCACTTCGACCCCCGGGTGCTGGATGTGTTTCGCAAGCGGGAGCGGGATCTCGCAGCCATCTACGAGCGGCTTCCCGACTGAGGCCTCCAGGCGAAGGGGATCCCTGTCCCTCGAGCACCCGGGCACACCGCACCCGAAAGCCGGGTAATGAACCTCTGCTCCCGGTGCAAGCGCCGGAACCCGTTCCGCCGGACGAGTGCTATACTCAATTATTGCTCGAGTGCGCAAGATTGCTCGAGTCCGAAAGGCGGTCTCATGATGGCCAGGACCAGGTTCGTGATCAGCGACCTCCACCTCGGAGCAGGCGACCACCTGGACGAGTTCAACCAGGACGCCACCTTCCGCTCCTTCGTGGAGACCATCGGCGAGCGACGCCACTCCGAGCTGATAATCGACGGCGATTTCCTGGATTTCGTAGCCGTCAACCTGGACAGGAGCTCCGCCAAGCCCTTTTCCCGCCTGGGGTGCACGGAGGAGGAATCCCTGGCGAAGCTGGAACGCATCATGGAAGCGCACAGGGACTGCTTCGCCGCCCTGCGCCGCTTCATGGAGAGCGGGCATCGCCTGGTCCTGGTCCCCGGGAACCACGATGTGGACCTTTTCTGGCCCCGCGTCCGGGAGCGCCTCCTGGAGGAGTTGGGCCTCCCGGATTCCGAACACTTCCACTTCGCCTACACGGGGTTTTACCGGGACGGCGGGCTGTACGTGGAGCACGGGAACCAGTATTACGCCGACAGCGCCTTCGAGAACTTCACCCATCCCTTTCTGCGCGACCCGAAGAGCGGGGAACTCCGGCTGGAAAGGAGCTGGAGCAACTGTTTCCTCGAGTACTTCGCCAACGGCATGATGAGCGAACGGAACCCCTTCATCAACAACGTGAGACCCATACCCAACATGGTCTTTCTGGGCATCCAGGACGAGAGCTGGTGGTTTAAGGCGGCCTACGGCTTCAAGCTGGCGCGCTTCATGGCCAAAGTGGGTTTCCCTCCCTTCCGGGAGAGCCGCGAGTTGCAGAGAAAACGCCGCGAAGGGAGGC
Source organism: Candidatus Solincola tengchongensis (assembly GCA_015711895.1). Taxonomy (GTDB): domain Bacteria; phylum Actinomycetota; class Geothermincolia; order Geothermincolales; family RBG-13-55-18; genus Solincola_A; species Solincola_A tengchongensis. The sequence continues at coordinate 29,276 of MU158602.1, read as the reverse complement.
TGGACACCTGGGGCTACTCACTTAAAAGGGCCCTGGGCTTCATGACCGGAAGGGCACGCGTGGAGGTCCAGGGCCTGCAGGAGGCGGAGATGCTCAGCCACCGCCTCCCCGCCGAGGAGGCCGTGGAGGAGGAGAGGGAATCCGAGGACCTGCACCTCGACCCCCTGGCCACGCGGGAAGACGCCCTCTCCGTGGCCGCCCGCGACCTGCTCCTCTCCGACCAGGGCATCGACGTGGTCGTCTTCGGGCATGACCACCGCTATTACTCCAACGAGATGCAGCCGGTCCTGGAGGGGAGGAAGGGAAAATATTACATAAACACGGGAACCTGGATACCTATGCTCTTCCTCACCCGCACGCGTCGGCAGCTGCGCTGGCGGGACCTTGCCGACCAGAGCCTCTACCAGCAGCTGCTCACCTACGCGGTGGTGAAGAAGGGCCTACACGGTTACACCGCCTCCCTGCGCCGCTTCCCCTCACAGGCGCCCTTGAGGGAAAGGGCCGATTGAGGCCGTCGCGCATGGGGACCGGCTCAGGCCTTCGAGCATATCAACTGCACGTATTTGCCGACCCCCTTGAGATGGGGCTCCTGTCCGGCTCTCAACTCCAGCTCTATAAGCCCCTTGTAGCACTGTCCCTCCTCGAACAGGGAGCAGTCCACGAATTCGGAGAAGACCAGGAGGCCATACTGGCCCTCCAGGTTGTAGCCCAGGGGGTCCAGAAGGGCCAGGATCTCGGCATCCGAGTAAAGGTGCCCGCGCCCGCGGTGCAGTGGAGTGGGAAATTCTTCCATATCAAAGGCTTCCATGGCCAGACGGACGTTCCCCTCCATGATCACCTTCTCCATGATGAACCCGTACCGGTTGAGGAAGACCAGGGAGAGCTTCCCCCTGGGGCGCAGCACCTTGGTGATGACGTTCAGGGCGCGCAGGGGATCATCCACGTACTCTATGGTCTCGTGGCAGATGATGAGGTCGAAATCCTCGGCTATGCACTCCTCGAGGTTCTCGATGCGCTCGTTGAGAAAGCGGAGGTAAGAAGCGCGGTCCGGCAACTGCTCCCTTGCCCTCTCTTCCGCGGTCTTGAGGAGGCAGGCCTGAGGTTCCAGCATGGTCACCCGGTGGCCCAGGGCGGCAAATCGCAGGGCCACCTCGCCCAGGCCGCTCCCCACGTCCAGCACGCTCAACTCCCCGCCGCTCCGCTTCAGGTCCCCCTCCAGGTGTCGGTAGAGGTGTCGGAAGGCCAGTTCCGCCTCCAGGCGGGTCAGCGGCGCCTCCGCCAGCTCCATGAGCAGTTCGGCCTTTTCCTCCGGCTTCATCTCCATCTCTCGACCTCCATGCTCCTATTGACACGCAAAAACATGATATGTCCACGTTTTTAGGCCGGTCAACTTTACCTGCCTTGACCTTCGAGGTGGAGCGGCACCCGCTCCCTCGACGGGCCGACGCCGAACCAGGCAGCCTTCCTAGAACCAAATACGCAGGAGGAGGTGTTCAGAGGGAGCATTCGCCCCACCATATCCCTTTCTCCGCGCCCGGAACCCTCCCATTCTCCCGCCTAAGGGTATGCGGCGGGCAAGGAAAGGGGAACCACAGCCCGCAAATTGATATCCAAGGCCCTATTCCGCACCCCTTTCACCCGTGGACGGGTTGAACCCGGCATCCCGCAGCAGGGCCTGCATTGGCCGTAGCAGGGGAGCGCGCAGGGGCCAGTGGCCGGCAGAGAAGATAAACCGCGAAGCTCACAAGACTCCGTACTTCCAGAAGTGTTTGGCTTTCTTATGCGGGTCATCCCTGTCTTCGGCATCACATCGGCCCCGGGGCGAGGAAGGTGAAGACGTCAGGCTGCGAGAAACGCAAGGTGAACGGGTCAGATCAAGCCGGTGTGCACGGAAGGGGGATTCTCGCTGGGGATGGACGGTGAGATTCAGGGAGTAAGAGGAGCGGGGTTTCACCCCCGCTCCTTTCGAGTCCGGTCAAAGCTGAAAAGCCGCGCCGCACTCTGAGAAGACGTGGTCTTAGAAGCGGTAGGCGCTCCTGCTCTCCACGCTCCTGGGCTTGGCCTGGTTGACCTTTAAGGTTCTGCCGTCCATATCCTTGCCGTTGAGGCCGGATATGGCCGCACGGGCCTCGCTGTCGTCGGGCATCTCCACGAACCCAAATCCGCGCGAGCGGTTGGTATGGCGGTCCATGACCACCTCCGCGGAATCCACTTTCCCGAACCTCTCGAAGGCCCTCTGGAGTTCCTCGGAATCCGTCGAGTAACTCAGGTTCCCCACGTATATCTTCACCTTTTCACCTCCTTCGCTCTAAAAAAGTCCCGAGGAGCCGGTCTCCTCGGGACGTATCCACGTAACACCTCAAAAACCAATGCACCTCAACTATATACCCCGCCGGCCGATAAATCAACTTCGATTTTAACGGGCTTGCCATGTCGGCAGGGTGTTGCTTCCATCCTCATGCCTTGGCGGTATGGCGGTTTTTCTTGGTCATCGACGGGTTGCCGAGCTTGCGAACCCCTCACGGGACCCGAGGGTCGCGCGATCCCGGCGGCTCAGCCGGGAACTCAAAGGTGAACTCGGAACCACCGCCCTCGCGATCCCTATGCCAGATCCTTCCATCATGGGCTTCGACTATCTTACGCGCTATGTACAGCCCGATGCCGAGACCCGGTATGGAATGGTGCATGACCTTCTCGACCTGGTAAAAGAGCTCGAAGATCCTCTCCCGTTCCTCGGATGGGACGCCGATCCCCCGGTCGAGGACCGAAATCCGCACCCTTCCCTCACGCCCTTCTCCCCTCACCTCGACGGCCGTGTCGGACGGCGAGAACTTGCACGCGTTCTCCAGGAGGATGACCAGGAGCTGGGAGATCATCTCCGGATTCAGGCATACCCTCTCGAGTTCGCCTCTTAGGTCGAGCGCTATCTCCCTTCGCTCTTTCACGCGGAACTCCTCTGCCACCTTCTCCACCACAAGGCGCAGGTCCGTGGGGCGTCGCCGGGCCGGGTAGACCCCGCGCTCGATGAGGTTGACGTCCAAGAGCCCTTCCACAAGCCTCGTCAGACGACCCGCGCCTTCCTGAATCCCCTGCAAGGCTCGATCGTAGCTCTCCGCATCGAGCGAATCCCCGCTCTTGCGGAGAAAGGCTGCGTATCCCTGCACCAAGGTCAGGGGGTGACGGAGTTCGTGAGAGGCGATGGCCAGCAAGTCCCTCATCTGCTTTGCCTTCTCCTCCAGAACCCGTTCCCTCTCCTTCTCCTTCGATATGTCCATTAGGGAAACCACGCCCACCTCGCCGCCGGGCGACACGCTCATCGTGGCAAGGGCGGGTATGAACCCCTTCGCTCCACTCCCGGCCCTGATCTCCAATTGGAGCGGGCCGTTTACTTCGCCGCGCCACAGGAGCGAGAGGGACTCCGCGACCTTCCTCGCATCCTCCGGGTGGAGGAAATCCGTGTATCTGCACCTCCTCACCATCTCCTCTCGCGTCCGGCCGAGCATCCTCTCCGCCGTTTGGTTGACGTCGGTGAGCGTCCCATCCCTCCCGATTATGAACATGGCCGTACCGGTGGTCTCGAACACAGTTCTGTACGTCCGATCGCTCCCCCGCAGGGTCCTCTCCGGAACGGCTTCCCGCATGCCCATGCTCTCGGAGACAGTCAACCCGATGCAAAAAAGGAATCCCGGAGAGCCGTCCTCCGCCACCACGCGCTTTCCATACCATTCCACGAGGAACTCCCGGCCGTCCCGGGAAAGTACGCGACTCCTGCCCTTTCTATGGCCTTCGGACGCGGCCAGGAGCTTCAACTCCTCCGCGACGGAGGCGCGCTCCTCCGGCGGTACGAAGGTCTCCAAGTAGCCCTTTCCCTCAACCTCCTGGAGAGTGTATCCCAACCTGTCGAGCATGGTCCGGTTGGCGAAGACGGTCCTCCCTTCTCCGTCGAGCGCCACGCAAAAGGCAGGTATGGATTCGAGGAGCTCGCGGGTGAGATCCCACTCCCTTTCCAATCGACGTTCCGGCAACTTTACGGACATGACACTGCCGATCAACCGGTCGAGTATCGCCTGGTGCAGATTCCCCTCCAGGCATTCCTCCGGAGCGAGGAAGAAGCGGTTCTCATAGACATGCCTGTCCACGGCCACGTAAGGGTGAATCGAGAAGAGGTCCAGGAGCAACCTGGGCTCGAACCTCCTCCGATCGTATTGGCACACGGCGGTGCAGGCACATCCGGGGATATGGAGGTTCGCCCTGGCCTCGTACTCCACCAGCCCTTCCGGACCGACCGCATCGCAGAGAGCATGGCTCATCTCCGAGAGGACGCGGATCCCCGAAAACCCTTCCTCCAGCGATTGCGCGGATGCCCAGCGTATGAGCTCGAAGATACGCTGGGGTTCAAATCTCCCCTCATATAGATAAGCCTCCCTGAAATGCAGGAACCGGATCTGTCCCGTGTCGACGGCCTTTTGGACGTCGAATCTCCCGGATCCCTTAAGATGGTCCGCGACGGCCTCGGAAGGGAAGGTGTCGGTCACCAAAAATACCTTCTCTTTTCTCCTTATCCCCTGCTCGGCGAAGAAGAGAGCCCCGTCCAGGTAATCCTCATCCTTCGCATAGACGGCGACGATGTGTCTCCCCTGATCCACCACGTCTGACTTACCGTAAGCCGGACCGCACATCGAAAACACTGCTCCCTCCGCCAATACACCACCAATTTTCTGATGTTTATTGTTTTTCCCCTTTAAGTAGAATTATATTTCGGCTAATTTTGATGCCGTCTTGATTGATTTAATATAAGAAATAATAAGGTAAGAAACCAGAGACACGTACGATCGTTGAAGGCGGCGATACCCGCACTGCTTGTGCCCGCAAGGAGGAAGGCGCCGTGTCGGGAGCGCCCGGTCTTTCACGAAAACCTCGGGTGTGACGCTCCGGGTAACCGCCCTCGCGGAGACGGGATGTGTTCCCCAGTCTCCTTATCACAAGGATCCGAGCCTGAACATGGGGGTCAAGGGCCGCCGTTCCCACCACCCGCAAGTACTGATTCTCAGGCCTTGGCCCGGGCCTCGTAGCCCTCCTTGCCCTTAAGCCAAAGGAGAACGGCCGACCCTTGACAGGGTTTGAGGGCCACGTTGTTCACTGCATGACGCCGCAGAGGCGCTGGGCGTACTCCATGGCCTCCGCGCGGTGAGGGGCGTGCCTGGAGAACTCGAAGAGCTCCATCTTGCACGCCTGCCCTGACCCGCCGCCGTGGGTGGCGGAATGTAGGATGGAGCCCAGACCCCAGGAGATGTTCTCAATGAGCCGCACCATACGGATCCTGTGCTCCGCCGGGACGTCATGCGCTCCCTTGAAGAAGCGCTCCAGGTAATGACCTATCTCCGGGTTCCTCAGTTCCTTCTCGCTCGGACAGCAGGCGAGGATACCGCCGGTTATGTCCTCGGCGAGGCGGATGAGGTCGAAGACCGCGCGCGAGGCGTAGTACTTGGTGTTGTTGGCCAGCACCGGATCGGCCACGTAACCCCCGTTGGGCAGCTCGTAGCCATGCATGGCCGCGGCGACGCCACAGGAATACATGGTCTCGGATATGGCCATCATGTCCAACAGCTTGTCCCGGACGTGGGAAGCGTCCTCCAACCCGTGATACCGCGCCACCAGCTGGGTGGCGGCTATGAGGACGTCGGCCCACCCCGCCTTACAACCCCCGGTGGTCGGACGATGCGAGGAACCGAATAGGCCCACGAACTCATCCAGGTAATCCACCTCCCCGCAGAGGAACACCCGCTCCCAGGGGACGAAGACGTCGTCGAAGATGACCACGCACTCGTGGACTCCGTAGCGGAAGTTCCCCAGGTCGATCTCCGCCCCCTCCACCCGGCGGTCGTCCTGCGAATGGCGCACGGAGATGTGGATGAGACCCGGGGTGGTGGTCGGTATGGCGCAGGCTACGGCGTAGTCCTCCGAGCCCCGGCGGTGCGTGGTGCAGGGCAGCACCAGTTTCTCGTGGGAGATGGCCGCACCCGTCTGGTGGAGCTTGGCGCCCCTGAGCACTATCCCCTCACTGTCTTTCTTCACTACCCGGAGGTACATGTCGGGGTCCGGCTGATCACAGGCCCTTATCTTGCGGTGACCTTTGGGGTCGGTTATGGCCGGGCAGGCCAAAAAATCGTTCTCCTGCATGTACCGTATCCAGTTCACCGCGTGGCGATGGTAGGAGGTGCCCCTCTCCGCGTCCACCTTTGCGGTGATATAGAGCAGGGGAGCGTAGGCGTTCTGGATGCAGCGGAAGGAGCATATCCCCAGCCGACGGTTACAGAAGCGCGTCACCTTGACCTTGGCCACCAGGTCGTCGACGCTCTGGGGCACGTGCTGGAATATGGGTACCGGTTCGCCGGTGAGGTGCGATGTCCTGGTCATCATGTCTCTGCACCTCTCGTCGCTCACTAGGTCGAAGGTGAAGGCCACCGCCTCCGCAGCGGCCCTCACCGCCGGGTGGTCCAGGGCGTTGTCCACCTTCCCCCCGTCGATGTACAGCGGGAGGTTCATCTCCCTTATGCTCTGCAGGTACTCGCTTCCGGTCCTCATCTCCGCTCCTTCCCTCCGCTCTTGGTCCTTTGCTTGTCTTTGCCTCCCGCCTCGTCTTCGGGGCGCCTCTCGCAGGCGCGCACCACGAACTCCAGGAACATCGAGGCGATCTCGTCCGTGGACAGGGGGCCGCTCCTCTTGTACCAAGCCGGGAGCCAGTTGCACATGCCCGAGATGATGCGCGCGGTCATGGGCACGTCCATCTCCCGGAATACTCCCTCCTCCACCGCCTGTCGCAGCGTGGCGCGAAGGATCCTTTCGTACTCCCGGCTCAGGGAGCGGATGCGCGCCCGCTGGCGCTCCGGGAGCTCCTTCTCCTCGGCGAAGAAGACGCTGGCGAAGTCCCCGTATTCCGAGAACAGGGAGAGGTGCAGGCGTATGAGCTCTCCCAGCTTCTCCTCCGCTTCCATATCCGAGGCCTGGATCTCCCTGGCCCTGTCGAGCAGCCTGCTCACGGCCTGGTCGCAGATGCAGTAGAGTAGTTCGCTCTTGGTCTCTATATAGTGGTAGAGCGTGGGCTTGGTTATCCCCAGCTCCCGGGCAATGTCCTCCAGGGTGGTGGCGCCGTACCCCTTCCTGCTGAAGAGCTCCGCGGACTTTTTCAGGATCTCGGGCCAACTGGTCTTGGTCATCCCTCACCTTTCGCCTGAGGGCGCAAATATGTTGCGCAAGACAGAAATGAATTTTTCTACTTTTCAGTAATTTTAATCTCGGCTTCTTGCTCTTTTTTTATCCTATTATCTATTCATCATAACCAATTAATCTAAATTACCCAACATCTTGAATTATAATTTTCTACCTTTGAGTAAACTTTTTATTTCTTTTCCTCCCGCTTTGCCCTCTTTCCGTCTTCCCAAAACGACGTTACCTCACGAAATCCGGCAATAAGCCTCGCATCGGACTCCGAACCTCGGAGAGAAAAAAGAAAAGCCCGCCGGGACATCGATGCCCCTGCAAGGCCCTTTATCTGGTGGGCGTTGCGGGATTTGAACCCACGACCTCCTGCTTGTAAGGCAGGCGCTCTCCCGCTGAGCTAAACGCCCCGTACTTCAAGATAATATCACCACGGAACGGCAGGCGTCGCAACTTTCCTTCTCTGCTCCAGTACCCCCGGACTCTTCGCTTCACAAGCCCGGGATAATGCCGTTTACCCAGGATAGAACATGTAAAGATCCCCGTTTTCTTTACATTTTGGTTATACCGACTTTGCTCGTTTTGCCAGTATGAGTGGGGGGTTCCACTCTCTTCAAACACGAAATGCCCGCCGAAACGATACGGCATCCTTTTTATCGCATTTATTCGCTGTTCATCCGAACCGTAAGGGTTTTCTCCCGATCTTTTTCTACTCATAAAGCTCTCGCCGAGATCGATCCCCTTCTTCGAAAAAAGAGCCGAGGTCCCGGTATTCATGAAATTTTTAAGCCTCCGCCGCAAGCATGGCGGGCAAATCCTGCGCACGGCAAGGAGGGGAGACGGAAAACGACTTTCATTTCCATTAGGGCAAGGACCATCAGGGCAAGGACCACGAGGCGCCGATCAAATCCCGACAGCCGTCGATCACCGCCTGAGGTCGGCCTCGAAATAGAGGAGCCTTTCGGCGACCACTCCGGGGGAGGACCTCACCTCTACGGACAACTCCGGGCACCGGCCCGCCTCGGCGGCGACGTCCACGACCAGCTTGCCCTCCTCGGGAAGGAGGTAGGACCTCTCCACCATGCCGTCACCGGTATAGAACCTGACCTCCGCCTCCTCCTCCACCTTCCAGGGGTTCCAGAGCACGAGCGACTCCGAGAAGCCGCCGTCGGTGCTCCCCTCCGCGAAATACCAGCTCTCCGCGGGCTCCCGCGTCCCCTGGGTTCCGGAACCCCCCACGATGTTTCCCTTGCGGAAATAAAAGGAGCGCTCCGCGACTATGGGGAGCAGGCTCCGCACCCTCAGGGTATAATCCGTGTCCGGAGGGAGCAGCGGATTCAGGGAGAGGCTTCTCCTGGCCCCTGCGGGGAGCAGAAAGCGCTCCTCTGCCGCCTCTTCCCCGCCGCCTTTCAGGGAAACGCTCACCCAGGTGGTCTCGGTGCACGGATTATAAACGCTGAGGAAGGCTTGAAATCCTTCTCGGGTGGTCCCGTCGGCGAAGAACCATTCCGGCCGGGGCTGCGCTTCTCCCCCGGAGACACTTCCACCTGTTACCAGATTCTGGAATGTGAAATAGCGGGACCTCTCGGCCGCCAGGGGGTTGTCCGACCTCACCACAAGGGAATATTCCGGCTGAGGGGCCAGGCCTTTCAAACCCACGGTGACCCTTCGCCTCGCCGGGACCTCCACGCTCTCCGACCTGGACGCGCCGTCCGCCACGAGTTCCAACTCGGCCCTCGCGTCCATGGGGCCGGGGTTGAAGAGAGCCAGGTACTCCTCGAAACCCTCCAGGGCCGTTCCCTCGGGGAAGTAATGGATGCGGGAGGGACAGGAGATGCCGGTCGCGGTGAAACCGCCGGTGAGGCCCGCACCCCGGTTGAAAAGGACCGTCCTCTCGGCAACCACCTCCCCATCAGCCAACAGCACGGCGGCCACCTCGCCGCGGCCTGGAAGCTCCCGGTTCACGTCGATGGTTATGCGCCGGAGGGGAGGCACCTCGCATTCCACCGACCGTACCTCTCCGCCGGAATGGAGGTCCGCCCTCAGCCTGACCGCCTCCGAATGGGGGTTGAAGACCAGTATCCTCTCCGCGAAGCCCTCGCTGGTGCACCCCTCGGCGAATATGAATTCCCGTGACGGCGCGGCCTGTCCGGGCCCGGAGTCTCCTCCCCTCACCAGGTTCTTCAGCCCGTAGAGCTCGGTGACCGTGACGAAGCAGAACCCCCTCTGCCGCAAGCCCTGGACCACACCGGTCACCAGCTCGTAGGTGTGCTTGCCCCCGAAATGGAAGAGCAGGATGCTGCCGTCTCGGGAGGCGTTGACCATGAAGGAGACCCTCTCGGGCACGGAATACTCCACCCCTCGGGAGTCGCCGCTGTCCAGGTCCCACATCACCGGGGTATATCCCGCCGCCGCAGCCACTGCCCTCACCCGGTCGTCGATAAATCCTCCAGGGGGCCGAAAGAGAGGCCAGTGCTGGCCGGTGAGGGACCCGATGACCGCCTGACAGGCGTTGAGCTCGGACACTATCTGTTCATCGGGGACCCGGGTGAGGAAGGAATGGCTCCAGGTGTGGTTGCACACGTCCCACCCGAGGGCGTTCATCTCCTGCACCAGGGAAGGATTCCGCTGCGCCCAGGAACCGATGAGGAATGCGCTGGCCCTAATGCCCTGGGAGGAAAGAAATTCCAGCAAACGGTGGTCCAGCCCGTATCCGTCGTCGAAGGTCAGGGCGACGCGGGGAGGAGAGGCGGCGTAGGCGACCGGGCGCGCGGCTCCGGGGACCGAAAGGCCGAGCCCCCCGGCCAGGAAAAGGGAGGCCAGCAAGACCAAGGGCATGGCCCGGACCCGCGACCTCACCGCCCTTGAGGCGCTCTTCGCCTGCTTTCCATCCCCTCCGCCGTTCCCCCGTCTTGCTCCTCCGAGCATCCTCCTCATCCTTCCCTGCACCTCGTTTCGCCGTCCATCATCCTACGGGCTTGTCGCGGCGAGGACCTCCACCACGTCTCCGATGGCCCGCCTGGCGACGTGGGGACGGGCACCGCCTGAGAGGACGTAGACGACCCCGGAGGGAAAGGACCTCTTGACCCGGAGGGCGAATTCCCGGTACACCCCGTCGCTCAGCTCAAAGGCCCCGTAATCGTCGCGGTGGCTGTCGTGCCCGAAGACCACGAACAACAGTTCGGGCCGGAATCTCCCCACCGCCTCCAGAGCCCTGTCCACGGCGTGCAGGAACTGGGCATCCCCGGCATCATGGAAGAGGGCCAGGTCCAGGTTGTTCGAGCCGCCTGACCCCCGCATCACATACCCGGAATGGAGGTTCACGTGCAGGACCTTCGGGTCCTCTCCCAGGATGTCCCTGGTGCCGTCACCGAAATGCGGGTCGATGTCCAGGATGGCCACCCTCCTCCCCCGGCCCTCCCGGCGCAGCCGGACCAGGGCCATGGCCACGTCGTTCAGGTAGCAGAACCCCCAGAATCCGTCCCTCGAGGCATGATGGCCAGCGGTGCCCGTGAAACAGAAGGCCGCGTCCGCCTTCCCGCTTGCCACCTCCTCCGCCCCGAGGATCACCGAACCCGCGGACAGCAGTGCCACCTGGTAATATCCGCTCCTCTTCACTCCCTGTATGTGCCCCTCCGTGTGCACCTCCTCGGCCAGCTCCTCCTCCGCCGGCCTGGGCTCCATAAGGCTTACCTCCTCTTTATCCAGGAGGCCCCTTGTCCTTAGCTCCTCGAAGGCGGGGGCGATCCTCTCCCGCAGCGCCGGGTAGCCCTGGGCGGCGAAATCCGGGTGGTAGACCACTATCACCTTGCACCTCTTCCCCTCGGCTGGCATATATCCCTACCTCCGAGTCCCGTCTTCACCCATAACCATAGCATCTATTCATCCCCCATATCCCCATTCCCTTCACACGGCCGCGGGCATATGACGGTGAGCCCGAAGGAAAACGGTGACGATCTCGCGGCGAAAAAGCGGCGCGGCGGGCGAAGAGGGGGCCGTCCGCCCGTTTAGGTCGCCGGTTCACAGGGTATTAAGTGTTATTGTCGGGGCAAAAAGCAAAAGGGAAGAGAAAGGAGGAGGGCAGATGGCGACCTACATCCTCATCAGCCGGCTCACCGACGAGGGCTGCGCCACCCTCACCAAGAACCCGGACCGCATCAAGGAAGTGAACAAGGACGTGGAGGCTATGGGGGGGAAGGTGGTCGGGCAGTACGTGGTGCTCGGACAGTACGACTTCATCAACATCGTGGAGGCCCCCAACAACGAGACCATCGCCCGCATCTCGGTCCAGCTCGCTTCGCGCGGGACGGTGCGCATCATGACCCTCCCGGCCATCGACGTGGATACCTTCATCGAGAGCCTGAAGTAACGGACGCGCGAAGTAGAATGACGGCGGGGGCGCCTCGACGTGCCCCCGCCGTTTCTTCCGTCAATCCACGAAACGGTACTTGATGAGCGCCCAGAGGGCGGGAAAGCCGTCCCTCCAGGTAATCTTCTTGCCTTCCTCAATCTCCCGCCCCGAATAGGAGATGGGCACCTCGAAGATGCGGATCTTCTTCTTCAATATCTTGGCGGTTATCTCCGGCTCGATGTCGAAGCGGTCCGACCTGAGGGTTATCCCCTCCAGCGCCTTGCGGGTGAAGAGCTTGTAACAGGTCTCCATGTCCGAGAGGGTGGTGTTGTAGAGGATGTTGGTCACCAGGGCCAGGAAACGGTTCCCCACGTAATGCCAGAAGAGCATGTTCTTGCGCGGGCCGGTGAAGCGGGAACCGTAGACCACCTCCGCCTTGCCCTTGAGGATGGGCTCCATGAGCTTGGGGTAGTCCTCGGGATCATATTCCAGGTCGGCGTCCTGGATGATGATCAGGTCGCCGGTGGCCGCCTGGAGCCCCGTGCGCACCGCGGCGCCCTTCCCCCTGTTCTCCGGGTGGTAGATCACCCGGGTGGCGGAGTTCTCCTCCATGGCCAGGATGTCCCGCGTCCCGTCCGTGGAGCCGTCGTCCACCACCACGATCTCCTTCTCGATGTCTCCCAGGTCCACCTGGCGAACCCGCCTCAGTACCTCCTTTATGGTGTTTCGTTCGTTGTAAACGGGGATGACCACGGAAAGCTTCATCTCCCCTACCTCCGCAAGTCAAGGTCCGTCGATCCCGACGGGCTTATTCTAATCACTACATTCCATAAATAATAGTTCGAGAAAAGGGGATGGTTTCCATTCCAGACAGTCGCCATGATGCGCCGGAAACGGTTGATGACCACGGGCGGGGCGGCCTTCCGCGTCGTTGCAAGGTGAGGAAACACGACCGCGCGCCCCAGGTCATACCCCCGACGAGGTCCACGGTCCGGGAGCCCTCCTCATCTGCTCCTCCCCGGAGCAAGAGCCCCCGACCGCCCAGCGGGTAAGGGGCCGTCCCGCTCAGATGTCCCCGTAGCGGCGCCGGTAATATTCCCGGAACTCGCCGCTTTTTATGGGCATCCACCAGTCTCGGTTCTCGCGGTACCAGCGGACCGTCTCCCGCAGGCCCCTCTCCAGGTCATAGAGGGGCTCCCATCCCAGGGAGCGTATCCTGGTGCAGTCCAGGGAGTAGCGGAAGTCGTGGCCCGGCCGGTCGGGGACCTTCTGGATGTGCTCCTCACCCATACCCAGAAGGGCCAGTATGGAGCGGGTCAGCTCCAGGTTGCTCCTCTCCTGCCCGGCTCCCACGTTGTACACCCCGCCGCTCTCCCCCCTGCGGAGCACCAGGTCGATGGCCCGACAGTTGTCCTCCACGAAGAGCCAGTCCCTCACGTTGGCTCCCTCGCCGTAGAGAGGGACCTTCCTCCCCTCCAGGAGGTTGGTTATGAACAGGGGGATGACCTTCTCGGGGTACTGGTAAGGCCCGTAGTTGTTTGAGCTGCGCACGATCAACGCGTCTGTCCCGTAAGTGCGCACGTAGGAGCGCACCAGGAGGTCCGCTCCCGCCTTGGAGGCCGCGTACGGGCTGTTGGGCCGCAGGGGGCTCTCCTCGGTGAAGGACCCCTCTGCGATGCTCCCGTAGACCTCGTCCGTGCTTATGTGCACCAATCGGACACCCGCCCCCCGGACCGCTTCGAGCAGCCGGAAGGTCCCCAGGACGTCCGTGCGCACGAAGGCCTCGGGGTCGGTGATGCTGCGGTCCACGTGCGTCTCGGCGGCGAAGTTGACCACCGCCTCCGGCCCCCATTCGAAGGCCTTCCTCACATCCGCCTCCTCGCAGATGTCCCCTTTGAGGAACGTGTAGCGCGGATCACCCTCCACGTCGCGCAGGTTCTCGGGATTCCCGGCGTAGGTGAGCTTGTCCAGGTTCAACACCTCGTCCTCGGGATGTTCCCGCATGAGGTGGCGGATGAAATTGCTGCCGATGAACCCGCATCCCCCGGTGACCAGCAAACGCATGGGCCGCTTTCCTCTTCCCTCTCTTCCCTCAACGCATGACGATCTCCCAGTCGTAGGGCACACCGGCCTCCTCCGGGCTCAGCCTCCGTCCCTCCTCCGCGGCCTCCGCGTACCGGAGCACAAGGGCGGGCTCGTGCCCCACAGCCTTCCACCCCAGGAGCACGCCGGGCGGTATCTCCACCTCCCGGAAGCGGTACTCCCCCAGGTAGACCTCCACCACTTCCTCACGGGTGGGAGATCCCTCCCGGCGGTCGAATACCACCAGTTTGATCATGCCCCGCAGGCAGACGACACGTTCCGGCGTGATCTCCCTCACCCACCAAGCCTCGACGCATCCGGGAAAGACGTGATGCAGTCTGGCATATGAGGCGGGGGGCGCTTCTTCTCCCTGCCAGAGGTCCACCGTGTAGCCCCGGACATGCGACCGGGACGGCAGCTCCCTTACCCGCAGCCCCTCGATCATCCCCGCCACCTCATATCAGCCCCACCCTGGACCTCATATCAGCCCTACCTTGGAATTGTCTCCCAGCATGAAGCGGAAGGTCTTGGGGAGGTCGAAGGACCTGGTGATCTCCACGTTCTTCCCTATGAGGCTGTCCTCGATGCGACCGGGTATGTTCCGGATTACGCTGTTCTCCATGATGATGGAGTGTTCCAGCTCACTGCCCTCCACGGTGACCTCATAATAGATGGAGGTGAAGGGCCCGATATAGGAATCCACGATACGGGAACCGCGTCCGATGATGGAAGGCCCTCGCAGCGTGGAGCGGATTATCTCCGCTCCCTCCTCCACCACTACCCTCCCCAGCACGCGGCTCTCCCCGTCCACCTCCCCGTCGCAACGGGGCTCCAGGTCCTCAAGGACCATACGGTTGGCCTCCAGGAGGTCCTCAAGGCGCCCGGTGTCCTTCCACCAGCCCTTTATGATGTGGGCCTCCACGCGGTAACCGTGGTTGATGAGGTGCTGTATGGCGTCGGTTATCTCCAGCTCGTTGCGCCAGGAGGGCTTGATGGCCCGGGCCGCTTCCAGGATGACCGGCCGGAACATGTATGCGCCCACCAGGGCCAGGTCGCTGGGAGGGTCCTTGGGTTTCTCGACCAGCTCCACGACCCGGCTTCCCTCCAGGCGGGCAACGCCGAACCTCTGGGGATCGACGACGTGGGCCAGGAGGATGAGGGCGTCCACCTCCTTGCTGCGGAACTCCTCCACGAAGGCGGTGATCCCCTCCTTTATCAGGTTGTCCCCCAGGTACATCACGAAAGGCGTGTCCCCCAGGAAATCGGCGGCCGTGAGCACGGCGTGGGCCAGCCCCAGCGGGGCCTCTTGCCTGATGTAGGTGATCCTAACACCCCAGCGCGAGCCGTCGCCCACCGCCTCGCGGATCTCCTCCTCGGTGTCGCCGACGATGATGCCGATGTCCCGCAGGCCGGCGTCGCGAAGGGCTTCCAGTCCGTAGCAGAGGCTCGGCTTGTTGGCCACCGGCACCAGTTGCTTGGCGCTGGTGTGGGTTATGGGACGCAGGCGCGTCCCTTCCCCGCCTGAAAGGATAAGGCCCTTGAGTTCCATAGTTGCCAATTTTAGCATACCAAAGCCAGTCCCCGATACAGTCCTCGAAGACGGTTACCGGTGAAGCCGGATTTCTCGTGCCTTCAACCATTTTCTGGCAACCGAACCGGAGGGTGCCCTAGGTCGAACCAAAGGACCCTCACCCGATGCACGCCGCCAGGGCGGCGCCCATCTCCTTGAGCTGCCATTCCTTGAGGATGCCGCTTTTCCGGATGTCCTCCAGCCCGCGCGGCTTCCTCCGGGCGAGCTCCTTGAGGGAAGCGTTGGGGAGGAGGAAACCGGGGTCCAGGCCCAGCTCCGCCGCGCGGCGGTCCCTGGCCTCCTTGAACCGGCGCAACAGCCTCTCCGCCTCCAGATCCCTCTTGACCCTCTCGGGGGCCGGAAAGCGAGGCCAGCGTTCCGGCGGTTCCCTCCAACCTCCCTCCACGACCCTCAATACCTCCTCGCCGAAGCTCCGTATCTGGCGGGGTGAGAGGGCGCCGGAAGCCTCCAGTTCCCGGCGGTTGCGGGGAACGGTCTCCGCCAGCTTGAGCAGCCTTTCCGCCCCGACCACCTTGAAGGGGGGGAGGTCCATCCTCCTCGCCCGTTCCTCCCTCCATTCCAGAAGCTTCTGGAGAACGGCCAGGCGGTGGGGATCCAATTCCCTGGCTCCTTTCACCCGGGTGAAATCGGGCTTCCGTTCCGGCATGGGAGAGAGTCCCTCCACCACGAGCCGGAACTCCTCCCGTGCCCATTCCAACCGCCCCAGCCTAGCCATCTCCTCCTCCATCCTGTCCCTTATCTCGAGGAGGTACAGCACGTCCAAGGCGGCGTAGTGGAGCATTTCCCGCGCCAGGGGGCGGCGGGACCAGTCCGCCTTCTGGAGGGCCTTGTCCATGGCGATGCCCAGGTACTCCTCCATGAGGTCGGCCAAGCCCACCTTTTCCTTTCCCAATATGCGCGCGGCGATCATGGTATCGAAGACGGGCGAGGGCCTCACCCCCAGAAAGGTCAGTATCATGCGTCCGTCGTAGTCCGCGTCGTGGAAGACCTTTTCCCTGGAAACGTCTCCCAGAAGCTCGGACAGGGGATGCGGGTCCACCCTCAAGGTGTCGACGATGTATGCCCGGCGACCGTCGCTGAACTGCAGGAGAGAGATGCGGTCCCCGTAATGGTGAAAGCTGTCCGATTCCAGGTCCACCGATAAGCGGCGGCAACGTCCGAGGTGACGGACCGCCTCCCGGAGGCTCTCGGCATCGTCCACGTACATGAAATCGACCATGCAAGCATTATAGACGTGCATCCGTATATGGGGAGCGCGGCCGGTCTCTATAGAGGACAGTCCACGGACACCACCGCAGGATTGGCTTGACAATCAAAAAACCGACATCCGAGCGACGGAAAGGGCAAGCCGATCTCCGAATCCTTTGAACGACCCAAAGTAAAGAGGTCTTCCGCGCCGACGGAGATCGGCGGTGAGTAGCGGCGGAAACGAACGCGGAGACCGGAAGCGGGAAGGAAGAACCCATCGGGAAAAGCCGGAATGCCCTCGCCGTAATTCCGCCCATGACCAGCGAACACATAACCGAGGGGCCAGGCTGACAATAAAGAGTCCGAAATATTTCACTTTCCTATAAAATGGTTTTAGGCCCGATTGTGGGCATCGTACACCGCGGTCTCGCGGTAATAATGCATCGGGGTCCTTATGGAAGAGAAGATACGTGTCCTGCACGTGGAGGACAACCCGGACCACGCCCTGCTCATCCGCCGCAGCCTGGAAAGGGAGGATTCCGGCCTGGAGATAACCTCCGCGGCCACGGCGGAGGAAGCGCTGCGGATGCTCGACGAGGACGGGTTCCAGGTGGTGATCAGCGACTACGTCCTGGGGCCGGGGATGAACGGTATCGACCTCCTGAAGGAGGTGAGGAAAAGGGATCCCGAGCTGCCCTTCATCCTCCTGACCGGCCAGGGCAACGAGGAGGTGGCCTCTCTGGCCCTCCGCGAGGGAGCCGACGATTACGTCATCAAACGTTCGGGGCTCCTGCAGTTCAAGCGGGTGGCGCTCACCGTGAGGCGCCAGTGGGAGGCCTACCGGGCCCGCATGGAGCGTCGGGAAGCGGAGGAGCGCTACCGCCATCTGGTGGAGAACGTCAACGCCGGTATCGCCCTGGCCAGAGGCGACAGGTTCGTTTACGTGAACCCCAAGCTCTGCGAGATGACCGGGTACACGGCCGAGGAACTCACCTCCCGACCCTTTCTGGAGTTCGTGGTCCCCGCCTACCGGGAGGAGGTCATGGACAGGTACCGTCGGCGCCAGGCGGGCGAGGAGCTCCCTCCCACCTACGAGATATGGGTGTACCACAAGGATGGACGGGAGATGTGCCTGGAGCTGACCGCCTCCATCATGCACGACGAACACGGGGTGTATACCCTGGCGGTCCTCAGGGACCTGACCGCCCAGAAGCTCGCCGAGCGGCGAGCCGAGCAGGCCGAGGAGAGGCTGCAGCTGCTCTTCGAACAGGCCAGCGACGCCATCTTCCTCCACGACCTGGAGGGGAACATCCTGGAGGTCAATCCCGCGGCCACGGAGCTCACCGGCTATTCCGAGGAGGAGCTCCTTGCCATGCGAGTGCAGGACCTCCACATCCCCGACGAGAGGAACCTCTCCGAGCAGGAGTTGCTCAAGACACGCCGGGGCGAGTTCTTCGGTTTCGTGGGCACCGGCCTGTGCAAGGACGGAAGCCGCAAGAGGTGCGCGGTCACGGGGACAGTGATCAAGAGAAGCGAACGGCCTCTCTTCCTCAGCTTGGTCAAGGAGATACCCGAGGCCATCGACGCCACCGCCTTCGAGGAGAAAGTGGCCCTGGAGGCCAGAGAGCGCTTCGAGGCGGCCGTCGACCAGGCTCCCCTGGTTGCCGTGCAGGGCTACGACCGCGAGGGCAGGGTCACCTTCTGGAACAGGGCGTCTGAGGCCCTCTACGGTTACAGCCGGGAGGAAGCTCTCGGGAAGACGCTGGACCAGCTCATCCTCACCCCGGAAGACGCGGGGGAGTTCATACGCGAACTGGAGCGGCTCTGGGCGGGCGGTGAGCCGGCGCCGCCCCGGGAATGGGCCACGCGCGACAGGGATGGACGGACGCGCTGGGTGTACTCGACCATCTTCCCCATAAGGAGAGGAGGGGAATGCAAGGAGGTCTTCTGCATGGACCTGGACATCACCGAAAGGAAGAGCCTGGAAATCGAGCTTCAGGAACGCAACCAGGATCTGGAGGCCTTCGCCCAGATGGTCTCCCATGACCTGCGGGCCCCCCTGACCAGCATCGAGGGTTTCGCCGCCCTGGCTCGAGCCGCCGCGGAGGGAAAACTCGAACCCGGGGAGATGGAGTACTTCGAATACATCTCCAGGGCCTGCCGGGGGATGGAGGACATCATCTCCTCCATCCTGGAGATGGCAAGGTCCGGCCTGCAGCCGGAAAATTGGAGGGAGGTGGATCTGGAGGAGCTGGTGCTCCAGGTGTGGGAGGAGCTCGGCATGAAGGAGCGGGCTCCCTCCGCACGCCTGGAACTGGAGCTCGACCGGCGCACGGTAAACGCGGACCCCGCCCTCCTCAAGCAGGTGATGGCCAACCTGCTGGACAACGCGGTGAAGTTCAACCTCCGCCACCCCTCCCCCCTGGTACGGGTCGGCTCGCGGAAAAAGGGCGGGGAGACGGTGGTGTGCGTGAAGGACAACGGGCCGGGGATCCCGGAGGAACAACTCGGGCGCCTCTTCGAGCCCTTCCAGAGGATGGACGATTCATCTCCAGGGCTCGGCATTGGCCTATCCACCGTGCGACGTATAGTGAGCCGCTGGAAGGGGCGCCTGGAGGTGGAATCCACGCCCGGCGAGGGAAGCGTCTTCTCCTTCTCCGTCCCTGATTGATCCCGGCTCGGCCCGTGCCCCGCCCCGTCTTAGACTACCGCCATAGCGGTGCCGCGAGCGTAATGAGGAGGCCGCCCCAAGAAGGAAACGGATGCGGGAGAGGTTTTATGCGACTTCACCCGATGGTAATATATTACCGGGTGGAAACATGGAAGAAGACATGAGAGATTCAGGGAACAACCGGGTGAAGAAACGCCTTCCGGCCCCGGAGCGGAAAAAGGTCATCCTTGACGCCGCCCTGGAAACCTTCGCCGAATTCGGATACCACGGCGCTCTCATGGACACCATCGCCGAGAGGGCGCAGGTGACCAAGCCCATACTCTACCGGCATTTCCCGAGCAAGCTCGACCTCCTCCTGGCCATCATCGATAGGGCAGGAGAGAACCTCCGCCAGTCGCTGCTCAAACCGGACACTTCCGAAGTGGACTGGATAACCGCCATCCGCAGCGGGGTGCGGTCCTACTTCGACTTCGTGGATTATTCCGAATCCGGGTTCCGCCTGATCTACGATACCGACCTCAATGTGGACAAGCGTTCCCAGGAGAGAGTGACCGAGATCAGGTCCTCCATCATAGACCTGGTGAAGGACCGCATAACCTACTACACGGACACCGACGCCGTGCCTCCGGAACGCATCTATATCACCGCGGTTATGATCGTGGGCATGGTGGAATCGACGGTCATCCACTGGATGAACTTCCGCAAATACCCACGGGAGGTATACGAGGAGAACCTGGTGCGCGGGGTGGCCAACATCCTCGCCCAACTCCCGCCCCGCCGTCGCTGAAAGGAGGGGCCATGTCCTCGAGGGAACTCCTGCACATGCCGCGCCTGGCCCAGATAGGCCTGGTGGTCAGGGACATGGAGAGCACCATCCGCCGTTTCGAGGAGGTCTTCGGCATCGGACCCTGGCTGGTTCTCGAGGGCGAGACGGCTTACTGTCTGGACCGCGGGAGGGAGACCACCCTCAAGGGACGTATCGCCATGGGGTACAGCGGGAGGATCCAGCTTGAGCTCAGCCAGAGACCGGCAGGGGACAGCTGTCACCTCCACACGCTGGGGGACAGGGATGAAGGGCTCCACCACCTGGGCTTCGCGGTGGACAACCTGGAGGAAAGGTTGGAGGCGGCCAGGGCGGCGGGGATTGGGATACTCCAGAGGGGTACCCTAAAACAGTTGGGGATGACCATCGATTACGCCTACCTCGATACCCTGGACTCCGTGGGGGTGATCCTGGAGTTCATCCAGACCCGCTTCCTGGGGATCAGGGCCCGCCAGTATCCCTGGCTGCTCAAGCTGGCCGCCTTGAGCCAGAAGCGCTTGGGTCTCCCGCGCCCCTCCAGAGGTTGATACGGACGCCTCGGCCGACCGGCTCTGAAGCCCCGACCCGAGAGGACGACGAAACCTTGCACTCGCCCCTACGAGCCGCTGCAAAGCGACCTGGCCGCGATAGAGCCCTCAGCCCGTTCATCCCATCCCCGGCCTTGGGCCGGCAGACAAAATCCCTTCCCGTGTCAAGCCCGCCCGATTTCCAGCCGAGTAACATCTAAAGCGTGGGGAACGAGTCCCGGCGGGCCTCTCAGCAGCGCCGGAGAAACCCGAGGCACTCACCCGCGGCAAGAAGAGCCGCAACATGTGCTTCCGCGACGGGGCGGACTCGACCGGGCACGGCAAGGAGCCCCATGTGCTTCCGCGACGGGGCGGACTCGACCGGGCACGGCAAGGAGCCCGGGCGACCCAATACGGTCAAGGTGAGGGCGGTGGACGGAAGACGCTTGGAGATAGACGGTCGCGTCTACGACCTTGATGACCCCGAGGAGAGGAAGGCCGCCGTGCGCGCCTGGCTGCGGGCCAAGGCGGAGGGTCGCCGGCAGGACCATCCCGAGTGGAAGGATACCGGAGAAGCAACGGGGGTGGAAGGAACTGCCGAAGAAGGGCAGGGGGAGTTGCGTTAAAGCCAATCCTGATCGATTGCCGGATCCTTCGTGTTTGCCCTGACCGGGGACCGAATCCCTACTATTGACCTGGAATCAAATCCCTTAAAAAATAAACAAGATATGATATGATCTATACCAAATTTAGTAACCGGTTCTTTTATTAAGTCTGCAGGGTAAGATCGCCGAGGCAGGCTGAAGCATTCCCGGGAGACGGGACCGCGACCCTAGGGAAGCGTAGCGGCCACAAGAAGCGGTAGGGGGAAGATGGCCAGAAAGAGGCTGCCGGCCGAGAAAAGGAAGGAGAGCATACTCAAGGCGGCGGAAAGATGCCTGGCCCGCAAGGGTTATTATTCCTGTACCACCGCGGACATCGCCGCCCAGGCCGGGATCACCGAACCCATCCTCTACCAGCACTTCGAGGGCAAGCGTGACATTGTGGAATGCATGCGCCGGCGCACGATCCAGGAGATCTCGGAGTACGTGACGCGGAGGGCCCTCAAGAGGACCACCCCCCT